>JBARBN010000037.1:0-55145 GCA_049793155.1 Nitrospirota bacterium
TATCTGCCGCTCATCTCAGCAGGCGTGAAAGAGGAGATTAAGCCGGCGAAAGAGCGTCCCAAGGGAGGCACGGAAACCATTTTGCTTGCGGAAGATGACGAAACCGTTAGAATTATGACCACGGAAATACTCGAATCGGCCGGTTACTCCGTGATCGCTGCGGTCGATGGTCAGGACGTCGTGAACAAGTTTAAGGAGAACAAGGACAGGATCGAGTTGTTGCTGTTCGATATTATCATGCCAAAGAAGTCCGGGAAAGAAGCTTATTACGAGATCAGGGCGATCCAGCCCGATATCAAAATCCTGTTCCAAAGCGGTTACGCCCCTGACCTGGTCCGGCAGAATTTGTTGCTTGAGGGTAAGATGCCGGTGGTCTTTAAGCCCGTTACACCAGTGATGCTTTTGAAGCAGGTGCGGAGTGTCCTGGACCATGTGACGTAGTTGGCCAGGACGCTGTATTCATCATCAGAAAGTTTCAATCGGAATTTGTTAATTATTTCTATAATTCGAGGTGAAAAGTAGTCGGTGACTATATATCATTTTGCCTTTGTGCTATGTTATGAAATCCGCATTGTAAATACCGGGGTCCGTTTTTATCAATGTTAGAGTGCCTCTCCAACTATCACAATTCTAAAAATTTGCTTGCTGTTTTCACCCTTCATCATTTCCATCCGAGCACCCCTGACAAAATCAACTTGTAAATTATTGTATTCGTGTTAGTATAAAATCCATGATCGAGAACATCCCAACAAAAAAATCCCTGGGCAGGAATTTTCTAAAGGAACCGCGCCATCTCAACAGGATCGCGGACGCGGCGCAGGTCGGGCCCGAAGGCCAGGTGCTGGAAAATATATGAATCCACGTTCGATACCATCAGATGGCAAAGCACCCGACATCTCATCCATGCCGGTTCCCGATATGCTCCTGGCGCTCCAGGTGAACCCCGGGGTCGGGCTCACGCGTACTGACGTGGACTCCCGTCGGAAGGAACACGGCTTCAACGAAGTGGTCGAGCAGAAGGGTCACCCGGTCTTCAGATTTCTCGGTAAATTCTGGGGCGTGTCGGCATGGATGCTCGAATTGATCATGATCCTTTCGGCCGTCCTTCGGAAATACTCAGACCTCGCTGTGGTGGGCGCGCTTCTGGTCATCAATGCTGTGTTGAGCTTTATGCAGGAACGCCGCGCTGCCGGCGTCGTCGAGACGCTCAGGCGACGCTTGCAGGTCGCTGCACGCGTCCTGCGCGAGGCCAACTGGCAGGTCATTCCCGCCCGCGAACTGGTCCCTGGCGACATCGTCCGCACCCGCGCGGGTGACATCATTCCTGCGGACATCAGGCTGCTGACCGGTGCATTGCGTGTTGACCAGTCGGCCCTCACCGGCGAGTCGAGGGATGTCGACAAGGCGCCCGGCGATGTGCTCTCTTCGGGGTCCGTCGTCCGTCGGGGGGAAGGCAACGGCGTGGTCATGTTGACGGGGGGACAAACCTACTTTGGCCGGACTACGGAGCTTGTGCAGCAGGCGCGGCCAAAGCTTCACATCGAAGCAGTGGTTGCCAAGGTGGTCCGCTGGCTCTTTGTTATCGTCGGCACGCTGATCGGCGTGGTCATTGTGTTGTCACTGATCCGCGGAACACCGCTTCTTGAGGTGGTTCCACTTATGCTCGTCCTGTTGATGAGTGCGGTGCCGGTCGCCCTTCCCGTCATGTTCACGGTCAGCATGGCCGTCGGTGCTAAGGAACTAGCGAAACGCGGTGTGCTGGTCACACGCCTCAGCGCCGCAGAGGATGCCGCGACGATGAATGTCCTGTGCGTGGACAAGACGGGCACGATAACGATGAACCAACTGGCCGTTACCGGCGTGATCGCGCTCGAACCCGCGACGCAAACCGACGTTCTGTTCTCGGGAGCCCTTGCGTCGCAGGAGGCCAACCAGGATCCAATTGACCTTGCATTCCTCTCTGCAGCAAAAGAGCGGCATGTCTTCGACGGCGTGCCCGCGATTACAACTGTCTCCTTCGCTCCTTTCGATGCAAAAAACCGCAGGACGGAAGCCGTGATAGAACAGAACGGGCAGCGGCTGCGGGTGATGAAAGGTGCCGTGCGAACCATCGCTGCGGCCTGCGGACTCCAGCTGCCGGCCATCGCCGCGCTGGAGGCGCGCGTCAGCGAATCGGCACAAAAGGGATACCGGACACTGGCGGTGGCGCGCGGCCCTGATCAGGGCACGCCCGAACTCGTCGGACTGGTGACCCTGAATGATCCGCCCCGGCGGGACGCCAAGCAACTTATCGCGGAGCTCCACGACCTCGGCGTTTCCGTGAAGATGCTCACCGGCGATGCGCTGGCGATTGCGAGTGAGATCGCACAGGGAGTCGGATTGCACAATATCAGGCCTGTGGCGGATCTGAAAGCCGCGAGTGCCCTGGTCGAAAAGGAAGCTGTCGACCTGCTGGCGGCGGCAGATGGTTTCGCCGAAGTGTATCCGGAGGATAAATATATCGTCGTGCAGCACCTGCAGGCCGCGGGGCACGTAACCGGCATGACAGGCGACGGCGTCAACGATGCGCCGGCCCTGCGTCAGGCCGAAGTCGGCATCGCCGTCAGCAGCGCGACCGATGTCGCCAAGGGCGCAGCCAGCGTTGTCCTGACTGAACCGGGGCTGACGAACATCGTGACGTTGGTCGTGCAGGGACGGACCATTTACCAGCGGGTGCTGACATGGATCGTCAACAAAATCAGCCGGACGATCCTGAAGGCGGCCTTTGTGTCCATCGCATTTATGCTGACCGGCAAGTTCGTCGTTTCCGCCTTTGCCATGCTGCTGCTGGTCTTCATGACGGACTTCGCAAAGATCTCCCTCGCCACCGACACTGTTCAACCTTCCAGAAAGCCTGAGACGTGGAACATCGGCGGCTCCATCGCGGTGTCCGTGGTGCTGGGCGTGGCAATGGTGGTGGAGAGTCTTTTATTCTTATACTTTGGCTGGTCACGTTTCGGCCTGTCGACCAACGATAACGCCCTTTTCACCTTTAGTTTCCTGATGCTGCTCTACTTCGCAGCATTCTCCATCGTGTCCGTACGGGAGCGGCGCTGGTTTTGGACGACCATGCCCGGCCAGACTCTCATGGCTGCCATAACGGCGGAAGTGTTCGTCGGTACCGTCCTGACGCTCATCGGACTCCCAAGCCTCACGCCGTTGCCCTGGTGGCAAACGCTGGCGGTATTCGCTTATGCGATGCTTTCATGCCTTGTCGTGAACGACGCCATAAAGGTCGCAATGATCAAGTGGCGCATTCCTCTTGCAGTCGGATAGATGAAAGTAGAAGAGAGGATGGATAGAGTAGTAGCGTGCCGCCTTACCACTCGCGCGATTGCAGCAAAATAAACATTTTTTTCAGCCCGCACAAATGAAGAAACTTAGCGACCGCGGGCTTTAACTGTTTTAATATCACTTTGTATATTATGCTGTCAGTGTTAGTATGAGCGTCATGATCGAGAATATCCGCGCAATTAAATCCCTGGGCCAGAATTTTCTAAAGGACCCGCACTATCTCAACAGGATCGCGGACGCTGCACAGGTCGGACCGGAGGACCAGGTGCTGGAGATAGGGCCGGGACTCGGTCATCTCACCGCTGTCCTCGCGCAGCGGGCACGAAAGGTCCTGGCCATCGAGGTGGACGACCGGCTTATCCCGCGCCTTAAAAATGTATTCAGCGCGTGTCCCAATTTTGAGCTTGTTCATGCCGATGCGCTCGAGTATGACTACGGATCGCTCAACGGCCGGTGGAAGGTCGTGGCAAACCTCCCCTATTATATCTCCACGCCGATCATTCAAAGGCTTATTGCGCGCAGCGATAAGTTCATCAGCCTTACACTCATGCTCCAGAAGGAGGTCGCGGAACGGATCGCTTCGCCGCCGGGTGGAAAGGAATACGGCTATCTCTCGGTGCTCGTGCAGTTCTACACCGTACCGAGGATAGAGTTCAAGGTCCCGCCTGGCGCCTTTACACCCTCCCCCGAGGTGGACTCCTGCGTGACCACACTGACCTTGCGCAGCCGACCCGCGGTCGCGGTCAGGGACGAGGCCTTCTTTATCCGGGTGATCAAGGCTGCGTTCTCACAGCGCAGGAAGACGCTCCGAAATTCGCTCAAACAACTTGAGGCGCCGAAAGACAGGATCGACGCGGTTTTGAACAGCACCGGCATCGACCTCGGTCGCAGGGCTGAGACGCTGAGCGTCGAGGAGTTCGGCAAACTGTCGGATTTTCTCTTTACCTGATCCTGTACATCTTCTCTCATGATAAATTTCCTGTTTGCTCGGTTGTGAGCACGCGGGAAAAATATTTTTATTATTTCGTGTTCCGTGACGACCCATCGAACTTCCTTTTCGCCTTGACATTTACCCGTCTTGCCATATAATAAACCCTCGATCATTCTTGCCGCTTCAGGAGCACTTCATGAAAGACGCAATCATAAAAGCATTCGAGGAAAGCGCCAAAGTAAAGATCAAATTTGCCGGAGAGAACGTTGAAAAAATCGAGGAAGTGGTCCAGCTTATCGCTCAGGCGTTCCGCGAAGGCAAGAAGGTCCTGCTCTTCGGCAACGGCGGGAGCGCCTCAGACGCCTCGCACATTGCCGCCGAGTTCGTGAACCGTTTTCTCATTGAACGGCCGCCCCTGCCCGCCATCGCGCTGAACACCGACGTAGCAGTGCTTACCAGTATCAGCAACGATTACGACTATTCATACGTATTCTCGAAGCAGCTCGTCGCCCTCGGGAATGAAGGCGACGTGGTGATCGGGCTCAGCACGAGCGGCAACTCGTCGAACGTCGTCAGGGCGATCGACGTGGCGAAAAAGAACGGCATGAGGACCATCATGCTGACCGGCGGCAATGGCGGCAAACTTGCGAACAAGGCGGACCATACATTCATTGTCCAATCGAAGGTCACGGCACGCATCCAGGAGACGCACATCACGCTCGGCCATGTCATCTGCCAGATGGTGGATGAGGAGCTTTTCGGCAACCATCGAAAATAGACTGCATGAAAAAGATCGACACCTCACGCATAAAGACCTATCCGCTCAGGGGCCGCGAAAGCAAGGTGCGGACCGGCGATTTCGCCAAACCGCACAAGAAGGGTGCGAGCTTCCGGGATTTCTTTTTTTCCCTTCCGGACATACTTTCAGCCAGGCATTTCAGGGACGTTGTGGCCGCGGTCGTTCAGGCCCGAAAAGACGGGCGGCCGGTCATGCTCGGCATGGGCGCCCACGCGATCAAAGTCGGTTTGAATCCCGTGATCATCGATCTGATGGAGCGCGGGATCATCACGAGCCTCTCGCTTAACGGCGCCGGCATCATCCACGACTTCGAGCTCGCCCTGGTCGGCCGGACATCGGAGGACGTCGATAAGGAGATCCTGACCGGCGCCTTCGGCATGGCCGAGGAAACCGGCAGTATGCTGAACGGGGCGATCAAATCGGCAGGACCGGAGGAGGGCATCGGCACCGCGGTCGGCACAATGATCCAGAACGGCGATTTTCCTTACAAGGAGAACAGCCTGCTCGCCGCGGGTCACCGCCTGAAGGTCCCGGTAACGGTCCATGTCGCGATCGGAACGGACATCATCCACATGCATCCCTCTTTCGACGGCAGGGCGACCGGCGAGGCTGCCCACCGGGACTTTCTGGGATTCTGTTCCCTCGTGTCCGAACTTGAGGGCGGTGTATACATAAATCTCGGCTCTGCCGTGTTGCTTCCCGAGCTCTTCCTGAAGGCCGTGACCCTCTGCAGGAACCTCGGACATTCACTCCGTCACTTCACCACCGTGAACATGGATTTTGTCCAGCACTACCGGCCGAACACCAACGTGGTGCGTCGCCCGACGCAGGAAGGCGGCAGGGGCTTCGCGCTCACCGGCCATCACGAGATCATGCTTCCCCTTCTTGCCGCGGCGATCATCGAGGAGTTCTAGCGTTCACCCCGCCGAACCTCCGCTTGGGGGCGACAGTTCAAGCGCGATTCATTAGCAAATACAGCTATGTTTATTAAGAAATTTTATGGTGGGGTTCCGGGTTTTTTCTTGACAAAAAACAGCCGTTCCTGTAGATTTTTCGTGTTATTTAATAGCGATAAGGAGTGTGCGTATGAAAGAAGGACCGATGATATTAGAAACACTGGCGCCCAACGTGCCGGTGCAGATCTCGTATGCCTGGCTTGCCATGGCCATTCTTATCGGGCTTTCGCTGGCAGCGCGCTTTTCGCTCAAAAAAACAGCGCCCACGGGTGTGCAGAACCTTATGGAAACCATCGTCGGCGGGCTCGAGAATTTCATTGTGGATATCATGGGGCCCGAAGGCAGGCACTACCTTTCGCTGATCGGCACTCTGTTTCTTTTTATTCTCGTGTGCAACCTCGAGGGTCTGTTCCCGGGATTCGATTCACCTACAGCGAATATCAATACCACGCTCGCGCTCGCGCTGGTAACCTTCACCGCAACCCATTATATCGGTATCAAAAGACATGGTTTTGCGTATGTCAAGCATTTCATGGGACCGATGTGGGCCCTCGCGCCGCTCATGCTCCCCATTGAGCTCATCAGCCATTTAGCCCGCGTGATGTCCCTCACCTTTCGTCTTTTCGGCAACATGGTGGCCAAGCATAAGCTGCTTCTTGTGCTCGCGCTCCTGGCGCCGTATATCGCACCGGTGCCCATTCTCGGGCTCGGCCTGCTGGTCTCTTTTGTCCAGGCGCTTGTGTTCGCCCTGCTGACCATGCTCTATCTTTCAGGTTCCGTCGAGGCGGCGCACCTGGGAGGCGATCACCATTAATAATTGACCCCGGGGTCGAAATTCCTTCCAGAGGAGGGATCCCCCCGGGAGGTAGTAATCCGGCACTATTCCGGCCAGAAATCTACTTTTAAAGAAAGGAGACAACACAATGAAAAGAACTGTTGGAATCATCGTCCTGGTGTTCAGTCTGATGCTGGTCGCGTCCGCAGCGTTCGCAGCGGAGGCAGCGGCGACCCCTGATACGGCCAAGCTCGGGTTTTTCGGCACGGTCGCTGCATTTTCAGCTCTTGCAATCGCCATCGCCGCATTCGGCACCGGCATCGGCATGGGCGTCAGCATCAGCAAGGCCGTGGAAGGCATCGCGCGCAACCCAGAGGCCTCCGGCAAGATCATGACCACCATGATCGTTGGCCTGGCCCTGATCGAGTCGCTGGCGATCTACACGCTGGTTGTGGTACTCATCCTGCTCTACGCAAAGCCCTTCGGCTTCTAGTCTGAAAAATTATCATGACTTCACCACAAAAAAGGGACGGTTCTAAGAACCGTCCCTTTTTTTGATCTTTTCTCGTTAGGCCGCCAGGGAAAAAGGTAATCACGGGGGACTGCCCCGTGATTTTTTACGCCACTTTCTTTTTTGCGACAGCCTCACCCAGGATCTTTGACTCGCCGCCGATCCTGGCATTGTTGATGCGCGCGTTCCCGCCGACCTCGGCTTTCTCCGACACCTCGGCAACACCGCTCACGACCGCGTCTCCATAGACGACGGAAAACCCGTATACCTTTGCGTCACCCGTGATCTTGGCATTGCCGAAGACCCTGGCATTCCCGAATACCTCCGCACTGCCCGACACCTCGGCCTTGTCAAAGATCCAGGCGTTCCCGAAGACGAAGGCTTCGCCGCTCAGCTTGCAGTGGCCGCAGATCTTTGCAAATGGGCCGACGTACACCGTGTCCGCGACCTGCGCGTGCTCAGAAACCATTCCGCCGCCATTGGGATGGTGATGGTACTTTACGCCGTCGATCTCCACTACTGGTGCGGTTATTAAAACATTGATATCCATGGAATCCTCCCCTAAATGAATTTGTCCTATCGCTTTTCTCGAAAGAAAGATGGAATCGCACGAATTGTAGCTCACTTTGCGAGTGACCCAAAATTACAATTTTACATCTGTTATTATAATAACGATAATCCTTTGCTTTGTCAATTGTCATCTATGCTCACTCCTGTCAAATCAAATAGGCTTTTTACTTTTACCATGCTGCTTCAAACAGCTTGACACTTGTCATCATGGAGTGGGCGGCATTTCTCTGAATTTGCTATCGACTCAGCCCGTAATTTGCTATAATACCACCTCATATAAAATTAAATCCCTCTCTGCACAAGGAGTCCCTTTCTCATGAACACTGCAAGTAAGGTACGGGTCAGGTTTGCGCCAAGCCCCACGGGCGCCCTGCATATCGGCGGCGTACGAACTGCGCTTTTCAACTGGCTCTTCGCGCGCCACCACAACGGAAAATTCATCCTCAGGATCGAGGACACGGACCAGACCCGCTCCACGGACGAATCCATCAAGATCATCCTTGACGGCATGAAGTGGCTTGGCCTTGACTGGGATGAAGGCCCCTTTCGCCAGACCATGCGCATGGATATTTACAAAGAACACGTCGACCGCCTGCTCAAGGCAGGCAAGGCCTACTACTGCTACTGTACCCCCGAAGAGCTCGAGACGCGGAGAAAAAAAGCCATGGCCGCCGGCAAACCGCCCAAGTACGACCGGAAGTGCCGTTCGCTCACGGCCCCGGTTGAAGGCAGGACGCCGGCAATCCGCTTCCTCTCGGCAGACGAGGGCCAGACCATCGTGCGCGACATGATCCGCGGTGCGGTAACGTTCGAGAACCAGCAGCTCGACGATCTTATCATCCAACGTTCCGACGGTCTCCCCACATACAACTTCGCCGTCGTTGTTGACGACGTTTCCATGGAGATTTCCCATGTGATCCGGGGCGACGACCATTTGAACAATACTCCGCGCCAGATCCAGCTTTATCAGGCGCTGGGATACGAGCCGCCTGAATTTGCCCATCTGCCCATGATCCTCGGCCCGGACAAGACCAAGCTCTCAAAGCGGCACGGGGCCACGGCGGTCACCGAATATATCGACCTTGGTTATTTGCCCGAAGCGCTCGTGAACTACCTCTCCCGTCTTGGCTGGTCGTCAGGAGACCAGGAGATCTTCTCTCGTCAGGAGCTGATCGAAAAATTTTCCCTCGACAGCGTTGGAAAAGCCCCGTCCGTCTTTAACCCCGAGAAGCTGCTCTGGCTGAACCATCATTACATCCAGCAAGCCGACGCGGGCAGGATCGCGGAACTGGTGCTCGACCTTCTCAGGAAGGACGGCGTCGTGAAGCAGGGAAACGAGCCGGACGCTGACTGGTTCAGGAAACTCGTTTCTATGCTAACTGAGCGCAGCCACACACTCGTGGAATTGAAGACAGGCGCTTTGCCTTTTTTGACGGCGGAGATCGTGATGGACGAGAAGGCGCGGATAAAACACCTGACGCCGGACGTTGCACCGCTCCTTTCCGAACTGACAGGACGGCTGCAATTAGTAGAACCGTTTACGCACGATGAATTGGAAAAGGTCTTCAATGCGCTCGTCGCGGAAAAAGGCATCAAGCTCGGCAAGCTTGCCCAGCCCGTGCGAGTGGCCTTGACCGGCGGTACTGTCAGCCCCGGCATCTTCGAGGTGCTTGAGGTGATGGGGAAAGAGAAGGCCATTAAACGGATCGAAGCGGCGATCAGGATGTCAAACTAATCCTCTTTGCAGGTCTGCAACAAGTTTTCAACTAAAATACGGAAGAACCTAATACGGGCACTCTCAGATGACCAATAATGCATGTATCTTGCCCGGTTATCCGGCAAACATCTTCTCTCTGTACCCGGCACATGATCGCCGTTCGCTCTCCGAGCGTAGATCAACTCATTTTCGATACTTCATGTAAAGGCATTTCTTCAGAGGCGGACATCGACATTGATTTATCACCGTATTTCTGCTAAAGTAAAAAAGTTCCTACAAATCGCGAAAAGGAGGCAGCATATGAGAAAAGTTCTGGTTTCGATGCTTCTATTTGGGATTCTGGCAGCGCAGGCATTTGCAGGAGACACGATCAAGATCGCTCTTACCGGGCCGTATTCAGGCGGTTCGGCGCCCATGGGCACATCGACGCGTAACGGCTCGAAGCTGGCCATCGCCGAGATCAACGCGGCCGGTGGCATCCAGGTCGGCGATAAGAAGATGAAGATTGAGGTCGTCGAACGCGATGACGAAGGCAAGAACGAACGCGGTGCTCTGATCGCGCAGGAGCTCGCGTCCATGAGCGATCTGTCCGGTGTGCTCGGCACCGTGAACACGGGCGTGGCCATGGCCGGAGACAAGCATCTTATGGAAAAGGGCATTACCAAGATCATCGTCCCTGCAGCAGGCTCGGCCTCTATGACGCAGTGGGCTGACAAGCCAGCCAGTGCTGATAAACCCGCTTTCTCGGGCCCGAAGGACCTTTCGATCTTCCGGTTCGCGGCACATGACGGCATTCAGGCTGCGATGGTGGTCGAGGAGGCGATCAATCGGAAATATACCAAGGTTGCCGTGCTCTTCGATTCAACGAACTACGGTGTTTCTGGCCGCGATGACATGCTGAACCAGATCAAGCTGCAGGGAAACAAACTTGAGGTTGTGGCGCTCGAGAAATACAATATTGGCGACAAGGACATGACGGCCCAGCTCGTGAAGGCGAAATCAGCCGGCGCTCAGGCTATCCTGATATGGGGAATCGGGCCGGAGCTGGCCGCTGTTGCGAACGGCATGGCCAAGCTCGGCATGAAGGAACCGCTGATCGGCGGCTGGACCCTCTCCATGTCGAATTACATCGACAACGCGGGCAAGAACGCGGACGGTACCCTGATGCCGCAGACCTTCATCGAAGATCCGATCACGCCGCGGGCCAAGGCATTTATCGAAGCTTATCACAAGGCATACAAGGTAACGCGCATGCCGTCTGCGGTCGCCGCTGCGCAGGGATACGACGCAGTGCTGATATTCGCGGCTGCGGTCAAACAGGCAAAGAGCACGGACACCCATAAGATCAAGGAAGCGCTCGAAGACCTGAAAGAACCGGTGCAGGGCGTGATCGCGCTGTGGCAGAAACCTTACAGCAAGTGGAACCCTGCGGACGTGACGACGCACGAAGCGTTCCGGCGCGATCAGGTCGTGATGGGCATGGTAAAGGACGGGCGCGTGGTGTTCGGCAGCGATGCGGACCGGCAGAGGCTGATCAAGGAAGCTGCGGGCACGAAGAGAAAGTAAGGTGGCTGAAAGCCTTCTCATGGAGGAGCGGCCGGGCATGAGGAGCACGGCATGACGGCATCGGTAGTACCACAGCTGATCGTGAGCGGGGCGCTCATGGGTCTCGTGTACGCTTTGGTCGCGTACGGGTTCCAGCTCACCTACGCCACGAGCAAGAGCATCAATTTCGGCCAGGGCGAGCTGGTGATGGTCTCGGCCTTCTTCAGCCTTACCCTGACGAAGCTGGGGCTTCCCTACTGGCTGATGGTGCCCGGCGGCCTGCTCTTCGGGGTGCTCCTCGGGCTGTTCGTTGAGCGCGCCGCAGTGCGCCTCGCGCTGGAGCAGAAGAGCGAGGGCTGGATCCTCCTGTCGATCATCCTCGGGCTGTTCTTTTTCTCGGCGGCTGAAAATATCTGGGGACGGGACGACCAGCCGTTCCCGACCCCCATCTCTTCCAACGCGGTCCATCTGTTCGGCATCAGCATCACTCCCCTGGAAATATCCGTCGCTGTGGGCGTCTTTGCGATCATGGGGCTCATCGAGCTGTTCAAGCGCATGACCCTGCTCGGCAAGGCCTTCGAGGCGGTCTCGGCTGACCGGGACGCCGCTGAGCTGATGGGTATCTCTGCCAGGCGCACGGTCATGCTTTCCTACGGCCTGTCCGGACTTTCAGCAGCAGTTGCCGGCATCCTTGTCTCTCCCATAACGACGGTGGGCCCGACCATGGCATCGGTCCTGGTACTGAAGGCCTTTTCGGTAGCCGTTGTGGCCGGTCTGGAGTCCGGCTTCGGCATTGTCCTGGTCGGCCTGTTCCTCGGTTCGCTCGAAGGCCTGACCAGCTTCTATGTAGGAAGCGGCTGGCGCGAGGCGCCCGGCCTCATTCTCCTCATCCTGGCCCTTGCCATCCGTCCGACGGGCGTGTTCGGCAAGGCCGTCATCCGGAAGGTCTGACCGATCGATGGTAAAGCGCTTTATTCTCATTCATGGTGCCGAGGCCCTGGTCCTCGTCCTTCTGGCAGCCATACCGCTCCTGGTCACGAACACCTTCGCCCTCGGGCTTCTCACGCTCCTGGCCATCTACGGGATCCTGCTGATCGGGCTGGACGTGACCGTGGGCTATCTCGGCCAGGTCAACCTGGCGCAGGCGGCCTTCCTCGGCCTTGGCGCCTACACGGCCGGCATAACCGTGACGTACTTCGGCTTCGGCATGATGAGCGCGCTTGCGGCAAGTCTTCTTGTCGGTCTCGTGTTCGGCGGTCTGCTGTCCTTCCCGGCGCTCAGGCTCGAAGGCCCCCAGTTCGCGCTCTCCACGCTCAGCTTCTCCGCCCTTGCGGCTACCGCGCTCAACGAATGGGAGTCGGTCACGAATGGCGCGCAGGGGCTTTCGCTTGTCCGGCCTCCATTCCTTGGCATAAGCCTCAAGGCACAGGGCTTCTACTGGCTCTGCCTGATCTTCCTGGCCTTCGTCTGGATGGCCATGCGGAACCTGCTCGGCTCTCAGTGGGGGAGGGCCTTCGAAGCGCTCCGGGACAGCCCGATCGCCACCGACGCCATGGGAATCGGCACGTATCGTCACAAGGCGGCGGCCTTTGCCTTCGGGTCCGCGCTCGGCGGTCTGGCCGGTGGACTCTACGCCTTCAACTTTCAGTACCTTCAGCCCCATAGTTTCGGCTGGGAACTGATGGTGATCCTGCTTATGGGCGTGGTGCTCGGGGGCAGAAAGAACCTCTGGGGCGCCTTTGTCGGCGCCACACTGATCGTACTTCTGCCGAACCTGCTCTCGAACCGGTCGCTGTTCCAGTTCTTCTCCGCTATCGGCTTCACGATAGCGCTTGTCGCCGGCGGCCGGAGTTATATACGGAAGACCATGAAGCCCTTCCAGGCGCTCGCGCCGATCGTCGCCATGGGGCTGCTCGCCGTGGTGTCGGTCACGGTCCAGAACATCGAGGACCTGCGCCGGGCCATCTTCGCACTGATGCTCTTCTCGGTCGTCGTGGGGCTCCCCGAAGGATTGATGGGCTTCGCCGCAAAATTTCTCTCGAAGCTCTTCCACGTGGCGCCTGCGTCGCTGGCAGACGCAGCCCGGATCGATACCGTGCTGCCGTCAATCGAAGCCGACGGGAGCGCGCTGCTCGAGCTTAAGGACCTGAAACAGCATTTCGGCGGTGTGCGCGCCGTTGACGGCGTCTCGCTCGTGGTGCGGTCGGGCCATGTCCACGGCCTGATCGGCCCGAACGGGTCGGGCAAGAGCACGCTGGTGAACGTCGTGTCGGGCCTGTATGCGCCGAGCGGGGGCACGATGCTGCTCCGCGGCAAACCGCTTGTCACCGGGAGTCTCTACAAGGCCGCACACATGGGCATCTCGCGGACCTTCCAGAATCTGCAGATCTTCGCCGAGCTGACCGCTCTCGAAAATATTATGGTAGCCATGAAGGATACGTATCGGAAGCCGCTGCCGCTGGTGATGCTTGGCCTCGCCCGTGCTGAAGAGCGCTCTGCCCAATCAGGCGCCCTTGCCCTGCTGGACCTGGTGGGGCTCAAGGACGAGGCGCGCACGCTGGCCAAGGACCTTCCCTACGGCGCACAGCGATTTCTCGAAGTAGGGCGCGCCCTTGCGCGCAAGCCCGACCTCCTCATCCTGGACGAACCGGCCGCCGGTCTCGCGCACCCTGACGTAAAAAAACTGCTGGAGATCATCAAGAGCATTCATCGGATCGGCATCACGACGATCCTGATCGAGCATCATATGGAAGTAGTGAGTGAATTGTGCGATGTCGTGACCGTACTGGACAATGGACAGGTCATTGCCGAGGGCAAACCTGCTGAGGTGAGGCGGCATCCCAAGGTCATTGCCGCGTATTTGGGCGCGAGCGCGTAAGTATCTGTGCCAATCCACGGGCACGCACGGCAAATCGAATTTGTCTTTAATGCCGACTTGTCCGGGTCAGGCTGATCGGGATACGAAGGAACAGGTCATGCTGATAGTCGATAATATTTATGCAGGATATGGCGCCAGTGAGGTGCTTGTCGGTGCGTCTCTTGAGGTGAAAGCGGGAACGCTCGTTGCCCTGATCGGCCCGAACGGTGCAGGTAAAACCACGACCATGCGGACCATTTCCGGGATCATCCAAGCGTCCAAGGGACGTATTTTGCTGGACAGTAAACCCATTGAAGGAATGGAGGCGTCGCGCATCGCCAGTCTCGGCCTGGCACATGTGCCCGAAGGCAGGCGTGTATTCGGGCCGCTGTCTGTGGAGGACAACTTGCTCCTGGGCGGCTTTCGCCGTCTACCGCGATTTTTCGGATTCCATGCCAGGGCGCAGCGCGATCTCGATCAGGTGTATACGCTTTTCCCAAAGCTCCAGGAACGTCGGCATCAGACCGCCGGAACGCTGTCGGGTGGGGAACAGCAGATGCTCGCCATCGGGCGTGCGCTGATGTCCGATCCCAAGTTGATCCTGATGGATGAACCGTCCATGGGTCTGGCGCCGGTCATTGTAGAGGAAGTGTTTAACACGATCGAGCATCTGAAAAAAACCGGTATCCCGCTGCTGTTGGTGGAACAGATGGCCAGAAAGGCCCTGGATGTAGCCGACTATGTTTATGTTATGGAGCACGGAAAGATCGTCATTCAGGGTACGCCTTCGGAAATACGGAAAGATGAACGTGTGATCGCCGCGTACCTGGGGTAGCCAGACACGTAATCCACTTCTTTTCTCATGAACCTCCGCACGACACGTTTCTAAGAAGTTTAGATGAGTCAGTTCACGCTCGTAATTGTCATTGTCAAACCCTTTTTTTTACGATACTATGCCTTCGTGCGTCTCGATCTGTTCTTGAAAATAAGTCGGCTCACGAAGCGCAGGACCGTTGCGCAGGAGATGTGCGTAGCAGGCAGGGTGCTGGTGAACGGTCATGAAGCAAAACCTGCGAAAGAGGTCAAACCGGGCGACCTCATAACCCTGAGGTTTTCATCGCGCATTATTGACCTGGAGATCATCGGCATGCCTCATGCATCCTTCCGGAAGATGTCCCCGGAAGAACTTTACAAGGTAAAATCAGAGACTCGGGTGGCGAGAGAAATATTATTGAGCTGATGGTCATAAAAGATTTACGGCCCTCCTAACCTGACTCTTCTCCCCAGGGAGGGAGGGTGAGAATAACGTAGTCGCAGGATAACCATGATGGAGCAAAAACCCCTGATCGTCATAACCATGGGTGATCCGGCAGGGATCGGCCCGGAGATCATCGCTAAGGTCATCGACAGCGCCGGGATTCTTTCGTTCTGCCGGCCGGTGGTGATCGGCGACGCCGGAGTAATGAAAAAAATGCTCGAGGAACTGCGGCTTTCGATCGCGGTGAACAGCATCACGTCGCTCGACCGGGCGGATCCGGCCAAGGGCAAACTCGACGTACTGGACCTCAAGAACGTCGATCCCACTGCGCACCATTGGGGCAAACCCGACGCGTCTTCGGGCACAGCGGTCGTTGCGTACATTAAGAAGGCCGTTGACCTGACCATGAAGCGCGAGGCTGATGCAATCGTGACCGCGCCGATCAGCAAGGAAATGATGAACGCGGCCGGACACCATTACGCCGGTCATACAGAGCTTCTTGCCGACCTGACGAATACAAAAGAGTATGGCATGATGTTCGTGGGCGGCGGGCTGCGTCTTATCCTGGCCACGATCCACATAGCGCTGAAGGATGTGCACCGACACATCACGCAGGAGAATATTTTTAAAACCCTGCGTCTCGCGCATCAGGCGATGAAATACTTCGGGATCGGGAAACCGCGAATCGGAGTGGCGGCCCTGAACCCCCACGCCGGGGAGGGTGGACTTTTCGGGTCCGAGGAGTGGGACGCGATCCTTCCCGCGGTCATCAAAGCGCGAGGCGAAGGCATCAACGCAAGCGATCCGATCCCCGCCGACACCTTGTTTTACAAGGCACGGAACAACTATTTCGACGTCGTGGTGGCCATGTACCACGATCAGGGTCTTGCGCCGCTCAAAATGGTCGCTTTTGGAAATGCGGTGAATGTCACCGTGGGACTCCCGATCATCCGCACCTCCGTTGATCACGGAACCGCCTACGATATAGCAGGCAGAGGCTGCGCGGACCCCGCAAGCCTGCTTGAAGCAATAAAGCTTGCCGTTACGATGTCGGATTTCAGGAATTCACAATCGAGGACACACGCGTGACCAGCCATCAGCCGCCATTTATAACCCGTGCCAACCTCTTTGCGCTTGCATTCTTTGCGGCCTTTATTTTCCTTCTCTACCAGATGGCCCGCCTTCTGGCCCCATTCTCGGCGGCCTTACTCTGGGCGATAATTATCACTCTGGCGCTGCATCCCCTTCATCAGCGTGTGCTCCGTCTGTTCAAGGGGAGACCGGGAGTGGCCTCTGCAATCATGACGCTCATTACCCTGCTTGCGGTGATCGGTCCGGCCATTGCCGTGCTGGTCATCTTCGCGGGACAAGCCGTAGATCTCTACCAATCCATATCGCAGGGCATTCAGTCGGGGAAATTTCTCGAACTGTGGAACAGGACATCCACTTCCCTTACTGAGAATCTGCGAAGGCTTCCGCTCCTGTCCGATATCGACATAACAGGATTGGCAATGAAAGGCCTCGGGGAAGTATCGACCGGTCTTGCGGGACAGATCGGTCTTTTGCTCAATAAGACCCTGGTACTGGTGATCGATCTGGCGGTCATGCTCGTCGCGCTCTTTTTCTTTTTCCGGGATGGTGAGTCCTATTACCGATCGGTCATGATCATGCTCCCCTTCTCTCCCGAGCATAAACAGTCCATCTCGCGGAAGGTGCATGCTACCTTCACCGCGGTTATCAACGGGGTGTTTCTGATCGCGTTGCTCCAGGGAATTGTGACCGGCATCGGCTTCGCCTTGTTCCGCATTCCTTATGCGATATTCTGGGGACTGATCGCGGCAGTGTTGGCCGTCCTGCCGATCGGAGGAGCGGCGCTCGTGTGGATTCCGGGGGTGCTCTTCCTGTTCTTCACGGGGTCGAAGGTCAGTAGTATCCTGTTCTTTATGTGGGGGCTCCTCCTCGTGTCCACGCCTGACAATTTTCTGAAACCGCTGCTCATCGGGAAAAAAGCGGAGCTCCCGGCATTTTTTCTGTTCATCGGCATCCTCGGCGGGCTGAAGGTGTATGGTCTCCTGGGCATTCTCTTCGGGCCTCTCGTGGTCACACTGCTTTATACCTTTATGCAGATATACCGCGCGGAGTATGGCGAGGAGTAACTCGATGTAAGATCCAGACGCTGGGTCCACCGGACATATCGGTACTATTAATTTTACCATTGCTGTTAACGGGGAGAGAAAAAGCATGGAAGACCTGGCGAAATCAGATACCTGGCGCGTGTTCCGCATCATGGCTGAACTGGTGGAAGGCTTTGAGGGCCTGAGCAACATCGGCCCCGCGGTGACCATCTTCGGGAGTGCGCGGGTCAACCCGGGTTCGCCTTACTACGACAAGTGCCTCAGGGTCGCCGAGAACCTGGCAAAGGACGGCTTTGCCGTGATCTCGGGAGGGGGGCCCGGTATCATGGAAGCCGCAAACAGGGGCGCGCAGAATGGGAACGGGACGTCGGTGGGGCTGAACATTGCGCTTCCCATGGAGCAAACGCAGAACCCGTTCCAGGACGTGCGAATCGAATTCCGGTACTTCTTTGTACGCAAGCTTATGTTCGTGAAATATGCAGTCGCTTATGTGATCTTCCCGGGCGGCTTCGGCACTATGGATGAGTTGTTCGAGGCGCTCACGCTCATTCAGACAAAAAAGATCAGGGGGTTCCCCGTGGTGCTCGTCGGCAAGGAATACTGGTCCGGATTGTTGGACTGGATGAAAAAGACCGTGCTTGCAGCGAACAGCATCAACCAGGAGGACCTCGACCTCATGCATATCGTGGACGAGCCGGAAGAGGTCTGCGCGATCATCAACAAAAGATATACGGACCGCCTGAGCGGCATCCGCAAGGACCGGCGGGACAGGACCCGGAAGGGCATTTAGTCGTTGTCGTCCTTTTTCAGTTTCGCGCGGCTCGCACGGTGTTTGAGGTGCTGGGCGGCCCGCAGCCTGCGAAACCACCGCTCGATGGTCTCGCGGTAGATCATGGTGAGCAGGATCAGAAGAATGCTGATGCCCAGAATTGTGAAGAATGCCCCATATCTCTTATCGCGGAACAGGGAACCTTCCACGGTCAACAGCACCGTGCCGAGCAGCCTGCCCGATGTGGAAACCATGAGAAAGTCGCGCTGCCTCATATGTCCCAGTCCCAGCAGATAGCATAAATAATCTTTAGGAAATCCCGGGATGAGGAACAGGAGGAACGCAAGGAACAGCCCCTTGTGTTTCATGACATAGTCGTACCGCTTGACTGTGTCGGGGTTCACGACTCGCTCAACAAACGGCCTGCCCGCCATCCGCGCAATGACAAAGGCGAGCCACGAACCGATCGTAAGACCGATAGTTGAATAGAGCACGCCGGTAACCGTGCCGAACAGCATCCCACCGACAAATCCGGTTACCTCGCCAGGCACGGGAGCTGCGACCACTTGAAGGGCCTGTAGGCCTATGAAGATAAGTGCCGCGTAGGCACGGTGCTCGTTGATAAAATGCATGAGGAAGCGCTGATCGGTAAAATACCTGATCAGGCCGAGAGGGAACAGAAGATAGATCAGCGCGACGATGATCGCGCCTATTACTGCAAGTCCAAGAATGGTCTTCTTGTCAAGTTTGATCATAACCAGATCACCGCTGAGCGTTATCGTTTGAACAAATCATCCAGCTTTTTGCGCGCCACTGCGTTCCCGGCATCCGCCGCTGCAGGCCGGTTTTCCGCGAACACGAAATATTCGCAGAAATTGGCCTTTTCTTTCTCCCGCACCAGCTCCGTGACCGTCTCCCGGCACTGCTTCGAAACCGCACGGTCGTAAAATACGCAATTGCGACAGCACCGCACATCGGCGCCGCAGGAAGGGCATTGATCTTTTCGGCCGACTTTCAGGCCTTCGGCAAGTTCCTTATTACAGGCATGACAGGTCTTCATAAAGTGAAATAATAATAGCCTATCGGTCTGGATTAGACAAGCCTAAATATGGGGAATACACCATGCGTCAGGAGGCAGCGATCGCAAAGCGGCATTCCTCATAATTTGTCATCGGATCTATTTTGCTGATTCCCTAACCGGCAAATTTCTGCTATAGTAAAGACAGTTAACCGCGCACTATGAAATAATAATCAAAGAGGAGATGAGGAACGATGAAGATAAGCGTGGAAAATTTACCGGCCGACATAACCGAGGAAAGACTGAAAGACGTATTTGGCCAAATGGGAGAGGTTCAGTCGGTCAAACTGAAGACCGGTCTGCTCACCTGGCAGCCAAACGGTCAGGGCATCGTGGACATGACACTGGAGGTGGACGCCTACCGGGCGATCAACTGTTTTGAAGGCGCAACATTTAAAGACAGAAAGATACACGTCAAAGAGACCTATCCACTTCTTGAAAAGGCAAAAATTGCATTCGAGCATTTGACTGACGGTCATTCGCTCTCGGACTTTAAGCCACTGGCCGGCCTCGAGCGCTGGAAAGAACAGATGAAAAACCTTTGATCTCGCACACAGCCGTGGACCTGCCTCCATGCGTTGAATGGGAGCAGGTCCTCCATAATAAAGTCCCGAATCACTCCCAGTCAAGCAACCGCTTCTGCCCTTCAAGCTTCCTTATCGCCGTAACATCCTGGCTCACTTCAAGACAGCCCCTGTACTTGCCTTCTGCATCGCGCACCGCGAAATACCTGATGAGCAAGAACTTTCCCTGCATCTGGATCCAGAAATCGGCCACGTCTTTTTT
This sequence comes from Nitrospirota bacterium, assembly GCA_049793155.1. Lineage (GTDB taxonomy): Bacteria > Nitrospirota > UBA9217 > UBA9217 > UBA9217 > JALNZF01. Next base: position 20,021 of record JBARBN010000037.1, read on the forward strand.
CCCGGCGCGGAACTCATCCAGGATCTTCTGCACCATGCCCATGCTCCTGGGCGGATGGCAGTTCTGCACCTTCCTCCCGATCACGCCGGGGCTGCGCGGGAAGATACGCTCCGGGGACGCCGAGTAATATGCGACCTCGTCATTTTCATCGACGAATGAGATGTCGATCGGCAGATGCGTCAGCATCAGGTTTACCTGGCCCGGCGTGAGTTGGCCGGTGTCGAGATTAAGGCTGCCGACCTTCTCCGCAAGGAGCGCCTGCGGTATGGATCCCTCGGATGCCTTCCAATCGGTCTCCGGCTTGATCCAGGCATATCCGATCTCTTCTTCGCCCTTTCTTGCCTTTACCCAGTCCTCCTCGCTCAGGGTTTCGAGCGCCATGGGGAAAAGGATGTGTTCTTCCTTGTAGATCATATCGTTGACCATCTTGAGCAGTACGGTGAGGGCCACTTGCTCCATCGTGTTGTCCGTCACTCTCTTCCGCACGTCCTTGAGGAAGCCGCGAATATCGTCATGGAGCGCCCACATGACCTTGGAAGGCCCGGTAATGCCCTTTGCCTCGAGGATCGGGAAGAGCTGGTTCTCTTTACGCAGGTAGTGCTTGTCTACCTGTCCAAGGCGATCAAGAATCTCGAGCAGTTTTGCCTTCTCCTTTGCGAAGTCCTTTATTGCTTCGGCCTCTTTTAAGATACCCTCGCAGACCCGGTTCTCGAGCATCAGCGTATGCACCGGATGGCCGGCAGGCAGTCCGGGCACGGTCTTGTGCTCCAGCGCGTCCTGAAACACCTTTACGTGGACGTCACAGAGGCTCTTGATCTCCGTTTCCGGCATACCCTCCGCAATGAGACGCTGCTCCATCTGCGCGATCTCCCACGGCGCCACGTCCTTGATCAACTCTCCGAATTTCTTTTTCTGGGATTCAACGTCTTTCCCCGCGTGAAGATCCTTTATGATCGCCTTCATCGTATCGATCTTGTCATCCTTTCCGACTTTACCGGCTTCATCGTAGGATACGGAAACGGTCTCGTTGGTCTTCTTCTTGATCTCTCCGGATATATCCTCGAGAAGTTTTTTCACGTCCATCCCGCTGATCATCGCGGCCTTCCCCAGAGTCGCAAACTTCCCAATGGTATTTCGCATGATCGCGTTATCCAGCATCTTGAACTCCGGGTTCAGACTGATCAGAAATTCCTTCAAAAAGGGATAGACGGCAAGAAGGTCATTTACTTTTGTTTTCGGGCTCAGATCCATGATTGTTCTCCTTTGTGGGTGACTATATCGTTTCTTGTAAGTAAAGCATATGATTTGCGTCATGACAACTGCTAATTTCCCTATTTCTTCGAAGATATGACGCGCATCATAGATTGATTACACCGATTCATATACGCTGCGTTTTGGTATAACGAGGTGTTCACAATAAATGCAATAATAGTGATGCGCCTGCAGGAGGGGCAATTCTGACTGCTATAATATGCGTTGTAGCGAAAGGAGGGGAATGAGTACTTCTGTCGTATCTTTTTACAGAGCGAATTGTTCTGGAAGCCACGGATCGGGGAATAATCAGTTTTTTAACATCATTGAAAAAAGGAGGAAATCAGAATGAAGCATTTGAAATCAGTACTACTCGCAGTAGGAATTGTCCTTCTCGCAACCGGCATAGCATCGGCGGCCGCGAAGAAAAGCATGTGCATCGATTGTCACAAGAAGGTGACGCCGGGTATCGTGCAGCAGCACCTTGAGGGAAAGATGGGGAAAAAGGGAATCGACTGCTCTGCATGCCATGGTTCAGCACATAACAAAATGGACGACGCAAACCTCGCGAAGATGCCGACTCCTGAAACCTGCGCCGGTTGCCACAGCAAACAGGCCGACCAGTTCAAGATGGGAAAACACAACCTTGCATGGATTGCGTCAAGCTCGATGCCCATGATGGGACACCAGCCCATGACTGTTGCCGGTGAGGGTTACAAGGGTTGCTCAAGCTGCCACAAGATCGGTGTTCAACCCGATGCGGAAAAATCCCGGAGCAGATACGGCCACGCCCAGTGCGACTCTTGCCACACACGACATTCGTTCAAAAAATCCGAGGCGCAGGACCCGAGGGCCTGCATGACCTGTCATATGGGCTTCGACCATCCCCAGTGGGAGATGTGGTCCACGTCAAAGCACGGCACGATCTGGCAGATCGAGGGCAAGGACAGCAAACGGGCTCCCACGTGCCAGACCTGCCATATGAGCAACGGCGACCATAATGTGATGACCTCCTGGGGCTTCCTGGCGCTCCGTCTGCCTGAGGACGACAAGGACTGGATGAATGACCAGGTCACGATCCTCCAGGCGCTCGGCGTACTCGATGAAAAGAGCGCGCCCACTGCCCGACTCGATCTCGTAAAGGCAGGCAAGGTCGCGCGTCTTACCAAAGAAGAGTTCCAGAAAGAGCGGGACAAGATGACGGCCATCTGCGCGAGGTGTCATGGTGCGTCGTATGCCAAGGGACAGCTCGATGCAGGCGACCTCGTAGTCAAGGATGTGGACAAGATCATGGCCGAGGCGATCAGGGTGGTGCAGGGACTCTACAAGGATGGCATACTTAACAAACCCGCGGATTGGGCCATGGCCCCCGACCTCCTGCAGTTTTACGAGGCGAAGAGCAGCGTTGAGCAGGACCTGTATGTTATGTTTTTAGAGTACCGGATGCGTGCATTCGAGGGGGCTTTCCATATGAACCCGGACTACATGCATTGGTACGGCTGGGCGCCCATGAAGGAAACGCTCCAGAAGATCAAGGACGAGGCGGCAAAGCTCAGGGCCGAGAAGGCGACGGCTGACAAGCATTAGTTGCGGAAACGTCGAAGGAGCAGATAGCGCATTGGGGAGGAATGAAAATTCCTCCCCTTTATTTTTTAAATCAAAACCCTTGCTAATATAGAGACCCTGAATGCTGGAATATCTGGTTCTACGGAACAGGCCATCACCACAAAAAAAGCCCATGCTGGTTTCACAGCATGGGCTTTGTCAATGTTAAACAGTGAATATTATGATCTATTAAAACAGCCCTGATACCATGCCGGTGTTCACATCCACGTCCACGCGACGGAATGCCGGGTTGGAACTCGTTCCCGGCATGAGGCTGATCGCCCCTGCGCACGGGCACAGGAACTTGGCTCCCGAGTAGATCAACACATCTCTGATGGGCAGCGTCCAACCCTTGGGCACTCCTTTGAGGGTCGGGTCATGGGTGAGGCTCAGATGGGTCTTGACCATCATGGTGGCATAGTCGGCGTACTTGGGATCGTCTTCCAGCATCTTGGCCTTGGCTTCTGCTTCGGGCGACCAGGAAACACCATCCGCGCCGTACACTTCTTTGGCAATTTTTGCCACGCGGTCGCGCAGCTTCATCTCAAGCGGGTAGAGGAACTTGAAGTCGTTCTTCTCGTTGCAGGCGTCAATGACCGCATCTGCCAGCTCGAGGGCCCCCTCACCGCCTTTGAGCCAGTGCTGGGATTCTGCGCAGCGGGCGCCGGCTGCTTCGGCCGCCTTCTTGACCGCAGCAACTTCAGCATTGGTATCGGTATAAAAACGGTTGACACAGACCACCGGGTTTATGCCGGATTTGCGGATGACGTTGATCATGTGGACCATGTTGGCACAGCCCTTTTCGACCAGGCCCACATTCTCCTTGGTGTACTCTTCGGGCAGGGCCTTGCCGGCGACAACCTTGGGTCCGCCGCCATGCATCTTGAGGGCGCGGACGGTTGTGGTGAGCACTGAAACATGGGGTTTCAATCCGCTGAAACGGGACTTGACGTTCCAGAATTTTTCAAAGCCGATGTCCGCGGCAAAGCCGGATTCGGTCACATGGTAGTCGAACAGCTTCAGGCCGACCCGGTCGGCGATGATGGATGACTGGCCGACGGCGATGTTGGCGAAAGGCCCGGCATGAACGAAACAGGGGTTGTATTCGGCCGTGCACATGAGTGTTGGATTTATGGTGTTGCGCATAAAGGCGGCCATGGCATTGCCGACTTCCAGATCGCCCGTGGTGACCGGTTTGCCGCTTTTGTCGAAGGCAACGGTTATGTTGTTCAGGCGCTGCTTCAGATCAGCGAGGTCTTTGGCTATGGACAGGATGGCCATGCACTCGGACCCCACGGCGATACCGAACTTGGACTGCATCATGAATCCGTCCGACCTGCCGCCGATGCCGATGATGATATTGCGGAGGCTCTGGGCGCAGAAATCAATGATCCATCCCATCTCCACGCGGGTGGGATCTATGTTGAGACGCCTCATTTTGGTAAGACGCTCCAGCTGCTCGTCGTTGTAGTTGCGCTCGTGCTGCATGCGGGAGGTCATTGCCACCATGGCCAGGTTGTGCGCGTTCATGATATCGTTGATGTCGCCGGTGAGGCCCAATGAAAACTCGGTCATAGGGATCAGCAGGGAGTTGCCGCCGCCGGCTGCGGTGCCCTTCACGTTCATGGTGGGACCGCCTGAAGGCTGGCGCAGCGCCCCGCCCACGTTAACACCGCGCTTGCCCAGGCCTTCCATCAGGCCGCACGAGGTTGTGCTTTTCCCTTCGCCCAAAGGTGTCGGGGTGATGGCGGTCACCTCAATGTACTTCCCATCGGGGTTGTTTTTGAGACGCTTGATGACCTTGAGAAAGTCGATCTTGGATAGGCGGCCCATGGGCAGCATCTCGTCTTTTTGCAGACCCAGTTTTTCGCGCCACATCTCGGGTGTCGGCATCTTCTTTTCCGCTTCCTCGGAAATCTGCCAGTCAGCTAACTTCGTTGCATCAAATGGCATAAAAATTCCTCCTTGTTCTTTTTTTTAAAATATGTGAGCTTCGTATGGCTCACGTTGAATTCGATTTCTCGGAGACCCGGATTGTCTTTGAGTAATCCGCGTTTATACCTTCTCGAGCCGAACTGCCGATACCTTGAACGACGGGATCTTGGCCAGCGGGTCGAGCGAGGTGCTGCTCGTGAGGACATTGGCCGCCGCTTCCTTGAAATGGAAGGGGATGAACACCACTCCCTTTGCCGGACGGTTGGACACCCGCGTCTTTACGGTGATGGAGCCCCTGCGCGAGCTGACCTTCACCTTCATCCCGCTCTCGAGCGACAGCTCTTTCGCGTCAGCGGCATTGATCTCGATAAAGGCCTCGTGCGACACCGTGTCTATCTCTTTCACCCGTCTCGTCATGGAACCGGTATGGTACTGGAACAACAGTCTGCCTGTTGTAAGGATAAAGGGATAGTCCTTGTCCGTAAGCTCGGCAGACGGTTTGTAGGTGACGAGGGTGAACCTGCCCTTGCCGCGCGGAAACCCGTCCTTGAACAGGAACCGCGTGCCCGGATGGTCCGGCGTTGGACAGGGCCACTGGAGGCCGCCGGACTCGAGCCTGGCGTAGTTCATCCCGGCCATCGCGGGCCACGCCTGCCCGATCTCGCTGAAGATATCCTCGATACGAGCGTACGACATCTCATAACCCATTTTTTTGGCAAGCTCTGTGATGATGCGTGAGTCCTCCCACGCGGCCCCGGGGGGGCTCACCGCTCTCCTGACGCGCTGCACACGACGTTCGGTATTCGTGAACGTCCCGTTCTTCTCGGCAAACGGAACGCCGGGCAGCACGACGTCTGCCAGCTCGGCCGTCTCGGTCATAAAGATGTCCTGGACCACCAGAAAATCGAGCGCCTTGAGAGCCTTGATCGTATGTGTTGTGTCAGGATCGGAGACAGCAGGATTCTCGCCCATGATGTACAGGGCCTTAAGGGCTCCTTGTGCAGCAGCCGGGATCATCTCCGTGGCGGTCATGCCGACCTTGTCGGACAGCTTCACCTTCCAGAGGTCCTCAAACTTCTGCCTGATCGCCGGATTGACGACCGCCTGATATCCCGGATAATTGTTCGGGATGCAAGCCATGTCCGTAGCGCCCTGCACATTGTTCTGACCGCGGAGCGGATTCACACCAGCGCCCTCTTTGCCAAGGTTGCCCGTCATGAGCGCGAGGTTGGCAATGGAGAACACGTTCTCCGTGCCGTGAGCGTGCTGGGTGATCCCCATGGTGTAGTAGGTGCCTGCCTTATCCGATGTCCCGTACATGCGGGCGGCCTTGATGATCGTTTCAGCCGGCACGCCCGTAATCTTCGATACCGCCTCGGGCGTGTACTCTTCCAGGTTCTTCCTGAATGCATCATCAAAGCCCTCGGTCAGGGACGCAATGAAGTCCTTCTTCACGAGACCTTCTTTTATGATCACGTGCATCATCCCGTTCAGCAGCGCCACATCCGTGCCGGGCTTGTGCTGGATCCAGATGTCGGCGAACCGTACCAGCGGAACGCGCCGCGGATCGGCGATAATGATCTTTGCGCCTTTCCGCTTGGCCTTGATCATCTTGAGCGCGATGATGGGGTGGCTCTCTTTGGTGTTGGAACCAATGACAAACAGCACATCGTTGTTCTCAATCTCCTGCATCGAGTTCGTCATTGCCCCTGAACCGAATACTGCGGCCAGACCGGCCACGGTCGAGCTATGTCAGAGGCGCGCGCAGTGGTCGACGTTGTTCGTGCCGATGACCGCGCGGATGAACTTCTGGAACAGATAATTCTCTTCATTAGTACATCGCGCGGAGGAAAGGCCGCCGATGGCATCCGGTCCATGTTTCTGCCTGATGGCGCCGAGCCGCTCGGCAACATACCCGAGCGCCTCGTCCCATGACGCGGTGACGAAGGCTCCGTCTTTTTTAATAAGCGGCGTTGTGAGCCGGTCAGGACTGTTGATAAAGCTTTGGCCATACCGGCCCTTGACGCAGAGCCATCCTTCGTTGATGGTATTCTGGCGCGAGGTCACCCGCACCACCTCGTTCCTGCTTACGTGCAAGGTGAGGTTGCACCCACAGCCGCAGTAGCCGCAGACCGTCTCAACTTCCTTCACGTCCTTCTGTCTGGCCTTGCCAAGCGACTGTTTGCCGATGAGCGCGCCGGTGGGGCAGATGCTGACACACTGGCCGCAGAACTCGCAATCCAGGTCCCTTTCAAAGGGGGGTGTCACTTTGGCGGAGAATCCCCTGCCGGCGACATCGATCGCGCCAAGGCCCTGGATCTCTTCGCACACGCGCACGCATTTGCCGCAGAGGATGCATTTTTCCATGTCCCGTTCAATGAACGGGTTCATGTCCTTTTTGGTGTACTGCCGCCGCTCACCGTAGAACCGGTTCGACCGGAGGTTGTAGAAATAAGCGAGTTCCTGCAGCGTGCAGTCTCCGGCCCGCGCGCAGACCATGCAGTCATTCGGATGGTCGGACAGGAGGAGTTCCACTATGGTGCGTCGCTGGCGCTCTATCTGCTCGTTCGAGGTCTCCACCACCATGCCCTCGGTCGCAGGTGTGGTGCACGCGGAAACAAGTCGGGGCAAGCCTTTCACCGAGACCAGGCAGAGCCTGCATCCACCATGAGGCTCGAGCCGGGGATCATCGCAGAGCGTGGGGATAAAGATATCGTTCCGCCGCGCCGCGTCAAGGATGCTGACATTGTCAGGCGCGGTTATTTGCCTGCCATTTATGGTGAGATTCATCATATGCTACCCTTTTTTTATAGACTTGAACTTGCACTTCTCGAAACAGGTGCCACACTTGATACAAAGGTCCTGGTTGATAACGTGCGGTTTCTTCTTCTCTCCGGTAATGGCCCCCACAGGACAAACCCGCGCGCATAAGGTACAGCCCGTACAGGTCTCCTCGATTATGCTGTACGTCAGGAGGTCCTTGCATACGCCGGCGGGGCAGCGCTTCTCGTTGATATGCGCCTCGTACTCGTCTCGAAAATATCTGATCGTGCTCAGGATAGGGTTCGGAGCTGTTTGGCCCAGTCCGCAGAGGGACGACGTCTTGACGTCGCTGCTCAGGGTTTCGAGCAGTTCGATGTCGCCCTTCCGGCCCTTGCCTTCAGTGATCCTGGTGAGAATTTCAAGAAGACGCTTGGTACCGACCCTGCAGGGCACGCACTTGCCGCAGGATTCGGACTTGGTGAACTCGAGGAAGTACTTGGCCATGTTCACCATGCAGTTGGTCTCGTCCAGGACCACCATTCCGCCGGAGCCCATGATGGAGCCAACCTTGCCGAGCGATTCATAATCCACAGGCGTGTCAACCAGGCTGACCGGTATGCACCCTCCGGAGGGACCGCCGGTCTGGACCGCTTTGAGCTGCCTGCCGCCCTCGATTCCGCCGCCGATGTCGTAGATGATCTCCCTGAGCGGGATGCCCATGGGCACTTCGATAAGACCCGAGTTCAGGATCTTGCCGGTGAGCGCGAAGACCTTGGTTCCTTTGCTCTTCTCGGTGCCCATGGCCGCGTACCACGCGGCACCTTTGCGCATGATGTATGGCACATTCGCAAGCGTTTCCACGTTGTTGATGATCGTAGGATAGCCCCACAGTCCCTTTTGTACCGGGAACGGTGGTTTGGCCCTGGGTTGTCCGCGCTTGCCTTCGATGGAGGCGATCAGTGCGGTCTCTTCGCCGCAGACAAAAGCGCCCGCGCCGAGCTTTACCTTGATCATGAAATCGAAACCTTTACCGAGGATGTTCTTGCCCAGGAACCCCCGCTCCTTGGCCTGCTTGATAGCAAGGTGGAGGCGTTCCACGGCAAGCGGGTACTCCGCCCTGATATAAACGTAGCCGTACGGCGCGCCGATGGCATACGCCCCGATGATCATCCCCTCGATCACAGAATGGGGATTCCCTTCGACTACGGAGCGGTCCATGAACGCGCCCGGGTCGCCCTCGTCGGCATTACAGATCAGATATTTTTTCGGACCGGGGGCCTTGATCGCCATGTCCCACTTGACCGCAGTCGGGAAACCGGCCCCTCCGCGGCCCCGGAGCCCCGAAGCCCTGATGATCTCGATGGTCTCCTGAGGGGTCATGGTCGAGAGGACCTTCTTCGCGGCCTCGTATCCCTGGTGGCCGATATAGGCATCGATGTCCTCGGGGTCGATCTCGCCGCAGTCCGAAAGCACGACCTTCACCTGCTTGTCGTGGAACGTGTGGTAGTCGTCGGATACAAGCCAGTCCGCGACCGGGACGCCTCCGACGATGTGCTCGTTCACGATACGCTCGACCATGTCCGGCTTGATGTACTGATACGTGGATTTGTTTTCGTTGATGGCCACGTCCACGAGAACGTCACGGGCGCAGAATCCCCGGCAGCCGACCTTGTGCATCGAGCAGTTCTTCTCTACAGTCGCTTGGAGGCCGGCGGCCGCAAGCGCTTTTTCGAAGGTGGACATCACCTCCACGCCGCCGGCAGCGATCCCACCCGTGCCCATACAGACCCTTATCGATATGTCTTTGTTCATGAATGCTCCGGAGCTTCTAGTGAAAGCAAAATGATTATTTCAACGTGTAAAATGCAAAATTAAGGACCTTGCATCACCCATACTTTTGCATTTTGCATTTTTCATTTTGAATTTTGCAGTTGCTGTTGCGGCTCTCCCGCCTTCAATGTTTTCAGCTCTTTTATGAGCTTGTCCGCCGTCATCTTGCCGTGTACTGTTTTATTCACGATGATCACCGGCGCGATGCTGCACGCGCCGACACAATTCACTTTTTCAACCGTGAACTTGAGATCTTCCGACGTGTCCTCTCCCGCGGGTATGGCCAACTCCTTTACCAGGCTGTCTATCAGCCGCGCGGAACCCTTGACGTGACACGCGGTGCCGCAGCACGCCGTGATCACGTTCTTGCCCCTCGGCTTCAGATGGAACTGCGCATAGAACGTCGCGACGCCGTAGAACCTCGCAAGCGGGACGTCGAGCTGGTCGGCGATCCAGGTGATCGCGTCTTCACGCAGATAGCCGAATTCGCTCTCGAGGTCCTGCAGGATCGAGATCAGGTTCCCTTCGTTCTCGCGGTACCGCACTAGTATGCCTTCTAGTTTCTCTTCCATTTCGTCCTCTTGAGACAAAAAGGGCCGCCTCAATCATCCCGGCAGCCCTGTGAATCCAAAATGCGAGAGGCGAAGGGGATAAAGCCCGAACGGCGTGATCGTGGAAGGCGAAATGGGACAGAATTGTCTGTCCCTTCACGCCTTGCCCCTCACGGCCTCCGATCGCTTCACGCCCTCACAACCTCGCGGCTTTTCCGGTCCTCTTAGAACATCGGGTCCATGGTGAGCGCCGGATGTCCTTTGGCGGTCAGGTACTCCATCATCTTGTCCGAATCCTCCGCCACGGTCTCATCGGCAATCCTGTCCATCAGATCCGGTATGCCCTCTTCTTCGGCACGTTGCTTGAATTGTTCGGCAAAGGACTCTTTCAGGTTCTTGGTCATCCAGACGATGCGTTTGAATCCGCCGTCTGCCGAGAGGAACTTCTTGCTCGTGAGGAAGAATCTTCCGATGCCCATGAAGCCCGGGGTCTGGGCCCCGCCGCCCACAGTGCCGGCAAGGGTCGAGAACTTCATTCCAATGGGGGTCATGCCCGTGTAACCGCGGTTCACGATCATCACGCCGTTCGCTTCGGGCACGATGGCCATGATGCACTCAAAGCAGCCGCAGGAGGTCATTGGTGCGTCCATGATCGTATAGGCATTGAAATACTCCAGCGCCTGGTGTGAGTTCGTATACACAAACTCGTCCACACCCTTCCATCGCCCCTTGATCGCGTCGAGGACTTCGCCTTTCAGCACCGGCTGGTTCGCCCCGTTCGGGTCGATCTCATACGCGGCCTTGGCATCGAGCCAGTTGTAGGCGCCGCACAGGCCGAGCCGCTCGGGAGACACCACGCATACGTGGTTCGGCGCGAAGCTCTGGCAAAGGAGGCAGGAATAGAAGGTGTCAACAGACTCGTCGGTCATCGTGGCAAGACGGATATCGCGTTCGAGGTAGGCCTTGCGCGCCTCCACGACCTTCTCCTTCACGTCGGCCTCGTCCACATAGAGGGTCACCTGGACTTTGTCCACGATATTGTTGAACTTGTGCTTGAGCTGGGTCGTGAGGATGTCGCCGAAGTGTCTGAGGACGTATCCTTCAGCGAGTGCAGCCTTACTCACGCGGAACCAATCCTGGTCCCGCTGACCCATGTGCCATACGCCCTGCGCTTCATTGACGAAGTGATGGATCTTGCGCTCGAGCACGGGCTCAAAGTCCTTCTGCATCTTGCGGCCGGCCACTTCGATCACGACGGCGAGCGGCATCTGGCCGCCCTTCTGGTACCGGGCCTCGGCATCTTTGCCCACGATCGTAACCCTGCCGTCCTCCACCTTGTCCAGGTCCGCCATGTGCAGCCATTCGAACGCCGGCGTGCGCTGTCCTCCCATCTCGATGTGCATGTCCTCCTTGCGGATGCGCTCCCCTTCGAACGCCGGGCCGAAGGCAACCGGGATGGGCGGCTTGGAGACCGTGATCTTGAGTCCGCGCACCTCGATGCATTTTTGCACAAGCTTCGCGGGATCAAGCTCCTTGGCAACCTCTTCATAGATCGTGACGCCGGTGACCTCAATGGTCGGAATGTCCGTGTTCGCGATTGCCGGGAAACCCATGTCGATGGCGCCGGCGCCCGTGGTCCAGATGCGGTCGTTCAGGGGGCCAAGCACCATAACGAAGGCGAACACCTTGTCCTTGGAGTACTTGAGGATCTTCTTGTAGTCGCCGCCCTTCATGCCGCCGAACGTGATGCCCGCCCGTGCGGCCCAGTTCACGGCATAGATTGCGTGCTCCACTTCAGGGCCGAGCGGCACCAGGCGGGTGTCCCAGCCGAGCTGTACCCCCTTCCGGAGGAGCTGTTTGGTTACGCTGTTGCCGTTCACGTTGCCGCACAGGAGCGTAAGAATGTTCTTCTGCTGAAGGTCCCGGGCGATCTCGAATGCCTGTTCATCGCTGTCCGCCGCTCCCACGATCACCACGTAGCCCGGCATGGAACCGTCCACCAGCTGCACACCGAGGTTCCGGAGAATGGTGTCCGAGATAAACCCGTTGTACGTGAGGCCGATGGAGTCGTCCTTCACGGGCTCTTCTCCGTAAATGTACCGGACGGCCATGATCATTTCCTGGGCAAAAAGCGTCACCATGCCCGCGTCGAGCGCCTCTCCCAGAAACGGCTTGTAAAGATGGTCGTCAGGCACTTTCGAGATGAGCGGTTTCACCTTCTGCTCGAGCGCAGTCTTCATGTCGCCGAGGGTGCGCACCTCAAAACCCGTCATGGCGAACATCTGCGGCAGAAAGTATGCCGTATCAGGGAACTCGAACTTGAAATCCGCGCCTTTCTCAGTAATGGCCTTTTCGACAAGCGCCTCGGCCTGCTTCACGTAGTAGTGGGAACCCAGAATGGCCCCGGTGGCAATGACTTTTGACATGGCTGGCTCCTTATTTGGAATCGTTTCACCACTGAGGCACTGAGGTCACGGAGGAACCTCATAAATTAACTAATTGTCTTTCTCCGTGTCTCCGTGTCTCTGTGGTGGTTGAAATGCCTTACGCTCTCGCCTTCAAAAAGGTCGGGAGCTGGTTCGCCTCTCGCGGCCCCACGGTGATCTTCCAACCCGGCAGTTTCTCTTCCAGTGAGCCGGAAAGCACCGCCACGTAGCCGGGGATGATGAGTTCCTTGTGGTTGATATTCTTTTCCACACCGCTTTCGGTGACGAACTGGGCGATCTTGCTGGCGGTGAACTTGCCTGCGGCCCAGGCCGTGAGCACGGACAGGCCTTCGTTGTCCATGACGGCGAGCCAGGCCGGCACCTTGCTGTTTTCCACCTCGCCGCGCACGATAAAGTACGAAAGCGAGAAGTTCGTGGTGATCATAAGCGGCGAGCCTTCTTTCGCGTCGCCGACCTTGTAAACGTTCTGGGCAACCTGCATCGGCACCTGCGGATCGGTATAAATGTTCTGGCGCAGCGACAACAGGGCGAGCATCTTCCATTTCTCAACGTTGTTCACGATGATGATGGAAGCGTACTTCATCGTACCGATGGCGGCGGTCATGGCCTCGGCAACGGTATCGTCGCGGTTCGCAAAAGCGATGACCGGGTACCCGAGGGGCTTGAAATTCTTTTTGATCGCTGCGCGGCGGATTATCGTGTAGTGCTCGATCATGTCCTTGGCCTTGCGCGCGCCTGAGTCGAGTACGAGGTCGTCGACGCCGAGGGCCTTGACCTTCTCGGACAGGGCGGTAAGCGCGTCAAGTCCGTCTGCCGAGACTGCAAGAGAGGCCTTTTTCTCTTTCGCGATCTTGGCCATTGCCTCCGCGTTCTCGGCGGTCGCCGCATAGATCAACGGCTTCTTGTCAGCGCAGTGGGCAATGCCGGCTTCAATGGTGGCGGGGTTCTTGCTCACCAGGATCAGCGGCACACCCGGCGCTCCGTCCACAACCTGCTTCACCACAGAGGCGAACTTCGCCGCATCGCCGCCCTCGTCGGTCACCGCAATGGCGTCAACCCGAAGCTTCTGGCCGACCCGATCGATCTCGGAGGTCTTGACCGCCTCTATCTTCTTTGCCGCAGCGTCGCCGGCCTCGGAGGCCTTGATCGCGACCGCGAAGAGGTTGGGGTTGAAAAATTTCTTTTCATGACGGAACAGGCAGATCTCGCCGCCCACCTTCACCGCCTTGTCTCCGACACCGAGAGTGATGTCGCGGATCGGCGGTGCAGCGGACTCGCCCAGGATCTTTTTTGCGTCGTCAGACGCGTCCGGGCAGGCATCGAGGCTCGCCTGTTTTGCGGCAAGCTTCATGGCAAAGGCGAGGCAGGTCGGATGGCCGCATTTCTTGCAGTTTGTCTTTGGAAGATGTTTGAATATTTCAACACCGGAGAGTGCCATGGATAGACTCCTTTCAAGAAAACCTTTAATGAATTGGAAATTGAAGACTGGAAATTTTAAAGCTTACAGCAAGTCATTCTCCAATTTTCAATTTTGACTTTTCAATTTACAATTCCCGCGATCCAGGCGGGGGCTATCCCATCAGCTCGGCTATGAATTCCCTTGCCTTCGCCACCGCACCAGGATGACGCATGATCAGCATATCCGCGCCCGCCGTGATCATTGCCGAGGCAGTGACGGCTTCCCATGCCAGCGCCCGGTCTTCCAGCCTGCCCCACTCCGGCACCTCGGCGTCGGGCGCCATGGTCTCCTTGACCTTCCAGACATTCGCGCCGATATCACAGATGATCGGGGTCTGCATCATGGGATCGTTCTGCAGGAGCGCGGCCAGACGGATCCGCTCCATCACACTGTAGGTATATTCAAGGCCGTATCCCAGGGCAGAGGACATGGGGTCCATGATGATCTTCTCTTTGTCGAAGCCCATCTGGGAGAGCAGGATGTTGAGCTGCTTGGCGAGGTTCACGTCCAGCTGGCTCATGGCGATAAGCTTGTGATCGTTCGCCATCGCTGCCGCGGCCACGGTCTTATAGTTCTCCTCCACCGCCTTACCGATCGCGCAGTTCTTCCCGCGCGTGGACGCTGCCGCTGCCTGCAGCACCTGGGTGTCTTTCTCCGCGGCGCCGCTTCCGAGAATGACAAGCGGAATGTCGATCGCTGCAGCAACCTCTGCCGCAACCTTGGCCGCCTCTTCAGCGCTCTTGTTCTTCTGGTCCGGGTGCGTTCCCATAAGCCGGAGTGCCACCACGTCCGCGCCGTTCTGCTGGCAGAACTTCGCCCAGGCAACCGGAGTAGCACCGGCGCCGCCGATCGCCTTCTTCAGGGTCTCGGGCCAGTCATCGGGGGCTATATCCATTACCTCCATCGCAATGGCCGGCTTGTTCGGAAATGTTCCCTCGAATCCCAGGAAGGGCAGGGCGCTGGCGCCGCCGATCGTCACGGCTTTTGCACCGGCACCGATCTGCACGCTGTAGATTTTACCGCTATAGTTCTCTTTCGGTATTACGAGTGCCATAATAGCCTCCTCGATGAAATATTGCGCATCTTATCAGATTTACAATCCGTGGACAACAAAAAAACATAACAAATTGTAGCAAAAATAGCAACTTAAAGTTGCACCACTGCGCTCCGGCGCCGCACGAAGATTCGGGGCATTTCTTACATATCCAGATACGAATGGGCATACATCGTCTTGCCCATGATCATCTCCGTGGTCTTGACCGTGTCCATCATATCCTTATCGAGCGGATCGATAATAGCTGCCGTCAGCCCCTCGTAAATGAGCATGGTAAGATAGTTCCGATTGATGATGGGGCGGACAAGCTTCGGCGCCCCGTTTGAAATATTCGATAACCCGACCACGGTCTGCATCGGGGGATCGTTCAGCTGCTGGAACATTTTCACCGCACGGATTGCCTGAAGGCCCTGGTCCTGCATCGTTGCGAGCTGAAGGATCAGCGGATCAAGGAAGAGATTCTCCAAAGGCACGTCATGCTCCATGGCGCGGGCCATGATCTCGGCTGCAATTCCGCAGCGGTCCTCGGCATCCGCCGGGATGCTGCCCTTGCCAAGGGTAAGCGCGATGATCTTCGACTTGTACTTGCCGGCAAGCTCCATCATCGGGAAACGCTCCGGCTCATTGGATGTGGAGTTGATGATAGGGGGTCCCCAGGCATTGTTGTGCGCCTTGAGCCCTGCCTCCATGGCCTTGATGTTCGTCGTGTCGAGGCAAAGCGGCTTTTCCACGACTTCCTGCAGGACCTTCACCGCCCAATCCATCAGCTTGGGGCCGTTATCTTCAGCCGGGCCGATGGAAATGTCGATGAAATGCGCACCCGCCTTGTCCTGTGCCACGGCGAGGTCCTGGAGGGGCTTTGGATCGAACTTCGTGAGGGCCTCACGCACCTTCTTTGCGATTACACTGATCTTTTCTCCGATAATTATCATGGCCAGAAAATTCTCCTTTCAAAATAAACGAATGGCGATGAAGACCGGCATTTTAAAAAGCCAATCCCGATCGCAGCATCTGCTCAGCGACGCAATCCCTATTTTCCGTTTGTATTGTCAACAAGTCTCAGGAGTCTCTCAGCGGTTTCCTGATTGAGGCTGCCCTGGTCTCTCGCCACAAAAACTGTTCGTCTGGCAAGTTCTCTATAGAGACTAACCAGCTCCGGCGTCCGCTTCTGCATGGCATGCAGGTGATCGCGCACGGTCTGCTCGTCTCCTCGCATGATCGGCCCGGTGAGCGCATCCGGGATCCCGAGCGTCTCAATGTTATGAAGCGTCCCGCGGATCAGCGGCAATACAGCCTTAAGCGCCTCATTCCTTTCAGCACCCAGTGCCTGATAAAACCTCAGCCCGTAATCAACAAGGGCGACAAAATAGTTCGAGACCGCCACCGCGCCCGCGTGATAGAGAGCCGCTGAATCTTTATCCGGGCTCCACTTCGGCATCACAAGCTCGATACCGCCCAATGCGGTTACGATCTCCCTGGCAAGGACCTGAGCTTCAGGATCCGTTTCGATCCGGAAGTACGAACCGGGTAAGGTTGCTATGCCCTGCTCCCTGCTGGCGACCGACTGGAGCGGATGAAGCACAGCCCGATGCGCCCCGGCGATCCGTGCCGCGTCGAGAAGATCAAGCGAATGGGCTCCGGACATATGAAGGACAAGCGCACCGGACTTGAGCGCGTTTGCAATCATGTTACATGTTTCTTTAATGATCCGGTCCGGGGTAGTTATAAAAACCACTTGGGCCTTGGACGCCGCGTGAACAACATCAGTCGTTGGCTCGCCGCTGCCGATGAACGTTGAGGCCTTTTGTGCCGACTCTGCAGTGTGTGCCGCAACAGCGGTCACGGTATACCCTGCCCGCTTGAGAAGGAAACCCATCGAACTGCCGACACGCCCAGCTCCTATGATGGCAACAGTTTTATGATTCATCGGGTCACCCCTCAACCAGCCCTCTCTCACAAGGGGCGAGGATGTAATCCCTCCCTTGATGGGAGGCATTAAGGGAGGGTAAACACCTGCTGCTATGGTATGAGCTTGTCAAGAACTTTGTAAAACGCCGTCAATGCCTCCGACGCATCGGGAAGCTGGATCAGCGGCTTGCCGCTCAGATCATATTCAAAGATCAGTTCATCGGCAGGGATGAATCCCGCAAACTCCACTCCCTGTTGGTCAATGACCTTCTGAAGCGCGCTGTCCGGTTCATGCTGCTGGGCCCGGTTCACGATCAGGACCGAACGTTTGACATTCAGGTTCAGCTCTTTTACCAGCTCACCGATCCGGCCCGCGGTCATGATGCCGCGCACCGAGGAGTCGCTGATAATGAGCAGCAGGTCCGTGTCCTGCGTCGTACGGCGCGACAGATGTTCAAGGCCGGCCTCGTTATCCATGACGGTAAAGGGATACGTATCGGCCAGCTTGTCCATGTACTTGCGGATGATGTTGTTCGCAGCGCAGTAGCAGCCGGAACCCTCAGGCCTTCCCATTACGAGCAGGTCGAAGCCCGTTGCCTCGACCAGGGCCTGCTGGATCTGGTAATCGAAAAGCTGCTCCATGCTCATGCCGCCCGGACGGGGTGCCGTGGACTTGATCGTTTCGAGAGAGGTTTCGCGTAGCTTCCCGACCGTGGCGTGGACCTTCACGCCGAGTACGTCGTTCAGGTTCGCATTTGCATCGGCATCAACGGCCAATATCGCGCCGCGCTTTTTTTCTTTCAAATATCGAATGGTAAGACCGCAGAGGCTGGTCTTGCCTGTGCCGCCCTTGCCCGCAACTGCTATCGTAAAACCCATTGGACCTCAAACATCGGGTCCAGGGTCACGGGGCAAGGGTCAAGAAATGAATTTTCCCTGACCCCTGACCCCTGACCCCTGACCCTTACTTTTTCACTCCAAACTTCTTCCTGACCTCTTCGATCTTGCCGCAGGACATCTTGCCCTCGGGGCATGGCGCGTACAAACAGCCGGGGCCGGATTTCCCGAAGATCGTCGGCGCCGCTTTCTTCACGTGGGCCAGCATGCGATCGGCCATTTCCCGGATCTCCCACTGCGCCCGGTTGCAGCACCGGACGCGGAAGAAGTGCAGCAGCTCCCGCGCGTTCATCGTGACCACGATCTTCGTCTCGGCCGCGTTCGGCAGCAGATAGCGCGCATCCTGCTGTCCGGCCTCGCCCCTGTACCCGAGTTCCTCAAGCCGCGTGAGGACTTTTGTATAGTTCTCCTGGGCCTCGGCCATGCATTTCTTAAACTCTTGAACGATCGCCGGGTCCTGTTTGATGCTCGGCGGGATAACATAAGCGAACTGCTCTGCTTTCACATAGCGCTGGCTCTGCTGCGAATATGAAGCCACCCGGTGGCGCACAAGCTGGTGAGAGCAAGCCCGGGAAATGCCTTCGATCCCGAAGGTGAACGACACATGCTCGATCGGAGAGAGGTGCCCGATGGACGCCAGTTTCTCCACAAAGGCCGCCTGGTCCCTGGCCTCGATCTTTTCCTTGAGCTCTTCAACGCCCGAAGGACTGTAGCACAACTTGGCTGCCATGGCCACAACTTCTTCGGGTTCCGGTGTATACCGGAGGAGAACAACGTTCAACGATGCTTCAGGCATGCTGTCCCCTCATTTCTGGAGCGACCGGAGGTCAAGAATGGTTATTATAACGAGCACCTGTCTCATGAGTCAAGAAAAATTGAGGTGTTACAAACAATATTTTCTTATCGTTCTATTATTTAAAACTATGTTCTTCTGACGGGAATTTTCCGCTCTCTACTTCCTTTTTGTACTCTGTCACCGCCTTCAAAGCCAGGTCCTTCAGGTTAGCGTATTTTTTGACGAACTTGGGAGTGAACCGATCGAAGAGCCCTAAAAGATCATGGAGAACAAGAACTTGGCCGTCGCAATCCACGCCTGCGCCTATCCCGATGGTCGGGATATTGAGCAGCTCATGGATCTCCTTTGCCAAGGGGGCAGGCAGGGCCTCAAGTACGACGGCAAAGGCACCGGCGTCCTGAACTGCACGCGCATCAGCAAGCACCTTTAGCCGGGCGGCCTCGTCCTTGCCCTGGACCTTGAAGCCGCCAAGTGCGTGCATATACTGCGGGGTTAAACCAATATGGGCAACAACCGGGATTCCTGCGGATACGATCGCCCTGATCATTTCGGCCATCGGTGACCCGCCTTCCAGTTTCACCGCCTCTGCACCCGCCTCCTTCAAGAACCTGCCGGCATTTTTGACCGCTTCTTCACGACTGGTCTGATATGAAAGGAACGGCATATCGCCAACTACCATGGCGGAAACCGTCCCCCGGGTTACCATCTTCGTGTGATAGATCATCTCGTCCATCGTGACCGGCAGCGTGCTCGACACGCCCTGCACCACCATGCCGAGCGAGTCTCCCACGAGGATCATGTCGATCCCGGCCTGATCCACGATCTGGGCCGTGGGATAGTCGTAAGCCGTCAGCATCGTGATCTTCTTGCCTTCGGCCTTTTTCTGATAGATGTCGAGGACGGTTATCTTTGGCATTTGCTTTCCGTTTCAGATTTAGATTATTTCCGCTCCGAACTCCGAACTCATCACCCCGGACTTTAGTACTTACACCTGCGGTCTCGGGTACAGCCCTGCCGCCTTCACGATCCCTTCGATGGCGCTTTCCCACTCGATCGCCTGGATGTGCACACCCTTGACGCCGGGTGTCTCCAAAGCCTGGTGAATGAGTTCGATCGTTATCTTGATGCCTTCCTGCTCCTGAAGTTCCTTCATCTTTTTTTTATCTTCACCCGCGGCTGCCTTTGCCTTGTTCATCCGGTCAATTAGTTCTTTCGGCACGGACACTCCGGCAACCGACGCATCCATGTACTTCAGCATCATGGCGCTCTTCGGCACGATGATCCCGGCAAGGATCGCGGTCCGCTCATGGAGCCCCATGTTGACGATCTTGGCCATCTGCTCGCGGAACAATTTCATATCATAAATGCCCTGGGTCTGGATAAAATCAGCGCCTGCGTTGACCTTCTTCATGAGATTGATCGGCCTGAAGTCAATAGGATCGGCCATGGGTGTCCAGGACGCGCCGACGAAGAACTTGGGCGGCACCTCAATGGGATCGCCGCCTTCCTGCTTGCCCTCGTCGCGCATCTTTTTCAGGATACCGACAAGCTGGCAGGTGTCCACGTCATAAACGTTCTTCGCGCCCGGGTGGCCTTTGAGCTTTCCTGCCGCGCTGAACTTCTGATGGTCACCGGCAAGGCAGAGACAATTCTTGAGGCCAAGGGCTGCGGCGCCGAGAAGGTCCGCCTGTATGGCGATCCGGTTCCGGTCCCTGCAGGTCATCTGCATGACCGGCTCCAGGCCTTGCTGGAACGCGATGGCCGCTGCAGCGATGCTCGAGATGCGGACGACCGCGGTCTGGCAATCCGTGATGTTCGCCGCGTCGCAGAAGCCCTTCAGCTGCTGCGCTTTCTTGATGACTTCATGGGGATCGGCGCTCATGGGGGGGCCAAGTTCCGCCGTGACCGCAGGGTTGCCGCTTGCGAGTACTTTTTCGAGTGTGCTTCCGCTTTTCATTATCCATGCCTCCTAAAGATAAAGGTCAAAATCTTTTTACCACAGAGTCGCGGAGGTCGCGGAGAGCTGCTTAAAGCCTTGGAGCTTCTCTCCGTGTCTCTGTGTCTCCGTGGTGAATATTACTTCCCTGCCTTCACCTCTTCCTTTTCCTCATACGCCCGTATGTGCTCCATCGATATCCTGCGTGGTCCGCCGTCGCGCGACGTGGACCAGTTGCGCGGGGGGATGACCGCAGAGAGCTTGTCAAGGGTGCCAAGCAACTTCATGCGTTCAACGATCAAGTACCAGGCGCAATCCACGTCCTTGCTGATCTCGCACTTGCCCTTGTTCGTTCCGCCGCAGGGTCCGTTCATGAGCGTCTTGGCGCAGCGTGCGACAGGACAGATGCCGCCGGTCATATGTACAATGCAGTCTCCGCATCCCGCGCAAAGTTCCTTGAAAACGCCCGGCGCCTCGACGGCACCGTAGAAGGAGGTATTGATGCCGGGATATACGGGGATCGCCCCGGTCCGGTCGGACAGAAAGTTCACGCCCACACCGCAGGCGGTCGAGAGCACGAGGTCATACTTCTTCACCTCGTCCATTACCGGGTCAAAATACTCCGGCTCGCAGTGGCGCATCACGCCCAGGTGATTTACCGTCATCTGCTTTCCCTCCTGCGATGCCTTCATCCTGATGAGGGAAGCGATGGTCTCGGCCTCCTTCTCACCGCCCGCATGACAGATGGCCACGCAGGTATTGCAGCCGAACACCAGGACCTTTTTGAAGTCCTTCACCATGCCCCATATTTCTTCGATTGGTTTCTGTGATCCGACGATCATAGGTAATACTCCTTTATGTCGAGCCCATTAGCACGACCGTTATTTGCCAGACCTCATCCCTATTTTCTTCACCCTCTCCGAAAACTCCGCACACGCAACGCGGTAAGGATTGCCGCCATCGGTCGATTCTGCGGAGAGGATCTCCACCCGACCGGGCTCGATCTTGAGCATGCCGAGCAGGTCCTGAACGCGCTTCACCCGCGCATTCACGCGCGGAGCGATGTCCTTATACTTGCATGTCCCATCGTTGCAGCGCACTACCGCAACCCCGTCTGCCCCGGACTCAAATGCCTTCAACATATCAAGAATATCGATCCTGCTCGTGCAGTGCACAAGTACGGTACGCACGTTTTTCGGAAGATCGAGGCCAAGAATGCCTGCATGGTGCGTACACAGGAGCGCGACTACAACCGGCTCCTGCCGCTTGGGATCAACCTTGCCGATGAGTGTGGGAAGCGTGTTTCTGATCTCTCGAACGTCGTAGCTCACCATGCTGATGGCCTGGGCGGGGCATTCCGGCGCGCAGAGACCGCAGGCCTGGCAGTACTCAGGCCTGATCTCAGACACGGATGTGACCACCGGTGCGCCGTAGGGGCAGATTCGCATGCAGGTGAGGCAGGCCATGCATTTTTTCTGGTCCACCACGGCCCCGCCGCCGCAGCCCCTGCACCTCCCTGCTTCCTCGAGCGCTTCTTTCTCGGTGTAGCCTTTCTCAAAGTGCTCCATGGTCTTGACGCGCACCTCGGGGGCGAGATGGCTGATCTTCATGCGCGGCTGCTTGCTGATCTTTTCAACGACCTCAGACGGCAGCTGCGCGATCTTTTCCTTTTCCTGCACGGGCAGTCTGCCCTCGATGGTCTCCCCTTGAATGAAGAGGTGCATTGCCAGGGCGGCACGGCGTCCATTCGCGACAGCAGCGATCGCCGAGCCGGGGCCGGTCACGACCTCGCCTGCGACGAAGATGTTTCTGCCCGTGCTCATCTGGGTCGCCTGGTTCCAGGTGACACGGCCTTTGTCCATCTTCACCGAACTGTCATTGAACAGATCGTTCTTCGACATCTGGCCGATCGTGATGATGATCGTCTCAGCCTTCAGCACGGTAGTCACGCTGTTGTCGAATGTCGGTGCAAAGCGCTTGTTCGCGTCGAACACGGACAGGACCTTCGTGACCTCGAGGCCCACGACCTTGCCGTTCTCGCGGACAACTGCCTTTGGTCCCCAGCGGTAATTGATCTTGATCGCCTCTTCAACAGCCTCGTCAACTTCCCATTTCCAGGCAGGGATCTCCTGTTCATTCTCAAGACAGACCATCTCGACGTTCTGAACCCCCAGCCTGCGGGCGGAGCGGGCAACATCCATGGCAACGTTCCCGCCGCCGATCACCAGCACCTTTTTGCCGAGCGCCGGATTGCGGCCGAATGCGACATCTTCCAAATAAGGAATAGCAAGCAGCACGCCGGGTCCTTCGACGCCGGGAATGTTCAGCGAGCGGCTGAGGGAAAGGCCGATTGCCACGAGCACCGCATCGTGCTTCTTCGCGAGGTCATCGAGCTTCGCGTCTTTGCCGATTTCAAAGTTCGTCTTGACCTCAACGCCTTTGGAAATAACGTCATCGATATCTTCTTTCAACACCTCCCTCGGCAAACGGTAGGGAGGGATCGCGGCAGAGAGCATGCCGCCAAGGACCGGATGCTTCTCATAGAGCGTGACGCTGTAGCCGAGGTCCGCGAGGTCCCGCGCCGCGGTCAGGCCCGAAGGGCCGGAGCCGATGATACCGATGCTCTTGCCCTTGGTCTTCTGGACAAGTTTCCGCCTGGCGCGCCGATATTCCCTGGACTTTTCGATAGCAAAGCGCTTCAGATGGCGGACTGCCAGCGGCTCGTCAACGCCGCAGCGCCTGCACGACTGCTCGCAGGGATGATGGCAGATCATGGAGCAGACCGACGCGATCGGGTTCACCGACGTGATGACCTCGAAGGCCTCGGTATATTTGCCCTGGGCGATCAGGCCCACATAGGCCTGAACATCAGTATGCGCCGGGCATGCGGCACGACACGGAGAATAGGGCCTTGTTTCTTTGATCGCAGCACCGTAGGGCTGGTACGCTGTCGGTGCGCAGTTAGTTTCTGTTGCCATTGGACACTCCTCATAAAACGTATTTGAGCCGATGCGTGAAAGCGTCTATGCGAAACACCCTTGCGTGCACGTATACACGCATTTTCGCATTCACGCACTCACTCTTTCTTGGTCAACAGCTCGAGCATCTCCATGCGGGTGGACTCCTTGGTCCGGAAGGTACCCCGCACCGCAGACGTGACCACCCGGGAGCCAGGCTTCTTCACTCCGCGCATGCTCATGCAGAGGTGCTCGGCATCAATAACCACCATCGCGCCCTTCGGCTTCAGGTGGCTCACGATCAAATCGATAAACTGGGCCGTGAGCCGCTCCTGAACCTGGGGCCGCTTGGCAAAGACCTCCAGTGCCTTGGCGAGCGCGCTTATTCCTACGATCTTTCCAGCGCCGGGGATGTAAGCGATGTGCGCTTTGCCGAAGAACGGCAGGAGATGATGCTCGCAAACCGAATAAAACGGAATGTCACGGATCATCACCATTTCATCATGGTTTTCACCAGCCATCGGAGTAAGAAGCTTCTCGGTGTCCATGGAGATGCCCGTGAAGATCTCCCCATACATCTCAGCCACCCGCTTGGGTGTATCCTTGAGTCCGGGCCGGTCAGGGTCTTCGCCGATGGCCTCTATGATGAGGCGGACACCTTTTTCTATTTTTTTAGTATCCATGAGGAGAGACAAATCCTAAATTCGAATGACGAAATCCGAAATGAATTCAAGTCAGCAATAGGTCACGTTTCGAATTTTGGTCATTCGATATTATTTCGATTTTCGTGCTTAGGTCTTCGGATTTATTATTCGTTTCTCCGTAACGATCTTCATCACCGGCACGTCATGCGGCTCCACGGGGACCAGCGGAACGATCTGCGCTTCGAATGCCAATGCCACGGTCATCTTCGTAAAAGAGCCCAGCAGCTTGTCGTAAAATCCGGCGCCGTATCCCACCCGGTTTCCCTGCCCGTCAAACGCCGCACCCGGCATGAGGATAAGATCGATCTCATCAAGTCTGACCGGCCTGTTCTCATGGGGCTCGGGAATGCCCCACGCTCCGGGAGAAACGTCCTTGTCCCAATCCGCGATCTCGTACAACGCCAGCTCCCTGCCTTTTACCTTCGGAAGGACGACCCTCTTGCCGAAGATCAATGCGCGCCGGATCATGGAACTCGTTTCCACTTCGCTCCGGAATGACGCAAAGAACAGAACAATACGCGAGGCCCTGAATTCAGGAAGAGAAAAGAGCCGCTCTTCAATCTCCCGGCTTTTCTCTGTTCGCTGTCCCGGCAGCAGACCGTCCCTGGCAGCGAGCACTTTATTTCTGATATCTGTTTTCAAGAGAAGGAATTACTTCTTCATCAGCTGGTCGAGCGCGGTCTTGATGACCTTCGCTTCATCCACGGCGCGGGGTGAGGCATCGTATGCAGATCTGCCGTCAAGGTCCGCCTTGACCGTGTCGTCGGAGTAGCTCATGAACCCAAGGACCTTCATGCCCGTGAGGTGTTTTGCGATGAACGCCTTGTCGGCATCCTGCCTGATCTTGTTGCCGACGATGAAGACATCCTTGATGCCGAGCCCTTTTGCCAGGCTCTCCACGTGGCGGGCGGTCTGAAGGCTCCGCTGGCCGGGTTCCACGACCACAATGAAGGCATTCACGCCGCTGGCCGTGCCGCGGGTCAGGTGCTCGATGCCCGCCTCCATGTCAAGGATGACCACCTCGTCGCTTCTCAGGATGAGGTGGCTGATAAGACGGCGCAGCAGTACGTGTTCGGGACAATAACAGCCTGCCGCGGCCTCTTTCGATTTTCCCATGACCAGCAGCCGAACGCCCTCATGCTGGATGCCGTAGGCATCCGGAATATCATCCACCTTGGGATTGATGCTGAACATGCCGCCGGGCCTGCCGGGCCGGGAGCCGGTTCGCTCCTCGATCATGTCCGACTGCTCGGCAAGCGGCAGGGCCGTTGATGCGATCTCAGGCGAGATCCCGAGCGAAGAGGCCAGGTTCGCGTCCGGGTCAGCGTCAACAGCAAGCACCTTTTTGCCATCGACCGCGTAGAGCCTCGCCAAAAGACCTGCCAGCGTGGTTTTCCCTACACCGCCCTTACCCGTAATCGCGATTTTCAAGCAACGCTCCTCCGGAATCGGGGATAAAATAACATCTATGATGCTAGGGTGTCAAGGCTTTTTTGTTACATATCGTAACCTTTGGAACCATCCTCGTGCCCGGTCTCGTTAATGCCCAGGTTAATGAACGCGTCGTGCGCCTTCATCTTGCATGCTGCCTTGCTTTCGGGAAACAAAGATGTTACATTCTTGTAATAATGAGGGGATACACCTGAATGGGCATTGAAAAAATCAACATAAAATCCATGGGCAGGGAAGAGCTCCAGGCCGACCTCGTCGGCAGGGGGTTTAAAAAGTTTCGCGCCAGCCAGATCCTTACGTGGGTAAACACGAATTACGCCCGCTCCTTTGAAGAAATGACAAATATCCCGAAAATGGAGCGCGCCCTTCTTTCGTCAATCTTTGTTATCTCGACGCCAAACATCGTCAGGACTGAGGTCGCAAAGGACGGTACGAGAAAATTTCTTTTTGCACTGGAGGATGCGCACACCGTCGAGAGCGTCCTGATCCCCGATGAAGACCGGCAAACGCTCTGCATCTCTTCGCAGGTAGGATGTCAACAGGCATGTCGCTTCTGTCTTACCGGGAGCAGAGGCTTTACCAGAGATCTCAAGGCCTTCGAGATCGTTGATCAGGTACTGGAAATATCTCGCATCCTGCACCAGGAGAAAAAACGAAGGATCACGAATATCGTTCTTATGGGAATGGGCGAGCCGCTGGCGAACTACGATGAGGTGCTGAAGGCATTGCTGGTGATCGCCTCGGACACGGGATTGGGGTTTGCAACGCGACGGGTGACCGTCTCAACGAACGGACTCGTGCCGGAGATTGAGAAGCTGGGGAAATCGGGAGTGAGGGTGAATCTCGCGATCTCCCTCAATGCCACGACCGACGAGGTGCGGGACCGGATCATGCCCGTGAACCAGCACTACCCCATCAAGGAACTCCTTGCCGCCTGCCGGCACTATCCGCTTGAATCAAGACGACGGATCACGTTTGAATATGTGATGTTACGGGGCGTGAACGACACAGCCGAAGATGCCCGGCGGCTTGCCAGACTGCTCAGAGGGATCAAGTGCAAGGTGAACCTGATCCCGTTTAATCCTTTTCCCGGGAGCGTGTTTGACAGGCCTGACGATGCGGCCGTGCTGAGTTTTCAAAGGATCCTGCTGGACCACCACTATATCACACCGGTGCGCGAGTCGCGCGGCAGGGACATCTCGGCGGCATGCGGACAGTTACGGGAAAGGGACACCGCTCAATGGTGACAAATCCGTCGCCGGTCTGCTTACTCAAGCTGTTTCATTGCGATCACAAAAAAAAGACGAGAAACCATTTCGGCCCTCGTCAGTCACTCTGCAGGCTGCCTGTCCTCTCACTACCCCTTGTTCCCCAGTATCCCGTTGACTACGCTCAGAAGTTCCGCCGTCTGGATAGGCTTGGGGATGTAGGCATTGGCGCCCAAGGCAAGCCCTCGTTTGCGGTCTTCATCCGCGCCTTCGGTGGTAATAATAATGATGGGAATGACCTTGTGCGAGGGGTCGTTCCGCACCATGGAAACGAGTTTGAGTCCGTCCATGATCGGCATGTTAATGTCCGTCAGGATGATGTCGAACTTCTGGGTCGAAAGTTTCTTGAGCGCATCAATGCCGTCGTTGGCTTCGACGATCTTGCTGCCAGGGATGCGCTTCAGGGCAAAGGAGATCAATTGCCTCATTGTCGGAGAATCTTCAACCACCAAAAAATTATACTCGGGCATTTTCTAACCTCCCTTTTATTTTTCCTTGAGCAGATCGAGAAAGCTCTGGATCGTCGTGAGCTTGCGCTCTGACTGCGAATAAAGCTTAGATGAAAAGAGCGCTGTGGCCGCATGGCCCGCAAGCATGGTAAACAACTCGTAGTCCACCGGTGTGAACGCTTCCTTCTGGACCAGGAGCTTGTAGATGACGATCACGCCGATCACATGCTCCTTGATCTTGAGCGGGATAACGACAAGGGGATTGAGATAGTCTACGCTCTTCAGGTCCTTCGGATCGCCTGCGCGGTAGAATGACTCGCCCGCCTTCGCAGCCCCGCCGATGGTCCCGTCGCCCAGCTTTACGCTTGCCCGCGCTTCCGGCCCCATGCCTTCCTGCGCCACGATCGTCATTTCGTTCGTCTTTTCGTCGAGCATCATGATCGAGAATTCCTCTGCGCCGATCAGGTTCATGACGATCTCGAGGATGATCTTGAGGCATTCGCTGAAATCAAGGGTGGAATGGAGCTGATAGCTTGCCACGTACAGGTTTGCCAGGTTGTTATTCTCCGCCTCCACCTCGATATACCGGTTCGCAAAATCCTTGTTCTCCTCTTCCACCACGCGGTAGCGGTCGATCAGTTGTTTATTTTCTTCCTCAAGGAACTTGATCCTCTCTTCCATGCTGTGCGTCAAGAAACTGCCTTCCCTGCCGGAGAATTTGGTCACTTCCTCAAACTGGGCGACCCGGTATCTGAGCTTCTCGTTCTCCTTCAAAAGCGCCTGGGTAAACTCCTCCCCTTTTTTGAATACCTGGAGAAACTCTTCAACCTTTTTCGTGATCGATGCAGAGTCCTTTTCCATCATGCCCTCCTGTTATGGCCGCTCAGGTATCCGAAGCTGCTGAAGCAAATAGCACGGTAATTATAGTTGAGTCTTTTAAAATTATCAAGAAAGAATTACAGGAATTGTCTTACGACATCACGTGCATCTATAGCCCCGCCCGTTTGGGGTTGCACCGCGCTTCAATCTCCACGGCCATCTTGCCGAGCACCAGCACTTTGTCCACGAGTCCTGTGCGGATGGCCTCCTGCGGCATGCCGAAGACAACGGCACTCTCTTCGCTCTCCGCGAGGCACTGGCCCTGCCTGCCCTTGATGGCAATCACTCCTTCGACGCCGTCGTTGCCCATCCCGGTAAGCACGACGCCGAGGGCGGCCGGGCCGCAGGCCTCGGCAACGGACACCATCATCTGATCTGCGGAGGGAACGTACTTGTCCGAGGCTCTCCGCGGAGCAAGCTCGATCACAAGCCCGCTGCGTGTCTTCTTGACAATGAGGTGATACCCGCCGGGGGCAATGTGAACCGTCCCCGCTTTCACCCGGTCTCCGGCCGCGGCCTCGCTCACCATAAGCGGCGAGAGCTTGTTCAGACGCTCGGCGAAGCTCCGGGTGAACCCGGCCGGCATGTGCTGGGAGATCACGATGCCGGCGTTGAGTTCGGAAGGAAGTGTGGTCAGGATCGCCTGGATCGCCGGCGGCCCGCCGGTGGACGACGCGATCGCAACCACCTCGACCGGTCCCTGCTCTCGCGGCATCTCGTCCTCTTTCTTCGCCGGCAGCGGAACATGCTCACGGGCAAGAAGGTCGATCGTGGACTTGACCTTGGTCATCTCGAGGTTCAATACCGAATGGACCTTGGACACAAGGCTGTCCCTGACGCTCTCAATGCTCTTCGAGATGCGGGCCTCGGGCTTGGCCAGAAAATCAATGGCACCCAGTTCCAATGCGCGAAAAACGCTGCGGCTGTCGGAAAGTGACGAGATCACGAGCACGGGCGTCGGTCGCTCTTTCATGAGCCACCGCAGGAAGGAGAATCCATCCATGTTCGGCATCTCAAGGTCAAGGGTGATCACATCGGGTTTGAGACGGAGCGTCTTGGCAATGGCGTCCACGCCGTCCGTGGCGCTCCCTACCACTTCGATCCCCGGGTCGCTCGCGAGCATCTCCCCGATCACCGTGCGATTATACGCCGAATCGTCGACAACAAGAGCCTTGATCTTATTCGTCATAACGATCTTCCTTTTCCGGTCCGCGCCCCCTCACGACCCTGCCCTTGTCCGGAGCGGCTTCTGGTAAACCATATCGTTTTTAAGCGTGCGAAGCACGAACGCGTTCGAGATGTTGATCAACGATTCAGAGTGTCCGAGAAGCAGGTAGCCGCCCTCCCGGAGCTTGCTTGAGAAGCTCTCGATCACTTTTTTCTTGGCTTCTTTGTCGAAATAGATGATCACGTTCCGGCAGAAGATGATATCCATATTGCTGATCAAGTTGGCCTTGAGCGGATCGAGCAGGTTCAGAGAGCTGAATGAAACGAGCTCTTTGACCTTGTCAACGATCCGATAATTGCCCTTGTCCTCTTCGATGAAATACTTCGCCAGCATGTCAGGGCTCGTCACACGGTGAGCGCTCGTCTTATACACCCCTTTGCGCGCCGTGTGCAGGACACGCTGATTGATGTCGCTGCCGAGGATCTCCACCTGCCAGTTGCGCCACCAGTCCCCGGATTCGAACAGCAGCATGGCGATTGTGTAGGGTTCCTCTCCCGTGGAGCATCCGGCGCTCCAGATCCGGAGGGCCTTCCGGTCGGCGAGACGTTCGCGCAGTTCCGGGAGGATTTCCTCGGAAAATGCAAGGAGTTGCGGACTCTCCCGGAAAAAATAAGTTTCGTTCGTGGTGAGGTTGTCCACGAGAATGGTGAGCTCTTCCTCTCGCTTCCGGTCATAGCGGAGGAAGTGGTAGTACTCCTCGAAGGTCTTGAGATGATGCTGCTCAAGTCTGCGCGAAAGCCGGCGTTCAAGAAGGAACTTGGACGCATCGTCAAAAAATATCCCGCAGTAGCCGTGGATAAAATCCCGAAGAAGCCTGAACACATCGTCCGGCAGCGGAATGGTCTGCTCTTCAAACATTTATCTCCCCAACGCCTCGTTCGCAGCCTGCCGTACCGCCGTATCCGGATCGCCATCGGCGATCTTTGCGAGAAGCGCTTCAACCGCTGCATCGCGTCTGTGTTTGAGCACCTCGACCGCTGTCTTCCTTACACTCCAGTGCGGGTCCGACAATCTTGCAAGCACGGCCCACAGCACCTCATTCCCCTCATAACCGTCGAGGGCCGCGAGCACTGTTTTACGCACCTCCGGGTCCTTGTGATCCGCCAGTTTCAAGAGAGGATCGCATGCCGGCGCGTAGCGAAGCCTGCCCAATACCTCCACGAGCGCGAGAAGAAATATATCGGTCGCCGTGCCAAGACAGGCGGTCAGCACCTCGCCCGCCTTTGCGCCGCCGGTCCTGCCCAGACCCCTTGCGGCCGTTGCCCGGACCCAGAGGTCGGTGTCCGCCAGCAAGGCAATCATGGCCTCACGCGCCTCGGGTGCGTCGATGGCACCAAGCGCCTCCGCGGCGGGCATGCGGACCTCGGGATCGTCGTCGGCGGCCGCCAGCAAGAGATGCCGGAGCGCCTTGGTACCGGGCGCGTTTGCAAGCGCGTTGACCACGGCCTTCCGGACGTCCGATTCTTCGTCCTTGAGGGCGAAGGCAAGGGCATCAACGGCCTTTTCCGTAGAAAATTTTCCCAGCAGCAGTACGATATTCCTGCGCATAAAAGCATCGCGAGAAGAGAAGTCCTGCATGAATCCGTCGAGCACGGACTCATCACCGATCGCAGCAAGTGCATGGATCGCCGCTTCCTGCACGTTCTCGTAGTCATCGCCCAGGAGTTCAAGAAGCGGCGTGATCGCCTGCTTGCTCCGCAGGCGCCCGAGCGAGGCTGCAGCGGCGCTCCGCACGTGGCCGTTCTCATCCTGCAGAAGAAGGATCAGGCGACCCTCGGCCTCCGCATACCCCACCTCTCCCAGCACCTCTACTACGGTCCGCCGGACCAGCGCATTGTCACTCGAGAGATAGGGGACCAGAAAACCCGCTTTGTCCTTGTTAATGTGCGTAAGAGAATTCGCCACGGGCTCCCGTAGTTCATCTTCGTTCAAAAGAGAGAGCAGCTTCCGGATCGAGCTTTCCCGCCCGACCCACCCGAGGAGTGCGACGGCCGCCCTTTGAAGATCTCCGGCACTCGTGACAAGGGTCTCTTCAAGAAGATCCACGGCCCTCTCGATCATCCGTGCGCGCACAGACTCGATGATCTTAAGCCGGTCCGTCGCGGTACTCTTGCGGTAGATCGCAGTGATCGCGACGATCGAAACTTCGCGCACGATCCTGAGCGTGTCAGCAAGGCTTTCAATGAGCGGATCGATGGTGTTCGCATTGCCGATCCTGCCGAGAGATTCAAGGACCGGTTCGCGCAGACTGCTCCGGTCGAGTGAGGCAAGAAGCGGTCCGAGCGCCCGCTGGTCGCCGATCTCACCGAGCGCTTCGGCTGCGGCGTAGTCAAGCCAGCCCTGGTTGCGGCGGTTCAGGCACGCCAGCAGGGCATCTACGGCAAGAGGGTCACGGATCTTTCCCAGGGCCTCGGCAGCAGCCACACGGATATTCTCGTCAACGTCCTCGGCGAGCCGGGTGATCATCGCGGGCACGGCCCGGGAATCCCTGATGTCGCCGAGAATATCGATGACGAACTTCCGCACATCCGGATCCGGCGTGGTGAGAAGGGGAAGCAGGTGATCCAGGGCAGGCCCTCCGATCTGAACAAGGGCCTCGATGGCCGAGTTCCTTGCTCCGGCGTTATCCTCGGCTTTCAGTGCTTCGATCAGACCGGCGATAACACTCTCACCTCCGATCGCCACAAGCGCCTCGACCGCTGTTTTCCGCACCCGCCAGTCCTTGTCCGCCATGGCGCGCAAGAGCAGGGGAACTGCCTGCCTGCCCGCACTTCCGAGATCAACAACAGCCTCCCGTCGTTCTTCCGCGTCAATGCTCTGGAGCTTATTGCCTAAGACCTCAATATCCTGCATGACCCGCCTCCGCCAACGCTGAACGCTCCTGCTGACTCAGGATCTTCGTGATGTCGATGAGGATGATAAGCCGGTCGCCCACCTTGCCCATGCCGGTTATAAACCCTGCAGACTGACCCTTTGCGGCCTCCGGCGCAGGTTCAATGTCCTTCCCGGGCACATGGAGAACCTCCTGTACGCTGTCCACCACCAGCCCGAGCAGTGCCTCCTGCGTTTCTCCCGCTACCCCGGGAATGGCCCCCTTCGTGATCATCATGCGCATGTCCCTCGGATTATCGACGATCCGGGCAAGGGCAAAACGCTTTCGCAGATCCACCATCGGGATGATAACACCGCGGAGATTGACCACGCCCTCAACGAATTCCGGCATTCGCGGAAGCGGGGTGATCTTGAGCGGACGGACCACCTCGGTTATGAACCGGATGTTTACGCCGTACTCTTCACTGCCGACCTTGAACGTGACGAGCTGGACCGTATCGTCAACCAAGGCAACCTTTTTTTCTTTTGATAGCATGCTTTTCAACAACCTTGCCCCCCGACCCTGCTGGCCCTGGACTCACGTTTGAGATAACAATCACAACCCTATATGGACATGCTCGCAAACTTGTCAATCCATCCCATGCCATCTTGAGCAGTCACCCGCACCATGGCCGCCCTTCACGCACGCTCTGTCCTGAATTTAGAGATTTCCTGATTGAGCGATTCAGAGTGTTTTACCATCACGTCCATGGCCACGTTCAATCCCGCCGCTATATCGGCGTTCGATCTCGCGATTTCCTTGATGCGCTCGATCGATTTTACAATGAGGTCGCTTCCGGTCTGTACTTCGCCGGCAGCCCTGTTCACCATGCCGATCTTCGCGCTCATGTTCTCGACCGCGGCGGAAATGTCCTTGCTTCCCCTTGCCTGTTCATCCGTTGAGGTCCTGATAAAGCGCGTGAGCTCGCGCATTTTTTCCGATGACCTCGTGATCTGCTCGCTGCCGACCTTCTGCTCATTCACGGCCTGGCTTATCTGATGCGTCATCTCATTGATCTTGTCGACGGCATCGCTTACCTGCCTGACGCCCCGGACCTGCTCTGTCGCTGCCTTGTTGATGCTCCTGCTCATGTCCCGAGACTGGTCAGCGCGTTCAACGATCTTCTCAAGAGCGCTGCTGGCATCTCGGGCAAGCCGCACCCCCTCCTCCACCATCGAAACCTCTTCCCGCATAGCTCCGACCGCCTCGCGAGACTCCTCCTGCACCGAGGTGATCAGCTTCCCGATCTCCTTCGTCGAAGCGGCGGTACGATTCGCGAGTTCGCGGATCTCGGCCGCAACCACCGCGAAACCCTTGCCATGCTCGCCGGCCTGCGCCGCGAGGATGGCCGCATTCAACGCAAGAAGCCCGGTCTGGTCGGTAATGTCCTCGATGACGGTCAGGATGCTGCCGATGTTCTCCGCGTGATCACCCAGGCGGTTCACCACATCCGCGGTACGGCGCGCCGTGGATTCGATCCGGCTCATGCCTTCAATGGTCTTCTCGATGGAACGCATTCCAAGCAGTTTGGCATCCGAAGCAACGGCTTCGGCCAGCGAGGTGGACTCCTTCGCATTGGATTCCACCTCTTTCACGGATGCGCTGATCTCGGTTGCCGAGGCTGCCGTATCTTCCGCGGCCGATGAAAGCACTTCAATGTTCTCTGCGATCTGGCGGACCGCGGCGGACATCTGAATGATGGCGGTGGACGTGTCTTCAATGGCGGTGGACAGTTGTACGATGGTTTTTGCGACCTCATCGCTCGATGCCGCCATCTCGATCACCGATGAAGAAGTCGTCTCCGAGTTAGCGTACAGGTCTTTAACATTGTTTGCCATCTCCTTAAGCGAGAAGTGCATTTCATTCACGGACGATGCCACCTCTTCCACTGCCTCAGCCTGACCTTTGCTTCCCGCGGTGATCTCCTGAGAGGTCCCCTTCACCTCTCCCCAAATCTCGGCTGTTTTGTGGGCCGCCACCCGCACGCTCTCGATCATGCCTTTGAGCCCGGCAATCATGAGGTTAAGTCCCCGCCCGAGCATCCCGAGTTCGTCGTTCGACCGAACACGTACATTCTGCGACAGATCTCCTGCCGCAATGTTCGAGGCCGCATCCACGGCCTCCTTCGTAGGCAGGACGATCATGCTCCGCACCATGAAGTTGAGCATCAAGGCGAGGGCGCCGATGATCAGTGCGCTGGTTCCAAGAAGCAGCCAGACCACGTTCCGCGCGTCCTTCCGGACCGCCGCCCGTGAAAATCCCATCCTGACCATACCGATGCGGGTGTCCCCGGTCTTGACGTCAACCTGCACTTCAATGGGATCGAGTTTCTCCTTTACCTTCGCCGCGAGCGCCGCAGTGTCTTCGTTCTTTCCCTGGACGAGAAGTTCCTTCATGTCGGGATGGGTGCGGTTGAAACTGACGGCGGCATTGTTCAGGATCACATTGGACGGATCAGCCACATATGCGTAAAGCATATCCGGGGACTGCATTGTTTCCGCAACAAGACCGTCCAGCACAGGGATGTCCCGATGCAGAAGAGCATCCGTGCCCGCCTTGCCGAGAAGCTGACCGATTTCGCGGCCCCGCGTTTCCAGCGCACGATACTGCCCGTCCATCAGCATGTGGGCGACAAAAAAAGTGCCCGCCACCATGAGTACGGTAATCGCGCCGATCAGTGCGAGCATGAACTTAAGCCCCATGCTGGCGTTAATGCTGTCCCTCATCGCCCTTCCCTTCCTTTCTGACAAAACCACGGCATCATGACTGGCATATTTTCATTACCTCGCTCCCGATATTCCTGCGCTGTCCTTCTCCTTGGACGGATTCATCGCAACGATCTCCCGGTTGAACAGCTCCGCCTGCTCTCCAAGGATCTTGAGCG
>JBARBN010000038.1:0-10368 GCA_049793155.1 Nitrospirota bacterium
GGGATAATTTTTGATCGCAAGCCTGATCATTCCCTTATAGGTGTCCATGATCTTTTTGACGGTCGGACCGGCCGCCACACAGTGGGGTCACTGAAAATCAAGGAATTCGATGATCGTCACCGGCGCAGTCGCGGGACCGATCGCCGGTGAATCGCCAACGGGTACTGAAAACCTCTTTTCTTCCGCAAGTGCGGTGCAGGTGATAAAGATGCAGACGAGAACAAGAACCATCTTTTTCATGAACAGGGTCTCCTTCCGGGATATGCTTCGATCACGATTGTAGTGCATTGCGTGTCTGGAAAAGAAAAAACCCATGCGCAGCTTGAAAAAACCGCACATGGGTTTCATGTTTCCTTCGCGTATCAGCTCCATTGTTTTTTTAATTATCCCGCTGCATGAACCTGAAAACATCAACCCTGGAGATCAGTATAGTGACATTTTCATTCCCTGTCAACCTCCCGAGGCGGCCTCGTGATCATGCCGAAAACAATGGATCTATTGTTTTTATACGAGCCGCTCCTTCACCAGCGATTGCACCACCGACGGATCGGCAAGTGTCGAGGTATCGCCGAGTTCGTCTATCTGTCCGTGCGCGATCTTCCTGAGGATGCGGCGCATGATCTTGCCGCTCCGCGTCTTCGGAAGGCCGGGCGCGAACTGCAGCTTGTCCGGCGTGGCGATCGGCCCGATGACCGAACGGACATGGCCGGTGAGGACCTTCTTAAGATCATCAGTCGGTTTGAAGCCGTCCTTGAGCGTCACGTACACGTAGATGCCTTCACCCTTGATATCATGCGGATAGCCGACGACCGCGGCCTCGGCCACCGCCTCGTGGCTGACGAGCGCGGACTCCACCTCGGCCGTGCCGAGCCGGTGTCCTGAAACATTGATCACATCGTCCACGCGGCCCATGAGCCAGTAATCACCGTCCTCGTCCACCCGCGCACCGTCACCGGTAAAGTATTTGCCCGGGAACCTGCTGAAGTAGACCTCTTTGATGCGCTTGTTCTCCGGATCTCCATACGTTCCGCGCAGCATGCCGGGCCAGGGCTTATTGATGCACAGATAACCACCCTCGTTTACTCCGGCCGGGGAACCGTCTTCTTTCACGACCTGGGGTACGACCCCGGGGAACGGTTTCGTTGCCGATCCGGGCTTGGCCGTGATCGCGCCGGGCAGGCCGGTGATCAGGATCCCGCCCGTCTCGGTCTGCCACCAGGTGTCGACGATTGGCAACTTTTCATGACCCACATTTTTGTGGTACCATATCCACGCCTCGGGGTTGATCGGCTCGCCGACCGATCCGAGGACCTTGAGGGAGGAAAGCTCGTGTTTGGTGACCCACTTGTCTCCTTCTTTCATGAGCGCCCGGATCGCCGTCGGGGCGGTATAGAAGATGTTCACCCGGTGCTTGTCGACAATATCCCAGAACCTGCCCGGGTCGGGATAGCTTGGGATGCCCTCGAACATGAGCGATGTCGCTCCATTCGAAAGCGGTCCGTAAAGAATGTAGCTATGGCCGGTGACCCAACCGATGTCGGCGGTGCAGAAATGGATGTCTTCTTCATGGTAGTCAAAGATCCACCGGAAGCTCAAATTGGTATAGAGCATATATCCCGCTGTGGTGTGCAGCACGCCCTTGGGCTTGCCCGTGGAGCCGGAGGTGTAGAGGATGAAGAGCGGATCCTCCGCGTCCATTTTCTCGGGCTCGCAGTAATTGGTGATGTCCTGCCCGGCCATCTCCTCATGCCACCAGGCGTCCCTGCCCGGTTCCATGTTGATCTTGCCGGTGCCTGCCCGCTGGACCACGATCATGTCCTTGACGGTCGGGCATTCGAGGATCGCTTCGTCGGCATTAGCCTTCAGGGGCACATACCTGCCGCCGCGTACTCCTTCGTCCGCGGTGATCACCATGGACGACTGGCAGTCCTGGATGCGATCACGCATAGCCTTCGCGGAAAAACCGCCGAACACCACGCTGTGGATCGCACCCACCCGGGCGCAGGCCAGCATGGAGATGGCAAGCTCAGGTATCATCGGCAAATAGATCGTGACCCGGTCGCCCTTTTTGATGCCTTTCTTCTTGAGTACATTGGCGAAACGGTTCACCTCGTAGTACAACTGTTGGTAGGTGAAGGTCTTGTAGGTTCCCCCGTCCGCCTCCCAAATGAGCGCCGCTTTGTTGCGAGTGGGGGTATTGATGAAACGGTCGAGACAATTCACCGAGGCATTCAGCTTCCCTCCAACGAACCACTTGATATACGGTTTGTGAAAATCGTAATCAAGGACCTTGCTCCACTTCGTGTACCACGTGAGGTTCTTGTCCGCCATCTCGCCCCAGAACTTTTCAGGCTCGTCGACGGAGCGCTTATAGAGTTGCTCATACTCCTTCATGCTCTTGATATGTGCCTTTTGGCTGAATTCCTTTGACGGGGGGAACACCCTCTTTTCCGTCGACAGGACCTGGAAGCTATCATCTGCCATGATTGTTTCTCCTTATCTGGATGACCGTATTGTTGGGCTGTTACACGACGAATAACGCAAAATATATTAAATTTGGAAAAGAACTCCGTTTGGAGAACGAAGTTCTGTGACAATTAAGAACGTTGGTTCCCTGCCAAAATCACCGTAAAAAACTTCCACCGCGGCTTCAGCGGTCTTCTTAAACAGAGCGAATCGGTGAGAGGAAATGTAAGGATCACCCTTGCCCTCTCACCGATTCACGGTACTTACGGAACAGTTGCGCCTGCTTAATCTTCTGATCCAATGCCGAGATACTCACGGACCTTCACGCCCGCAAATTTGTCCTCTGCCGTTTTCTCGGGGCTCATGAGTGAAACGAGGATGCCGATCAGAAACGCTGCACCCATCGAGAAGATTCCGGGGTTCTTCATGGGGAAGATAGCCTGTGGCATCGCGGAGTTCGCCTCCTTCTTCTTCGCCGTTAATGCTTCCTTCTCTGATGTTTTCGCGGTCACGGACGACTGGATCCCCGTGTTCTTCATCTCTGCCGATGCCTTCTCCTTCTTGTTCATACTGGCAATGGCATCCGCGCTTACCATCTGTTTCTGAAGGTCCGCGATCTGCGCGTCAATACCGCTCGATGCGGTATCGATCTCCTTGATCTGCGCCTGGACCTTGTCCACATCATCCTTGTGCACGATGTCCACCCACACCGTTGGGCTCAGAACAATAAGAAGCGTAGCGACTATCAGTCCCGTGTAGATGCTGGTCACCGCCCCTGCCGTCGTGAACTTCTTCCACATGATGGACATGAGGAGAGCAGGGAAGTTCGCGCTCGCGGCGATCGCGAAGGTGAGGCCCACCAGGAACGCGACATTCTTGCCCTTGAACAGAATACCGAGAAGGATCGCGCAAATGCCGAGGCCAAGTGTAGCGATCTTTGCGACCTTTACTTCTTCCTTCTCGTTCGCGACACCCCGACGAATCACGCCGACGTAGAGGTCATGCGAAAGTGCGGACGCGCCCGCGAGTGTCAGGCCGGAGACCACGGCAAGGATCGTGGCAAATGCCACGGCCGACAGGAATCCGAGAAAGATGTTTCCGCCGAGCACCTCGGCAAGCATCGGTCCTGCCATGTTGCCGCCCTTGTCAATGCCCATGATCACCTTCTGGCCCACGAGCACAGCGGCGCCGAAGCCGATGGTCACGGTAAGAATATAGAAGTAGCCGATGAACCCGGTTGCCACGAACACGGACTTTCTTGCCTGCTTCGCGTCGGGCACCGTGTAAAATCGCATAAGAATATGCGGGAGGCCCGCCGTGCCGAACATAAGGGCAAGGCCGAGAGAGAATGCCTCCAGGGGGCTGGATATGAGCCCGCCCGGTTCGAGGAACTTCTGGCCTGCCGGCGTGGCAGCGGCTGCCTGGTTGAAGAGCTCACCATAGCTGAAGCCGAACTTGGCGAGGGTCATGATCACAAGGAGTGTTGCCCCGCCCAGCAGCAATCCGGCCTTGATGATCTGAACCCACGTCGTGGCGATCATGCCGCCGAACAGCACGTATGAGACCATAAGCGCGCCCGTGACCACGATTGCAAGTTCGAACGGAAGACCGAACATGAGCTTGATCAGGGTACCGGCGCCCACCATCTGCGCGATCAGGTAGGTCAGGACGACCACGATCGAGCCGGCTGCAGCCGCCGCACGAATGGGCCGCTGCTGAAGGCGGAAGGCGACGACATCGGCAAACGTGTATTTGCCGAGGTTCCGGAGCGGTTCCGAGATCAGGAACATGATGATCGGCCATCCTACGAGCCAGCCCACGGAATAGATGAGGCCGTCGTAGCCTTTGGTCGACACGAGGCCGGCGATCCCGAGGAATGATGCGGCGCTCATGTAATCGCCCGCAAGGGCGAGTCCGTTCTGGAATCCGGTGATGCTCCTGCCTGCTGCGTAAAAATCCTTTGTGGTCCTTGTCCGTTTTGCCGCCCAGTACGTAATACCGAGGGTAATAAGCACGAACAAAACGAAGAACATGATCGCAACGGGATTTGCCTGTCCAATGAT
Source organism: Nitrospirota bacterium (assembly GCA_049793155.1). Classification (GTDB taxonomy): domain Bacteria; phylum Nitrospirota; class UBA9217; order UBA9217; family UBA9217; genus JALNZF01. The sequence continues at coordinate 4,530 of JBARBN010000038.1, forward strand.
TGTCTGATGCATGTTATCCTCCCACCTTGTCTTTGACTTTGTTGACCAGCACATCATACTTGGTGTTCGCCCACCAGATATAGATGCCGGTAAGCACCCACGAACCGATGATCGTCCCGACCGCGATGGGGATCCCGATCGTGGTGGCGACACCCGGGGAGAGCCTCTCCGCCAGGTACGGCTTGTTGAACGCGATCAGACCGATGAACCCGAAATAGAGCGTCAATTCCAGGATCGTCAAAATGGCGGAGATGATAAACTTCTGTCTGGAGAGATCTTTGAAATCCGGGTCATTCAAAATATCTTCGTGTTTTAATTTGGCCATGTTTCATCCTCCTTCTGTATTTTATTCATTCTGTTTCTAAAAGTTTCCGAAATCACCTGTTATCCTGAACCGATCACCTCCTTCGAATGGTCTTCCACGCTTCAATAGTTCCCCGATGTCGTGTACCCCCGCCTCGATAAGAAGCGGGATGAATCGTTGCAAGATCTGTGCGGTCGTAAAAGCGTCCGCGATTGCATTGTGTGAGCTGTTCACCTGGATGTCCATGCTTGTTGCGATGTCGTAAAGCCGGTATCCCGAGAGCGCCTTCGCGAAACAAGCATTGGACTTCAACCGCTTCCGGAGCCACTCGTCGAGCGTGAACGTGTCGATCGCGGCGTTTTTGATCTCGTGTCCGTACAGCCGCTTCATCTCCCGGTTGAAGAATGCGAGATCGATGGAGATAAAATGCCCCACGAGCACATCCCCGGCTGCGTAGTCGAGAAACTCTGCGAGCACGGTATCGATCACCGGCTGGGCAACCACGTCTGACGGTGTTATCTCATGAATGACCACGCTGTCGGCCGTGAGCTTTGTCCTCGGGCTCACGAGCCGGTAGAACATGTCCTTGAGCTCGATCCTCCCTCCGATCATGCGCACCGCGCCTATGGAAACGATTGAGTCCTTCTTTTCGTCCAGTCCGGTCAGCTCAGTATCCACGACCACATAGCGGACATCGGTGATCGGCGTCTTCGCGTTGATCCCCTGCGGCTTTTTGTCTTTTCTCCCGGTCAGTCCGAACACAGGTCAGTCCTTTTTGGACCAGGGCAACGCTCGGCTGAGACTTCAAGGAACTCAGTCCGCTCGCCCACGCCAAAGCCCTCCGCAGTCCGCATTGCCGTGTCCCGTTGTGACGCCGATAAGGCCGTCTCGCGACATGGTCCGCCTACCAGATCAGCGCCTTGTAGAGCTCGATGATCAGGTCCTGGATCTTCGAGATGAGCTGGAATGCCCCTTTAATAGACCGTTTTTCGAGATTGCTCAACCGGTTCGGGTTGATGAAATTGTCGGGCGCCACACCGTTGCTGATCTGTTCGTACTGATGATGGATCCTGAGGAGCATGATGAACTCAAAGGCCTGCTCGAAATCGTCGGCGTACTCCTCAACAATGGTATGCATGTTCCGCAGCGCATCGATCCTCTCCATGGTGGAGGTCGCGCGGACCCCCTTTTCGAGCGCAAATAGCCGCAGGATATCCACGAGAGGTGCGAGGCCTTTGATCTTGAGATTCAGCTGGTCCTTATGCACCCCTCCCTTGTCCACGACAAAGGACTTGAAGAACCCGACGGGCGGTTGATTCTTGATCGCCATGTTTGCCAAATACCCGAGGAACACCTTCTGGTCCTTGAGGAGGGTGTTCAGATGATCACGGAGCGTTTCGGCCAGGGAGGTCTCGCCGTACATCGGCCGGAAGTCAAAGAAGGCCACGGAATTCAGCACGGCCTCCGCAGTAGGCGTCGCGATCCAGGTTGAGAAATATTTTTTCCAGACCTTGAGCGGCTGGCACCACTGGGGATTGCTCGCCATATAGTTTGCCGGGCAAAGCGGGAACCCGCACCGGAGCAGGCTGTCTCTTACAAACTCGGCAAAGTTGGAGAAATATTTTTTCGCCGCTTCCGCCTCGGCCTCGTTCGCCGGATCCGCGGTGATTATAGCGTTGTCCTGATCGGTCTTGAAGGTCTGCTCCTTGCGGCCTTCGCTTCCAAAACCGATCCAGCAGTAAGCAACCGGCGGCTTGCCGTGCTTCCGCTCGGCGCATTCAAGGACTTTGCGAACGAGCCGGTCATTGATCTCGGTAATGACCTTGGTGATATTGCTCGCCTTGGCCCCTTCCTTGAGCAAAAGACCGACAATGCCGTTGATCTTCTTCGAGACCGGAATGAGCCCCTCAACGGTCTGTTGGCTTTCGATATCCTTGGTGAGCGAGAGCGGCGAAGTCCCCTGCAACATCATCATATCGTGGTTCGTGATCACTCCGGCAAGCTGGCCATCCTTGATCACCAGGACGTGGTGGATGTTGTACTTGATCATTTTCAGCACAGCCTCGAAACAGTAGTCCCGCGCATCCACCCGTATGAGCGAAGTGCTCATGATGTTCTTCACCGGTTCCGCGACGCTCCGTCCCCGCGCTACGACCTTTTCCCTGAGATCACGGTCGGTCACCATGCCCGTGGGCAGGTCGTTGCAGTTCCTGATCACGATCGAACTGATGCTCTGCTCGGACATGATCTGCGCCGCTTCCCGGATCGTGGTTTCCTCCTGAGTGGAAACCACCTTTTTGACAGCCATGTCCCCAATCTGCGTCGTGAACAGAAGACGATCGCTCCCTCCGTAGAACATGCTCTTATCCTGCATCTCGCGGTAGGTTTTATCGATGTATCGCGTAATATGGGATTGGAGAAAGAATTCAGTGAACGGCAGGTTGGAATCGAGCAGTTTTATCACCATCTCCTGACCAAGGAGGTAGCAGATCGTGTCGTCGACGGCCACGACGTTGGTGCGCACGCGGTCCTTGCCCACCATGGACAAGAACCCGAAGGTATCCCCTTCGCCCCGGTAATCGATGACAGCCTCACCGCCGTCGTCTGAAACAAGAACGATCTTCACCCCGCCCTTCTTTATGACACGGAGAGCGTCGCTCGGCGGCCCATCCTGCTTCATGATTACCATGTCCTTGGGATAAAACTCCATGGACAGGTTTCGTGCAACGGCCTGGAGGTCCATATCACTAAGAAACTGGAATGGCGGGACCTTCTTCAGGAAAGCAACCACGTCTTCAAGAATGATATTATTGCCATGATTCGGCGTCATGGTGGATTTCATACTCGTTAACCAAGCAAAACAGAGACCATATTTACGAAATCGTAAAAAACAGTTTCCATTTTAGTTCTCCGAATCGTGCAGGTCACCTGCCTCATGAAAATTTCAAATAGACGCCATGAGGTGCTTTTTATCGTTTGGCCGATGAAAATGAAATAACTTTCATAAAATCAATATGTTCTGTCGTGGTCTTTGCAGTTTGCGAAGGAAATCGCAACTAAAGACACTGTTATGCATTACCAAAGTTTATAGAGGATTGAACTTTACAAATATATAGCTTATAAAATTGGTCATAGCTACTATAAATGAGGATGTCGCAGGCCGAAGAGCGGCCATCTCATTCGTAACCAATAGTAATGTTATGTAGCGCAAGTCAGCTACGAAAAGTAACCAGGGAACGGGCCATAAATTTCATAAAATAATGTTAAAATATGTTTATTATTATAAATGGCGATGAATGAATATCACGATCCCACTAAAATCAGCTCAATAATTTTTTTTAGTATTGAACGAATCAATTCTTTTCAGAAGGGATATATGGCAGAAATAAATAATCCAGGTGAAGACAGGGCGTGGGAGGTACTTAGAACGCTGAAACCGTCGGACGTCAGCAAAGCAGCTTCCGTCGCATACGATGCGGCGTTCACAAGTTATCAGGTGTCTTCATTCGGCATGGATTTCATTGTTTCCATGCGAGACAAAAAGATCTCAAGTACTGCTCCGGGGAGTGCGGTGCTGCTCGGAAAACTCGGCTATTTTTTTCGGCTTTCGGTCCTCTGGTATCTGGTCAGCGCCAAGGACATTGCCTGTACCAGCAGGCCCGTGAAACTCGGGCATATCAAGGGCGGCGAAATCTTCACCAGAGGATCCCATGTCCTGCCGCTCGACAGTGTAGCGAACAAGTACGGAAAGAACCGGGAAGGATTTATTGAAAAGGGCAGGAATCTTGGTGCTGAGATCATGAAATACGGCGATGCTTCGCTCCGGCTTCTTCCCTTGCCGCGAATACCCGTCACCCTGACGCTCTGGTTGGAAAACGACGAATTTCCCGCCCGGCTTGACCTGATGTTCGATTCGACCTGTGATATTCAACTGTCCACGGATGTCATTTGGGCCATTGCCATGATGAGCGTGCTGATCATGCTCTGAGCCGGACGTTCTGTCTCTGTCCATCGATCAGGAACGGGCAATGGGGCGCTCAAGAGATGAGTGAAGACTGGACAAAATAAATAATTCTTCCGCTTAGTCGCTGCAGCTGCTATTTGTTGGCCCTGCTCTTTTTCACGATCATTTTTATCGCTTTGCCCGCGTCCCGCTTCAGCCAGAAAGCGCAGAAGACCGCCGACGCGATCACAACGGTAGGGAGGCCTTGCTCTCCACGCTTGATCATCATCACGGCCCCGCTGATCAGAAAGATCATAAAACCGAGAGGAATGAATATCCTTGAAAGGACCTCTTTGACCGGCGACAGGTTTCTGAAGCATTCCCGTGCGTCATCAGGCCGACCCTTCTTCTCATAGAGCTCTCCGAGGTTCAACCACAACAAACTGTTCTGCGGATCCATCCTGGTCACCCGTTCGTAATACATGATTGCTCGGTCAGGATCGATATCCTGGAGCTGCACGGCCAGACGACTCCAGAGGGTGAACCGGTTCCCCGCCTTCAGGTAATGCTTTTCCGCATCAGCGGCCCTCCCCGTCTCTTCGAGGATCACCGCCTTCATGAATTGCCCCCGGTGAAACTCCGGATGAGAGACGAGAAGCACGTCAACGGACTTCTCCGCGGCGTCATATTCCTTTTTTTCATAATGTCCCAAGATCTTGTTCAGCAGTCTGCTCATTGACTCCATGTACATCCTCCCCTTGTCAGTTTCGCGCCGGTCAGCGCGATGCCATCATCGATTGTCGTTCTTTTCAATTACCTGCTTCGCCATTGCGGCGAGTATCGCATCCGGACTGCGGGAAAAAGGTCCGACGGCCTGCAGTGCCTTCGGTCCGCCGATCTGTCCCAGGCTGCGGATCGCGCTCTTTTTCACAATAAGTGACCGATCAACAGTGAGCAGCCGGATGAGGGGGGAGATCGCGTCAGGAGATCCGATCATGCCCAGTGCTTTGACCGCACTCTTACGCACCCGCTCTTCCGGGTCGCTGAACATGGCGATGAGCCGCGGCACTGCGTCATGCGAACCGAGCTCTCCGAGGGCATAGGCGGCATTGTTCCTTACCGGCGTGATTTCGTCGCCGAGCGCTTCTATCAAAGCCTTCTCAGCCCCCTTGTCCTTGAGCTTCCCGAGCTCAACAGCAGCGTTCACCCGGGCCATCCCGAGACCGTTCTTCAGATCATTGATCAAACTCTCAAGACTCATCGCATCCTCCATGCACAGCGCGGTCTTTGGCCGCAGTCGATGCAAATTGCAAAGTCGATGGATAACCGCAGGTCATGGTGTCTTTCCTTCCTATTTTTACTATTGCCTTTTGCACTCCGCACTTTGCAACTTCGTGCAAAACAGACACGCGACAGCCCCTATCGTTCCCTCGGTATCCCCCACTTCTTTCTCTTCTCCCAGAGAGATTTCCGGGTGATCCAGAGCATGTCCGCAAGCTGCTGTTCGTTGAACTGGCCCTGGTATCTCTGGATGAATGCCTTGGTGTATTCCTCAATGGACAGCTTTTTGTCGATGACCTCCGCCTCGAACG
>JBARBN010000039.1:0-14768 GCA_049793155.1 Nitrospirota bacterium
TTGTGCGGGCCCCCGTCAATTCCTTTGAGTTTCAACCTTGCGGCCGTACTCCCCAGGCGGGGCACTTAATGCGTTAGCTGCGGCACGGAAGGGGTCGATACCTCCCACACCTAGTGCCCATCGTTTAGGGCGTGGACTACCAGGGTATCTAATCCTGTTTGCTACCCACGCTTTCGAACATGAGTGTCAGTTACATGCCAGGAAGCCGCCTTCGCCACCGGTGTTCCTCCGAATATCTACGAATTTCACCTCTACACTCGGAATTCCGCTTCCCCCTCATGCACTCAAGAAAGGCAGTATCAAAGGCAGTGCCACAGTTAAGCTGTGGGCTTTCACCCCTGACTTACCAAACCACCTGCGTTCGCTTTACGCCCAATAAATCCGAACAACGCTCGCCACCTCTGTCTTACCGCGGCTGCTGGCACAGAGTTAGCCGTGGCTTCTTCTCCCGGTACCGTCGATCCTCCTGATTATTTACCAGGAGGAGATTCGTTCCGGTCGAAAGGGGTTTACAATCCGAAAACCTTCATCCCCCACGCGGCGTTGCTGCGTCAGGCTTTCGCCCATTGCGCAATATTCCCCACTGCTGCCTCCCGTAGGAGTCTGGACCGTGTCTCAGTTCCAGTGTGGCTGATCGTCCTCTCAGACCAGCTACCCATCATAGCCTTGGTAGGCCGTTACCCTACCAACTAGCTAATGGGCCGCGGGCTCATCCTCAAGTGACAGCTTATAAATAGAGGCCGTCTTTTACCTCAGGGACTTTGGTCCCCGTGGTCTTATTCGGTATTAGCCCCGCTTTCGCGGGGTTATCCCAAACTCAAGGGCAGATTACCCACGTGTTACTCACCCGTGCGCCACTTTACAATACGTATTGCTACGTACTTCTCGTTCGACTTGCATGTGTTAAGCACGCCGCCAGCGTTCGTTCTGAGCCAGGATCAAACTCTCCAAAAAAATCTGATCCTATGCAATGTTACTCAAGGTAACTTGACTAATTTGTTACTCAAAAACCCGCCAACTAAAAACAGATTTTTTAAGGATCTGTTTAAATCTTTGCACCTATTTAGTTTTCAAAGACCATGTTTCTGCATGTTGCGCAGAAGTAAGGATAGTAACAGAACAGAATCTCTTTGTCAATAAGATTTTGATATTAATTTTACAATTATTAATGAGCGGTTGGCATTCATGAAACTTCGAGGTTTTGCCCGAGGTTTACTGCCGAACGAGGGCGCAATTTATCACAAGCCCTATTCCATGTCAAGACTTTTTTCTCTATAAACGAATAAATTTTTACGCCTTCGGTCTGACCCTGACAAATCGCTTTTTCCCCACCCGCACAACGTACTCTCCTGAAGCCGGCAACTCGGCATCAATATCCTTGATCGGCTGCTCGTTCACCTCTACTGCTCCTTGTTGAATAAGCCTGCGCCCGTCCGAGTTGCTCTTTGCTGCGCCCGCGAGTGCGATGATCTTAGCAAGCTTCATGCTCGCGCCTTCCCATGAGATCTCGACGACCGGAATATCATCGGGCATATCCTTCTTGCTGAATACCTTTTCAAACTCTACGCGCGCCTTTTCCCCCTCACCTGCCCCGCAAAATCGGTCTGAAATCTCCACAGCCAGCCGTTTCTTCGCCTCCATGGGATGGAGAATGCCGGACTTGATATCGGCCTTGATCTTCTGAAAATCGTCAAGAGTGACGGCGCTCACCAGCTCATAGTACCGCAACATCAGGTCATCGCTCGCGGACATGACCTTGCCGAAGATTTCCTTTGCAGGCTCATTGATGCCGATGTAGTTCCCCAGGCTCTTGCTCATTTTGTTAACACCGTCGAGCCCTTCCAGGAGCGGCATCATGACGATGCACTGCGGCTCCTGTCCGTACTCCTTCTGGAGTTCGCGACCCACGAGCAGATTGAACTTCTGGTCCGTACCGCCCAGTTCCACATCGCATTTCATCATGACGGAATCGTACCCCTGGATGAGCGGATACAGGAACTCGTGAATACTGATGGGAAGCTCGGACTGATAGCGCTTCTTGAAATCCTCGCGTTCCAGCATCCTGGCGACGGTAAGTCTTGCCGCAAGCTGGATCATGCCCTCAGCGGTCATCTTCGACATCCACTCGCTGTTGAAGGCGATCTTCGTCCGATCCTTGTCAAGGACCTTGTAGATCTGCAGCTGGTAGGTTCTGGCGTTCTCGGCCACCTCTTCCTTCGTGAGATGCTTCCGTGTTTCAGACTTGCCTGTGGGATCGCCGATCATGCCCGTGAAGTCGCCGATGAGAAAGGTCACCTCGTGCCCCAGCTCCTGAAACTGCCGCATCTTGTTCAGAAGCACCGTATGGCCAATGTGAATGTCCGGCGCCGTGGGATCAAAACCCGCCTTGACGCGCAGGGGCTTTCCGGTCGAGACCGACATCTCAAGCTTCTTCAACAGATCAGCCTCTATAATGACCTCGACAGCGCCGCGTTTTATAATATCAAATTGTTCTTTCGCTGACAGCATTGACTATCTCCGTGAGACAAGGGACCGTGGGGTTTACGCCTTATACTGACGACTCTATCTCGATTTTCTGATCAGATCCGCTACGATCTGTTCCATGAGGGAATGAGCGCCGACATAGTCAGTCACCCTGATATCCAATGTTGGATGCCTTTGTTTTTCCTTTTCGAGAAGGGCGGGGATGTCCTTCGTCACATGAACACCCGCCTGCATGAAGTATGGAACGATCACGATTTTTTTAGCCCCTTGCTGAACACATCGTTCCACCGCCTCTTCGGGTGTAGGCTGAACATATTGTAAATAAGCGTATTCAACAATATCGCAGCTCATGCTTTCCCTGATAGCCGCGACCATGCGCTTCACTTGCGCATCGTTCCCATAGCCTCTGCTCCCATGCCCCAGTATGATGACTGCCGTTTTCATGCCAAGTCCTTGAGATTTTTAGGAGAACGTTAAAAATCATGAAATGCGTTTGAGAACAGATATAATCGCTCAACTTACAAATATGCGGCGGGTAAATTTCTTACCCGCCCGACACAGAGCTTATCTTATTTCTTTTTTGTTGCTTTCTTTTTTACTGCCTTCTTTGTCCCGCACTTTTTGCCGCAAGCCATGATTTATCACCCCCTTGTGAATATAATCAGCTTCAATAAGGATCACATGCCGATCAGGCCTTTCCCAAAGTTATCAAAATCGACTTCATGTGAACGTATCATTCGATCCATCAGAGATGTTCCAAAGCCGCCTGGGCATCCCGAACATCCTTCCGAATCTGCGCGACAAGTGCGTCTGCATTGGGAAACTTTTTTTCCCCCCGCAAACGCTTTACAAAAGAGACCTCAATTTGCTTGCCGTAGAGTCCCTCGTGAAACTCAAAAAGGTATACCTCTATTGAAACAGGTCCCGCATCGAAGGTGGGCCTGATCCCGATTGACGCCACCCCCTTGATCGTTTTGTTTTCTACCTGAGCGAGTACGGCGTAAACACCGTAAGCAGGCATCAGCTCATTGACTATTTTAAGGTTTGCGGTAGGGAAACCCAGCGTCTGGCCACGGTGTGATACATGTACCACCTCTCCCTCAATACTATACCGCCTGCCAAGTAGTTCGGTGGCCTGCTCCATATTACCGTTTGATATCAGGTCGCGGATGATCGAGCTGCTGACTACGACGTTGTTCACCTGAACGGCTTCAACTATACCCACTCCAAATCCGAAGGTCCGGCCCGCTTCTTTCAACGATTCAATACTTCCTTCACGGCCCTTTCCAAAGGCATAATCATAGCCGACATAGACCTCACGGACACCAATCTGTGTGTGCAGTACATCGCGGGCGAAATCCTCGGGGTGCTGCTCGGCAAAGGTCCGTGTGAAATTGGCGCAGATCACGATATCGATGCCAGCCGCAGCAAAAAGCTTCATCTTGCCATGAAACGTGTTCAACATCCTGGGCGATCGCTCCGGGGCAAGCACTTTGAGCGGATGAGGCTCAAAGGTAAAAACAACGCTGGTACCCCCGATCTCCCGGGCCCGGTCGATCACTTTCCTGAATATCGCCTGATGCCCCAGATGCACTCCGTCGAAGTTCCCCAGCGTAAGAACAGGGTCCAAAAGCCGCTCGCTAAAGTTTTTGAGGCCGCGTACAATTCTCATGGCGCAGGGATAATCGCACAACAGAACAAAATTGTCAATCTCCCGTTGCTCAAACCTTCAAAATACCGCTGACAGCATATTATATGTCGCAACTCGGCCATCAACTTCTGGTTGTATCTGGTTTTTTAGTATGGTATAATATCGTTGCTTTTTTTGTTGTTGTCGACAAAAAGAGCAAAGAGTAACATCCATATTCTGTTTTTCCGGTCTGTTTTGTTAACACGCAGAGGGGGCCAATTGACATCTCATTCAATGCTGAAGCCGATCATAATCAAGGGCAAAAAAATAAGAGTTCCCATTATCCAGGGTGGGATGGGGGTTGGAGTATCGCTGCATCCGCTTGCGAAGGCAGTCGCGCAAGAAGGTGGCCTCGGAATCGTCTCCAGTGCCTGTGTAGACCGGCTTGTCTCGAAAAGAACCGGCAAAAAAATGAATATCTATGAGTCTGTGTATGAGGAGATCTCTCTCTCGAAGATCAAGGGCGGGTTCACCGGGATCAATATCATGGCTGCCCTTGGCAGAGATTACAATGCCTCGGTAAAAGGCGCCCTCGATGCCGGCGCCGATGCCATCATCTCAGGTGCCGGCCTGCCTCTCAATCTGCCGGCGATCCAGGCACCCAAAGACACGGCCCTGATCCCGATCGTCTCGTCCGCGCGTGCGCTTGATATCATCTGTAAAAAATGGGAAAAGCTGGGGTATCGACCCGATGCCGTAGTACTTGAAGGTCCCCTTGCCGGCGGACATCTTGGATTTCGGATCGATCAGGTGGACCTTGACTCCAATAAACTCGAAAATCTTCTGCCGCCGGTCAAGGACATGGCGAAAAAATTCGGAGATATCCCCGTAATTGTCGCCGGTGGGATCTATACTCATGACGACATCGTAAGGTTCATGGACATGGGCGCCGACGGGGTCCAAATGGGCACCCGTTTCCTTGCCACCAACGAAAGCAGCGCCTCTGAAGCTTATAAACAGGCGGTTGTGCGGGCAAAGGAAGAGGACATCATTGTTGCGCACCGTCCCGGATCACCGTGCGGATTGCCATTCCGGGTGATCAAACAATCCCCTATGTATGTATCGTCACTCCAGAGGAAGCGGACCCCAAAGTGTGACAAGGGCTATGTGCTCATGAAGGATGCCGAGGGCCAGTATACCGTCTGCCCGGCCAAAGAGGACAACGAGAACTATTTCTGTATCTGCAACGGGCTGTTGAGTTCGGCCGGATATAATCCGGACAAGGAAGAATCGCTCTATACGGTAGGCACCAATGCTTCAAGGGTTGAGAAAATCGTATCCGTCAAAACGCTGATGGACGAGTTGACGGGTACGGGAGGGTAACAACGAACCACGATCGGGATCATCCTTCGACAATACCACGTTCTTCCCACATGAACCAGTTCCCGGAATCAGAGAGAAATTGGTAGGTATTCGCAAAAATGTCATAGTGCTGCTGCTCTTCCTTAATGAGCAGTTCGAGCAGGGCCCGCTCCGGCTCCTTCTTTGATCCAGCCAGCGTTTTCTTATAGAATTCCAATCCCTCTTTTTCCATTCTCATGGCGATCTTGAATGCCTCAAGCTCGTCCGACGTAGCCTCGACCTTTTTCATCATCTCATCTTTCATGGTCTCGAATATCGTTTTCACATTTTTCATCGGGCTCATGTTCTTGTGCGTTATCTTCAATCCTTTGATGATCTGTGAGACCATTTCCAGGTGACGCTTTTCGTCCTCGGTTATGGTTTGAAACATTTTTTTCCCGGCGGGATATTTTGTCTTCCGCGCGGCCTCGGTGTAAAAAGCTATCGCGTCCTTCTCCATATTCATTGCCAGTTCAAGTGCGTCCATATTGCCTCCTCTGTCATTCGGAAGTTTTTCAGATTATCACGATGATCAGCAACCCATGCGGGATCATGAAAATCCCCTAAAGATCGGCCCTGCAATAATTATAGCATAACTCCTGCGCGATGGAAACATTCCCTCATTCCTCAACATCGGCAACACGATGCAAACGACGCCGCGTTTCCGGGACAACCGCCGGGCCGTCATTGCCGGCGCTGAGAGCGAGATGAAGGTGGCCGGCTTATCACTTCTTCGCCTTGTCCCCGAATACTTCCCTTACCTTGTCGAAAAATCCTTTCGTGAGCGGCGTTGCGTTCTCCCCGTTCAGGCGGTCGAACTCCTGGAGCAGTTCTTTCTGCCTCGCCGTAAGCGTGGTCGGCACCTCGACGATGATCCGGCAAAGCTGGTCGCCGCTTCCGGAACCCCGAAGATGCGGGAATCCCTTGCCGCGCAGTCTAAATACGTGGCCTGGCTGGGTACCGGCGGAAATCTTGAGCTTAGCGCTTCCCGTGAGCGTCGGCGCTTCGATCTCCGTTCCGAGCGCCGCCTGGACAATGCTGATCGGCACATCGCATATGACGTCCTGGCCGTCTCGCTTGAAAAGCTTATGCTCTTCCACCATAAGATATACGTACAGATCGCCTGGAGGCCCTCCGAAGGAACCAAGTTCACCTTCACCGGTCAAACGGATGCTGTTGCCAGTCTCCACGCCGCCCGGTATTTTGACAGACAAGGTACGTTCCCGTTCAACGCGTTTCCTGCCTTTGCATCCGGGACAGGGATCGGTGATCGTCTTGCCCTCGCCTCCGCAGCGGGAACAGGTGCGGCTGACGCTGAAAAAACCCTGCTGCATGCGGATCTGGCCCGCGCCACGGCACGCGGTACAGGTCACAATGCCTTCCTTGGATTTCGCTCCAAGCCCATCGCAGTCTGGACAGCGTTCCCAGCGTGGTACGCGGATCTTGGTCGACGTGCCGAATGCCGCGTCTTCAAAACTTATTTTGAGATTATAGCGCAGATCGTCGCCAGCCGTGGCCCGGGACCTGCCTCTGCCGCCGCCGAAGAACTCCTCGAAGATATCTCCGAAAATGTCACCCATGCCGGCGCCGGCGCCAAAACCGCCCGGGCCTGACCCCTGTGCCCCGGGTGCTGTGCCGTACTGATCGTAGTACGCCCGCTTCTGGGCATCTGACAAGACCGAATACGCCTCACTGATCTCCTTGAACTTTTCTTCCGAGGCCTTGTCCCCCGGGTTTTTGTCAGGGTGATGCTCGTGGGCAAGCCTGCGGTAAGCGCGCTTGAGATCGGCCTCTGTCGCGTTCCTGTGGACCCCAAGCAGTTCGTAATAATCCTTGGCCATAACCCTCTCTCGAATAATTAACCACAGAGGACACAAAGGTAAGAGCAAAAAAACAAAAAAAGACTTTTCCCCTCGCTTCGCCCTGTGATCTCAGTAACTGAATTTTTACACAAAAAGAGGATAGCAGCTGGTTTTATTTCCCCGTCCGCTATCCTCTCAAGACACCTGGTTGCTATTTTTTGTCCTTGTCGACTTCCTCAAACTCCGCGTCGACGACCTTCTCCTCCGGCTTCTTCCCGTCGCCGTCCGGAGCTCCGGCGGCACCGCCTGCGCCCGCCTGGTCCTTGCCCATCTTGGAATAGACCTCCTCGGCAAGCTTGTGCGACGCCTTGGCAAGTTCCGCCACTGCCTTCTTGATTGCCTCGACATCGGTGCCGTCCTTCACGCTCTTGGCCTGCTCGAGCGCCTTCTGGATGTCCGCCCGCTCCGTCTCGGAGAGCTTTGCACCATAGTCGGCCACTGACTTTTCAACGGAGTAAATGAGCGTGTCCGCCTCGTTCTTCGCTTCGGCCACCTCTCTTTTTTTCTTATCCTCGGCAGCGTGGGATTCCGCCTCCTTCACCGCCTTTTCAATCTCGTCCTTGCTCAGTCCGCTCGTTGCCGTGATCTTGATGGACTGTTCCCTGCCCGTGCCGAGGTCCTTGGCCATTACGTGTACAATACCGTTCGCGTCGATATCGAAGGTAACCTCGACCTGCGGGATGCCGCGCGGCGCAGGCGGGATCCCGACGAGTTCGAAGCGGCCCATTGTCTTGTTGTCCGACGCCATCTCGCGTTCACCCTGGACCACATGGATGGACACCGCGGTCTGGTTATCCGATGCAGTGGAAAAGACCTGGCTCTTCTTGGTCGGGATCGTCGTGTTCCGCTCGATAAGTTTGGTTGTCACGTTGCCCAGGGTCTCGATGCCCAGGGACAGCGGCGTCACATCGAGGAGCAGGACGTCCTTCACCTGACCGGTGAGGACTGCGCCCTGGATGGCCGCGCCGATCGCGACAACCTCGTCCGGATTCACCCCGCGGTGCGGTTCCTTCTTGAAGAACTCCTTTACCGCGGCGATCACCTTGGGGGTGCGCGTCTGGCCGCCGACCATGACCGCTTCATTGATCTGTTCCACGGTCTTGCCCGCATCGGTTAGCGCCTTCTTGCACGGTTCAATGCTTCTCTTGATGAGGTCGTCGACGAGCTGCTCGAATTTCGCTCGTGATAACTTTAAGAGAAGATGCTTGGGTCCGGTCGCGTCCGCCGTGACAAACGGGAGGTTGATCTCCGTTTCCATGACCGTGGACAGCTCGCACTTGGCCTTTTCCGCGGCCTCCTTGAGCCGCTGGAGCGCCATTTTATCCTTGCTGAGATCGATTCCCTGGTCCTTTTTGAATTCGTCGGCCAGCCACCTGATGATGCGGTCATCGAAGTCGTCTCCGCCCAGGAACGTGTCGCCGTTCGTGGACTTCACCTCGAATACCCCCTCGCCCAGTTCGAGGATGGAAATATCGAAGGTGCCGCCGCCCAGGTCATACACCGCGATGGTCTCGTCCTTCTTCTTGTCGAGACCATAGGCGAGTGAAGCAGCCGTAGGCTCGTTGATGATCCGGAGAACATTCAGCCCTGCGATCAGTCCCGCATCCTTGGTGGCCTGCCGCTGGCTGTCATTAAAATATGCGGGCACGGTGATGACCGCATCGGTCACTTTTTCGCCCAGATAATCTTCGGCGGTCTGCCTCATCTTCTGCAGGATCATGGCCGAGACCTCAGCCGGGCTGTAGACCTTGCCGCGGATCTCCACGTGTGCATCGCCGTTGTCCGCCTTCACGATCTTGTAGGGCAGGTGTTTCTTCGCCTCGCTGACCTCCGTCGTGTCGTATTTTCTGCCGATAAGACGCTTGATCGAAAATATCGTATTATCCGGATTCGTGATCGATTGCCTTTTTGCGATCTGGCCCACGAGCCGCTCGCCGCTCTCGGTAATGGCCACGACGGACGGTGTGGTCCGGCTCCCTTCAGAGTTCGGGATCACAACCGGCTCCCCGCCTTCCATGATCGCAACGCATGAGTTCGTAGTGCCCAGGTCAATTCCTATAACTTTTGCCATAATAACCTCCTTGAAGTTTCAATACGTAATGTCAAAATATAACCACAGAACGCACAGAGGAAATCTTAACCATAGCGCGTATTTACCTCTGTGGCCTCCATCCTCCTCTGCTCCCTTTATTACCAGTTCCCATTGCTTGTTCTTCTTCTAACCACAGAGTTCTCAGAGTCTTTATTGTCTAAAAGGCTTTTTCTCCGTGGTCTCTGTGGTTAATGGAAGAAACGCTCTTGAGCCAATGCCCGATTTCGCGGTCACTCATTCATTTCTGCCTATGTATGTTTCGCGTGCTTCTCACCATCGGGTTTCTTCGACACACTCACCTTCGCATGGCGAAGCACCTTCTCGTGATACAAATATCCGTCCTGCATCACCTGCACTACCGTGTTCTCCGGGACGTCCGCAGTAACCACTTGCATCATTGCGTCATGCCGGGCCGGATCAAAAGGCTCTCCTTCGGCGGCAAACTGTTTGACGCCGAACTTTTCAAGCACATCACGGAACTGCTTGTAAACGATCTCCACGCCCTGTTGCATGCCCTGCGCCGTCTCTCCCGCCTCGCCCGCATGCTTGAGCGCAAGCCCCAGATGATCGACGACGGTCAGAAGCTCAAGCGCAAACTGCTCATTGGCATATTTGCGGAAATCGGCGATATCCCGCTGCATCCGCTTGCGGTAATTCTCGAAATCGGCATAGGTCCGGAGGCATTTATCATTTGCAGTCGCTGCCTCTTTGGTCTTTTGTTCGAGTTCCCGTAAAAGCTCCTCGATCTTCGAGTCGTTCGCCGCCGGCTGTTTCGCCTGATCTTCGGCATCAGGCGGTATCACCTCTAAGTCCTCTTCGCGTATGTCATCAAATTCACTCGTCATCGTTCAATACCCCTCTGAAACCGTTCTGCCAAAAGCTTCGACAACATCTTTGAAGTATAATCGACCACCTGAATGACCTGTTTGTACTGCATCCTGGTGGGACCGATCACGCCGAGCGTGCCGACGACGTTCTGACTTGCCCTGTAGGTGCTCACCACCATACTGCAGCCCTGCATCTCGAAAAAGGTGTTCTCGGACCCGATAAAGACCTTGATGCCCTCTGCCGCAACGCTCCGGTCAAGAAGCCTGAGAAGCTTATATTTGTCCTCGAAGGCCTTGAACAGGGACCTCATCTTGTCAACGGTCGCAAACTCGGGGTTCTCGAGCATCTTGGATGCCCCGCCGATATACACCATCTCGTTTTCCCGATCGTGGACCTCCTGGCTGGCCCTGCAGGTCTCGTCCATCAGTTGGGCAAAGACGAGCTTCTCTTCCCGCATCTTCTCGATCAGTCGCTGTCTGATCTCGGTCAGCGTCCAGCGCTCAAGCTCATCAACCAGATAGGAGCTGAACTGGTTCAGGTCCTGCTGCCGAATGCTTTCATCAAGGTCTATCAGCTTGTTCTGAACGATCCCCGTGGCAGTCACGAAGATGATGAGCACCCGGCTTCCGTGCAATCGTACAAACTCGATATGCTTATACTTTGCCTCCGGCTCGGACGGTGCAACCACCACCCCGGCACATTGTGAGAGCGACGCAAGGAAACGGCTCGCCTCCTCCATGAGCTCGTGGAGATCATCGCCATGCAGCGGCGGCGCCTGCCGGAGTTGATCGCCGAAGTCGTCTGCGTCCTTCTCGATACTGATCAGACTGTCGATATAATACCGGTATCCGAGGTCCGTGGGGATCCGGCCGGCAGAGGTGTGCGGATGGGTCAGATACCCCAATTCCTCAAGCTCTGCCATGATATTCCTGAGCGTAGCTGAACTTACGCCAAAATCATACTTCTTGACCAGCACTGTTGAACCGATCGGCGCACCGCTCGCAATATAACTATCAATAACAGCTTGCAAAACCCTCTTATTTCTTTCAAGAAACTCCATACAGCATCTACCTTTTTATAATATCGATCCAAAAGACCATTAGCACTCGCCATAATAGAGTGCTAACAATTTAACATATGGCCTGTTTTGTGTCAAGCGGTTATTTTTTCCTTCATTTTATGATCGTTTTATAAGCGCACCCCCCAACGCGTTAAAAAAATCCCGCATGATGCGCGGGATTTAATGGCCCTTTTTATGAAACGGGCAGGTAAAACAGACTGTACGAACGCTGCCTATGCAGCTTTCTTTGCCTCAGTCTCTATGACCTTTTTCTCTTCCTTCGGGGCTTCGATCTCGATCTTCCGTGCCGTGGTGATTACCGGGGCAGGCACCGTGATCTCGAGAATGCCATTCGTGAATTTCGCCTTCAACTCATCGGTTTTCACGCCCTCGGGCAGAACGAAACGCCGCTCGAATGAACCGTACACGATCTCCCGGTATGCATAGTTCTCTTCCTTTGTATCTTTTTCTGACTTCCGCTCACCCTTGATGACAAGCTCTCTCTCCGTGATGCTGACATCAAGGTCTTTCGGATCAACACCGGGAAGCTCAGCCTTAACTACCAATTTCCCATCCTTCGTGTAACTCTCGATCGAAGGCATCCAGAGTGTTGTACGTTCGCCAGGCACCTCTCCGAGAAATCGATCAAAGAGCCTGTCCATGTCAAACCGCATTGAACGCAAATCTGAAAATGGATCCCACTGTTTCATCCGGAAAGGATCCCATCTGATCAGGCTTTTCATAGAAATCCCTCCTTTCTTGAGAAGTAACGGTCTTCATGATGGGTATTGGCCGGGCTTATTTTAAGCCGTGACCAAGGGCTGGTGAAGCCCTGACTACCCCGCAACAATTGCTGTGAAAACCGTTAAACAAAATCCAACGCTGCACCTGCTCAAATTTTCAAGCACCCGCTGTCACCTCCACGAATTGTATTTTCTTCTTGATGATTAATATATACCACCTCTTTAGCACTCTGTCAAGCAGAGTGCTAAAGCTGGCAATGCGTTGTTTTTAAAATGTTTTTTAAATATTTATTATTTCAGAGGCCATAGCAACAAAGGTAGTACAAGCTGGTAAGAAACGCCCCAACATCATGCTTTACATGCACATAAAGCTCCGGCACGATGCGCTGTACTATTTTATTCAGGAGGAGAGAATATGGAAAAGAGGGGGTTTATTGCAAGATGTCGCCTAATGACTTTCGTAAGACCCTCTATAAGCCAGCTGCCCGTATTTCCTCGGGTGTGCGCTCCCAGTAAGGTCTTTCGAAATAAAAGCGGGCCTTCTGCTCGTTGGCATAGGTAAATTTGAGTTTGAAGTAGCTGTAGACGGCTTCATGCAGGGCAGGATCATGCACCACAAATGCCTTTCGCGTTTCATACTGCTCCAGAAGCTTCCGGTATGCGTCGATTGGCTCCCACCCCGCCTGCTGAAAAATGATCCGGCCGCCGAACTCCCGGAACAGCGACTGGTTCACCTTCAAAAATTTGAGTAAATTTGCTAAGGTCAAAGTGCTCGAGCTTAAGTTCAGCACGCGACCCGACAGTCTCCAGCCATTTGACAACTATCACCTCGTTGCTCCTCATTAGTTCGAGTAACTCTTCATTCTCAGGGGACAATGAAACTACGATAAGTCTGATCTGTTGAGCATCAATAGTTGTCTTGACCTCGGCCTGCAGCCCTCTTTGCAAATCAGTGAATGCCTTTTTGACCTCAGCGGGATTTCCAGAGTATTTAAACTGATATATCGTCAGTGTTCCTTCAGCCTCGTTAAAGTCGACTGCATCGCGACCAGCGTCCCACGCACCGTCCATCAGAGCATCATCTGCTGCCTCGGCGCTCATCTCCTCTATTTCTTCAAGAAACCAAAGACCGAAAGCACGATAATCCTTAATGTCGTGGTCTTGGGCGACATCATTAACTCTGCGTTGAATTGTCTCGCGTACGCTCAATCTGACCTCCTTTTCTGTGGACGACAGAACCTCTTAAAGGCCCAATAGAAGAGCAATTGGGTCAAATCTTCAATGCTGACAAAAGACCCGCCAGGCTCAGGTCTTGCGGCTTGACATTCTCCGCTTTCCACTCGTTCGATACACTGCCTGGAGTGACACTCCCCATTACCTTCCTGATATAACCTACCACCGTGTGATGCTATCCGCAATCTTCGTTATCTTCGGATCATGGGCATGGTGGCCCGGATCGCGGCTTCAGGATGTACTGCAGGACCTCATGCAGGTCATGAAACAACCCGACGCCATTCCCCGCAGAGGACCGGTTCCACGGGAACAGGAGCCCTGCGCCGATCGCGCAGCTCGCCACCGCTTTTTCGAGCGTCTGCGGCGAGTCATCGACCACGACAGCGGCCTGCTTGAAGAGTACGGTTTTGTCGAACGAGAGATGCAGCTCATCACAGGGCAGCTTGTGTCGCGCGAGCCATCGTTCCGTCGGCTTTCGTGTCTTTTCAAGCCGATGACTGGCGATAATGACATGATACCCGTGCTCTTTCAGCGACATGAGGAAGTCCCTCGATTCGGGATACGGCTGGCAGCGATCGCTGTCCTGGTCCTGATGGATCGCATTGATCGCGGCCATGAACTCTTTTTCCGAGCAGTACTGCTGCCAGAAGTCAAAGGTCGTCCACTCCTCGACCGGCGGGATCGCGCTGTTGATTTTTTTCAGCTCCAGGTAAAAGACATCACAGAACTGCCAGAGCGTGTTGTCTATGTCTATGACGGCATTCTTGGTCATGGCGCTAAATCTCTTGGAACTTTCTCTATCCGCAGATGTCGCAGATTCCGCAGAAAAACCGAATAAAGGAACCTACTTCATTTAACCACGGATGCACACTGATAAACACAGATAATAAAGCTTTGAAAATGAACTGGTATTGAGAGGCTAAAATGAACATCAACGAAATAATGTGCATTTCACTTCCAGTTTCATATCAGTGACCATCCGTGTATATCCGTGGTAATAATGGCCTTATGGAGAACTCTTAGGTTCAGGTCTTTAATGTTTTATATTCTGCCTTCTTAATTCTTCCATCCTACTTGTTTCAATGGTATCCCCGCTCTCCGAAGGGCTTCAGCTTCTCCAACCACATCGCCTCAAGCGCTTTCAGATCATCACGGTAATCGTACGCCGGATCATCAACGGGTTTGAGCTCGTCCGTATCAGCGGTGTCAGGTCTTTTAATTTGGTGTTACATCGTCCTTGCAGCAGATTGCCGATGGTTCAACACCACGAGAATAGTACAGACCGGCCGAAATAGCAAGGTGCCATCTCCTTAATCACTTTACTACCTCCCAGAGGAGGTTGATGACAAGCTTGATGAGGATGTCCTTATGGCGGGGGTCGCTTTCGGCGATGAGAAGTGCCAGGGCAACGAGGGCGTTGTCGTTTATCGTCGCC
>JBARBN010000040.1:0-1570 GCA_049793155.1 Nitrospirota bacterium
TACTGGGATTCCGCTACAGCGGAAATACCACCTAAAAAAAGGCCTTCCAGCGCTGCGTAAATTGGAGCAGTGATAGGGGACCAGGAATCTTTGAATACGGTCACCATCGCAACTACAAAACCCCCTATGGCCCCGACCATCATGAGACCGGACACAGTGGTGATATTGGGCTCAGGGGCGGAAAAAAATGTTTTCCACACATAACCTGCGGTAAGCATTGTAATTAGGAGCAGGATCCCGGTTTTGTTGACCGCCCCTTGCATTGTCATCACATCTCCGGAAACCCCCAAACCACGATATTGGGCGAACCTGCTCTCGGACAGGGCTGGATTACCTGAGCGAGCGACACTAATGGCCATTTTTCGTCTCCTTACGGTTTTTTATCAAATTGAATTTATTCCATACACTATTATAATCTGTTTGAGATATGTCATTATTCACTTAATGGCTTTTATTCAGATCCGCAAGAGCAGTTTTTAAATGTCTGAACAATTTTCTTCCATGTCTTAAAAGTTTACGGAACCAGAATCGAGCATTATATTTGTATAAGAGGCCAAATATCGGCGAATGTGATTAAGTAAATTTGTGAGGAAAACAGATGGACAGATTCGAATATGAGATTACTCGATATCCAGCAGAAACTTTCAGCCGGGTCGTGTATTTTTGTACAGACAAGGGAGACTGCGGGATCAACGAAATACCGGCTGAGGAACCCCTAGCTTTAGTGGAACTACTTAATGAAAGGGGCGCAGACGGCTGGGAGTTGGTACAACTTCTGTTTGGAAACGGTGGGGTCATGGCTTGCTGGAAACGTAAGATTGCTGACGTTTTAGAAGTCTAATCTATTATGCCTGCTGCTGAATCCTTGTGTTTTAATAAACTTTCGAGCCTATAATATAGGTGAAAACCATTCGATCCAAGGAGGTGACATTAAAATGAATTCGGTAATCAAAGTTAAGGGCATGTCATGCCAACATTGTGTAATGGCCGTTAAAAAGGCGTTATCATCCCTGGATGGAGTTAAGGAAGTGGATGTTAACCTGGAAAAAGGTGAGGCGACCCTGATTCATGATGGGCCTGTTGACACGAACGAGGCGCGTCAGCAAATCGAGAAAGCCGGGTACGAAGTTGGATAAGGCCACGATCCAGATCAGGGGAATGACCTGCGCCTCGTGTGTTCGCCGTGTTGAAACTGGTCTTAGGGCTTTGCCTGGAGTCGAGGAAGCTACAGTAAACTTTGCCACCGAGAGCGCAAATGTAACGTATGACCCGTCAGTTATAAACCGGCCCGAGTTAGAGGCAGAGATTACTGATCTCGGCTATGAACCGGTTGTCATGGATTCGGGCCGCGCCGGAAAAACAATCATATCTGTAGGGGGAATGACCTGCGCCTCGTGCGTCAGAAGAGTCGAAAATGTACTCAAAGCCCAACCGGGCATAGATGACGCGACAGTCAATCTGGCAAATTCAAGAGCGATTCTGTCGCATGCTTCGTCGAGCCTGGACTTGAGAACAATTGGAGACGCTCTTGAAGACGCCGGATATCACTTCCTCGGAGTGATTCGGGACA
>JBARBN010000041.1:0-2411 GCA_049793155.1 Nitrospirota bacterium
GAAAGAGTGAACCTGAGAAAAGCGGCCGAACTTAAATCATAATAATAAAATAAGAGCTATTGACAAACACTTTTCATCCAAATTCGGATATATTGTGCCCGTATTTGCTGTTGCTTTTCTTTGCGCACTCTGCGGCTTTGCGCGAGACAAGCATTTATAGTTTTTTCAATTTTGTACGAATGATACGAAATATGATATTATACTGTCATGCAGAATCAGGAAATAACCATTCTTCGAGAGCTGATCATCATTCTCGCCGTCTCGCTTCCCATTACCTACATCTTTCACCGGGCAAAACTGCCGGCGCTCGTGGGATTCCTGATCACCGGCGTGCTTATCGGTCCTTATGGCGCCGCCATTATCACCGAGACCCGCGTCGTCGAACGGCTCGCTGATATCGGCGTTGTTCTGCTCCTGTTTACCGTCGGACTCGAGTTCTCGATCGCCGACATCATGAGATCGGGCCGTCAGTTCCTGATCGGCGGCGGCACCCAGGTGCTGTTGACCGTTGCCGCGGTAACCGGCATCGCGCTCCTGCTCCACTATTCCCTGCCGCAATCCGTGTTCTTCGGCTTTCTGGCGTCTCTCAGCAGCACCGCGATCGTTCTCAAGATGTATTCCGATCGGTCTGAGCTCGACACGACCCATGGCAGGCTCGCGACGGGCATTTTGCTGTTTCAGGACATTGCCGTTGTGCCGATGATGCTCATGCTGCCGGTCCTGGGAGAGGCGAGCGCAGCAGGCGTGGTCACCCCCCTGTCCGTGCTCATTTCTCTCGGCAAGGCGGTGTTCGGCCTTGTCGGTGTCTATTTCGCGGCGCGCCAGGTCGTGCCGTTCCTGCTCCACCAGGTGATCCGGCTCAAGAACCGTGAGATGTTCTTTCTGCTCGTGGTTTTGCTCTGCCTCGGGGCTGCATGGATCACGTACAGTCTTGGTCTGTCACTCGCCCTCGGCGCCTTCCTTGCGGGGCTTATCATCTCTGAATCGGAGTACAGCCATCACATCGTTGCCGAGATCATGCCGTTCCGCGACTACTTTGCAAGCATCTTCTTTATCTCCATCGGCATGCTGCTGCAGACGGACTATTTTATGGCCCACTGGGTCCTTCTCGTTATCATTGCGCTCCTCCTCGTGCTTTTGAAATCCGGGCTGGTGGCAATGACCTCAACCATGCTGCGTTATCCGGTCCGGAGTTCCCTGCTCGCGGGACTCGGCCTGGCGCAGATAGGTGAATTTTCATTTCTCCTGGCTCAGCAGGGCCAGATAATCGGCCTGATGGGTCATAACATTTTCCAGGTGTTCATCAACGCCTCTATCCTGAGCATGCTCGCCACGCCTTTTCTCATCCAGGCAGGCCCATGGATCACGGGCCTGCTGCCGAACATGACCCCTGAACAGGGTGAAAAAAGCAATGTGTGCTCGCTCACCGGGCATACGATCATCGCGGGATACGGCTTGAACGGCAGGAACCTGGCCAAGACGCTCAAGGCCACTCACCTCCCCTATGTAGTGCTGGAAGTGAACGCCGATACCATACGGAAGGCGCGTGACGAGGGAGAGTCCATCATCTACGGCGATATCACGAGAAGGGACGTACTGCTGCGGGCGGGCATAGACTGCGCCAAGGTGATCGTGTTCGCCGTATCGGATTATGCCGCGACACGGATCGCCGTGCGCACGGTGCGCGAGCTCAACCCCGCCATATTCATTCTCATCCGCACGCGGTACGCAGCTGATGTTGACGAGCTGTACAAGGCCGGTGCAGATCAGGTGATCCCCGAGGAATTCGAAACGTCGATCGAGATCTTTTCGCGCGTGCTCCATGAATATCATGTCCCGAACAATGTCATCGCGAACCAGATCCAGCTTGTACGGTTCGGGGGGTACAAGATGCTGCGCGGGTACTCACTGGACCAGGAGAACCTCGGCCGCATTGCGGCGCTCTTCGCTGATGCGACCGTGGACCATATCCAGCTTGAGTCAGATTCCCCCACGGTGGGCAGAACGCTGCGAGAACTTGATCTGCGGAAGAACACCGGCGCTTCGGTCATTGCCATCGCGCGGAACGGGGAAGCCAACACGAACCCGGGCCCGGACTTCACATTGCAGCCCGACGATATCGTCGTGCTCATAGGCGGTCATAGGGAACTTGACGAGGCGATGAACTTGTTGACAAAGAATAAAGCGTAGCAGTGAATAACCGCGATAAACCGGAATCAAAGGCGTCTCTCGCAGCACGCAAAAGACGCTGAGGCAAATAAGAACCCTGCCCTTCTTGGTCTTTAACCCGGGATTTTAATGATGTTCTCTGCGATCTCTGCGCCTCTGCGAGAAAATTTCCTTAGTCCTAAATTTTGTCTCTTGTTGCAATCAATTTTATATTGCCATCAAGGAAAGTCTCAAGTATAATC
>JBARBN010000042.1:0-5738 GCA_049793155.1 Nitrospirota bacterium
GTAAGGAGGGATGCCCTGAATCAGCAACTGTCCCATGTACGCGTATTCTCCTTCGTCGCGCTCTAGGGGAACGTCCAGAAGTCTCGCCCGAACAATAACGACAAACAAAAGAATGGTGCTTAATAAAAGCAATATCTTTAACGATGAGAGGGAGCCGGGGTTCTCAGAATTTGAGATCCGATGTTCCTGTGGGGTCTTTTGTAAGATTGTTTTCATGACGATAAGATCCAATGTATCGATGCGCTCTGACCATCATATTTATGATGCTTATATAACAAAACTGCATTCAGGCAAGACGACTTTGTTGGGCGCATGCACTATATTCGGTTATAGAATATCGGTTGCTTCTGAACTGACGCCAGGGCGGGTTCGGCACAGCCTTCATGGTATTAAAAGTTGTCAACGTCTCACAGAGCTATACAGAAGGACAATCGCAAAAAAACCTTTAAACCACAGGGCAACGGTAAACGCAAGGCATTTCAGCAAATGAAGATAAAGATGGAATCGTCAAAGTACGCAGGGTGAAACGCGCCAACTCTTGTGCCTGCAATAAGGCATTTAACCTTTTAGCAGTTACATCAGAACACGAATAACGCTGCACTGCCAAGGCACATCTCGTTTATAGCCTGAAAAATCCACTATAAAAATTCATGGCGCGCCCACGGTACGCAGTGAATATTTTTTCCGACTCCGCGGCAAGGGAGGCAAAATCGACTCCCTGTTCCTGTGCCATCCAGTCCAGAACGATGGCGGGCGTGACTTCTATATGAAACTGGAGCGCATACACCCGATCGGCGTACCGGAACGCCTGGTTCGGGAACAGATCGGACGACGCGAGCCACCGGGTATCGTGCGGCGAATCAAAGGTGTCTCCGTGCCACTGGAACACCTGGGCGGCGTTCCTGTCGGGCATCGCAAGCGCTGCCATAAGGGGGTCGCTCATGCCGTCGGGAGTCAGCGCCACCTCATACCATCCGATCTCTTTCTTCTGACCGGGATAGACCTTTGCACCCAGCACATGGGCCACCATTTGCGCGCCAAGACATACCCCGAGCACATGCTTGTTCGCCTTGATCGCTGCATCGATCAGCCGTGCTTCCTCGACGAGGTACGAATACCGATGCATCTCGTACACCGCCATGGGGCCTCCCATAATGATGAGGTGGGTGAAGGAGTCCGGATCGGGAACGGTGTCGCCGATGCTCAGATCGCAAATGGTAGAAGAAAGTTTTTCGGCCTTGAGATAATCAGCGATCGTGCCCGGTCCCTCAGAAAAAACATTTTTTATAATAAGTACATGCATACGTAATCAGGCTTTTAGACTGAAGACCGAAGTAATCAAGTCTACTTCAGCCTATCCACCTTCGGCCTTTTCTCCTTTCCCGATAAAGAACACAAATGCCATCGTCGGTCTTTTGGACGAGACTGAAGTGACGAACTGGATACTCTCGAAGACAAACCCCTTTGCCGTCCACTCATTCAGGATCCGTTCGATCTCTTCGTCAGTCACCCTACTCGTTTCAACGACCTTGTAATGCATGACAGCATTATAGGAGAGAACGCGTAGCTTTTCAATGATTTTTCGAAACTAATAAGATCAATCTAAAAAGAATCTCACCGCTAAGGCGCGAAGAACGCGAAAAACATCAAAAACAAAAAAGGATTTTTGACTTAATTCAAGACCCAACGTATTTCCTTCGCGACCATTGCGCCTTCGCGGTTAAGCCTTTGCTTGAGACGTCGTTTCAACGGCTTTGATCATCCTGAACAGTTGCTGTTTTTCAAGGCTAGTCGCAAAATTTCCTGTTGCTATTCATTCGCAGAGTCAATATAATCTGCCCATGCTGAAGCGGAAAAAAGGGACACTCACCGGCCTCGACCTCATCGAGAAGAGCTGGCCCAAGGACCTCAAGGGCGCGCGCGTGGGCCTCGTGGTGCATCCCGCCTCGGTAAACAGTCGACTGGAACACGCGGTCACCGTCTGCATGAGATCGAGGAAGTTCAAGCTCGCTGCCCTCTTCGGGCCGCAGCACGGCATCCTCGGCCAGACGCAGGACAACATGATCGAGTGGGAGGGTTTCCGCGATCCGGCCACGGGCCTGCCGGTCTACAGCCTTTATGGAAAGGCCCGCAAACCCCGGCCCGAGATGCTCTCTAACATTGATGCGCTTGTGATAGACCTGCAGGACGTGGGCAGCCGCTACTACACCTTCATCTGGACAATGGAACTCTGCATGCAGGCCTGCCGTGACGCGGGCAAAACGATCGTCGTGCTCGACCGCCCGAATCCCCTTGCCGGCCATCTCACCGAAGGGCCGGTGCTCGACCCGGGATTCGCTTCGTTTGTCGGGCTGCGGCCGTTGCCGGTGCGGCATGGCATGACCATCGGTGAGATCAGCGGGTACCTTCGTGACAGCTTCAATCCCGGGCTCGGTCTTTATGTCATCAAGATGCAGGGATGGAAGCGAAAGATCTGGTTCGATCAGACGCGCCTGCCCTGGGTCATGCCTTCTCCCAATATGCCGACACTCGATACCGCGCTCGTCTATCCCGGCATGTGCCTGTTCGAGGCCACGAACATCTCTGAAGGCCGCGGAACGACACGGCCGTTCGAGCTCTTCGGCGCGCCGTTCATCCATCCGGGAACCATAGTGACTGCGCTCAATAAATTCAAACTGCCCGGCGTGCTGTTCAGGCCCCACTCATTTCAGCCCACATTCCAAAAACACGCGGGCATGCTCTGCGGCGGGGCACAGATCCACGTTGCCGACCGCGAGAAGTTCAAGCCGTTCAAGACCGGCGTGGCGATCCTGAAGGCGATACACGACGCCTACCCGCGCGACTTTCAATGGAACCAGCCGCCTTATGAGTACGAGGAGGTCAAGCTCCCGATCGACATCCTTGCCGGGACCGACCGGCTGCGAAAAGACATTGAATCCGGGAAAGACCTTGGTGAAATAGAGAAATGGTGGCGGGAAGAGACGAAGGCGTTCGAGAAGATAAGAAAGAAGCACCTGCTGTACTGATCGTGCCGGACTGAGAGACAATGCGGGTGAGACGCGCTCTCTTGCGCATCGGACTCGACCCGCGGGTTGAACTACTGGTTACTTTTTTTGTGGTGTTTCATTACAGTCTTGACGAACTGTCCGAATTTTTTGTCCTTTCTACGCTTTTCAACGTAGGACAGCTCATTGTATTCGGATTCTTTCATCAGTTTCAAATAGCTCTGATATCGATCCGCCTGCAATGCGCCATTATAAATTGCGTTCAGGAGTGCGCAACCGACTTCCTGAGTATGAGTGCAATTGGTAAAACGGCAGGTTTTTGAAAGGCTCCAAATATCAGCAAAGCTTTCCTCAAGACCGGAGCTGACGCCGATATTCCCCAGTTCCCTCATTCCAGGGGTGTCGATCAACATTGCCCCTTGATCAAGGACGATTAGCTGGCGCTGCGCCGTCGTGTGTTTGCCCTTCCCGTCGCTTGCACGGACGGTGTTTGTCTCAAATAGATCACGGCCGATAATATGGTTCAAGAGCGTTGTTTTGCCTACTCCGGAAGACCCAACCAGACAATACGTCTTACCCGGCTCCAGTAATTGACGCACTTGATCCACTCCATAGCCGGTCACGTTGCTGAGCGGGAGGACTTTGCAATTTATGTGCGCTTGACGTACCTCCGATATCCTTTGCTCCAGTTTCTCGGGGCTGACTAGATCGCTTTTTGTCAAGAGGAGTATCGGTTCAATGTGCCCTTCGTTTACCATCACAAGGTAGCGCTCCAGCCTGCGCAGATTGAAATCAAGATCACAGGCTTGAACGATCAAGGCGGAATCAATGTTGACCGCGATCATCTGGTAGTCGATTTTCTTACCAGGGGTTTTTCTCCGTAAAAAAGATTTGCGCGGGAGAAGACCATGGATGATCGCAAAGGTATCGTCGTTGTGAAACTGGACCAGTGCCCAATCACCTACCGAAGGAAGATCTATGCTCGACTCAGCGGAGTAAATAAAAATTCCGGCTAATTCAGCAAGAACTTCGCTGTTATGATTTCTTACGAGACAGCTGTCCTTATGGACCGCAGTCACGCGAGCCACGGTGCAGTCTGGCCTCAGCGCCTCCGCTCTTTTGTCTTCAAACCACTGATCAAATCCGAGAGTTATAAGTTCCATATTAATTTAACAAGTTTTTATAAGGACGGAAACTGTTATCGTCACCTATATACAGGCATCTACAGGTATATAGTTCCGCCTGCCTGGTGATGACAGCTTCAGTATACAGATAAACATGAGACCTTCGGGACGTTTGTCCGAAGTTGCTGTATTAAGCGGATTTTATTTTTGATGTTTAGTATTCGTTCCTCATTGAGGTCTTATCATATAAGTCAATCTCGGGCACAATGTCCCCTGGGCCCTCTTTCCACCGCATCAATGACTTGACATGATGACAGCAACTTTACGCCGATATTTCTCAGTTCCCGCTCGCCCTGGTCGTACAGCCCGGAGATTGCGTCCTTAACCAGAACCACCCGGAAGTCTCGTTCGCTCGCCTCATAGATCGACGTACGGGGGCAGTTGGGAAAATTACATCCGCTGAAGATGAGCGTCGAGATGTTTTGTTCTCGAAGATACCGCTCAAATGGTGTTTTGTAGAACGCACCCCATCGTGGTTTGTAGATCACCACCTCATATGGACCGATTGTCTGGATTCCGCCGGAGAGCAGCAGGTCCGCATTGAGATCGATCCCGCCATGAGGAAGCAATTCCGGCGCGAGCTGGCATCCCGGGGAACCGGCTAATACCAGTGGTATACCCCGCCTTACCAGCTGTTTACGGCACAGATCGACGTTTGAGCCGTCGCTCCGGTAGATTCTCACAATGTGAACAATGGGGCGTCCAGCGGCGCGAAAAGCTGCAAGGAGCGATTTCATCTGCGGAAGAATTGCCGTGGTTCCGGTAATTTCAAACGGTTGTCCATCAAGCGTATCGCACTGTGTGTCAATCGTAATAAGTGCGGAACAACTCCACTCAGGTGCTGTATAGTTTTCCATACCCCTAAGCCTTCCGAGCCCCTTTGAGATATAACATCGCCAAGTTCCCGCCTGTCAGCAGAGGACATTCAGTGCCTGAATACTGAAACGCAGAAAATGCGCTGCGGACCTCACCTTTTCTTTTCCCCGACCAAAACACGATAGGATCTCAAGTGATGGACAACGAAACCTCCGAACGACCGGTGCCGTGTCATCGCTGATTCCGCCACTGCCAGCTGCGCTTCAAAGTATTTACCGCCCTTGCCAAAGAAGGTGACCTTCGCCGGTGTGGTCTCAAGCGTTTCGACGCCGATCATCACTTTTTTGTTCATCCGGTCCGCGTAATCGAGTTCGTCTTGTGCGTGCGACAGGATCCCGTCGGGACCTTCGGCAACGTTCCTGTAGTCCATGATCGCGACATAATCGTAGATGTCTTGAACGAACTCGTTCAGCTTCCGGCGTTGCCCTTTCCACTCGACGTCTTCGATGCCGTCGTACCAGAACGGCATCGCCGGTCCCACGAGCATACTCGATCCAGCCGCGGCCTTCATGCGCATGAATTCGGCGGAGAGATCCAGATACTGCCTGCCGCGCACCGGCCGCCCGGTTTCCCAGTCGTCGAGAAGGTATGGTTCTATGTCGATGTTGACCCCGTCGAATCGCGAGGACGCATCGGGCGTGCCTCTGTTGAATTCGAGGACAGCTCCGAACAT
>JBARBN010000043.1:0-42942 GCA_049793155.1 Nitrospirota bacterium
CCAATCCATCGCTTGAAGCGGTTGTATCGCTCAAGCCCGATCTGGTTGTGTCGACCACGGACGGTAATCCTAAGGAATTCGTGGAACGTCTTCGTTCACTCAATATCAAGACCTTCGTGTTTACGGCTCGGAGGCTGAGGGAACTTCCGCAGGGGATCAGGGAATTGGGGGAGGCGGTCGGCGTCAGGGGAAAGGCCGATGCTCTTGCATATGAAATAGAGAAAGCGCTTAAAGGCTATCAAGAGT
The DNA here is from genome assembly GCA_049793155.1 of Nitrospirota bacterium. Lineage (GTDB taxonomy): Bacteria > Nitrospirota > UBA9217 > UBA9217 > UBA9217 > JALNZF01. The sequence goes on from JBARBN010000043.1 coordinate 247, forward strand.
CAGGAGCGAGTCAAAAGAGAAAAAACTCCGAACTCGGAACTCCGAACTCCGGTCTGAACAAGACTAAGGTCTTGTTCATCGTCTGGCCTGAGCCGTTGATCGTGGCCGGGCCCGGCACTGCCATGGATGATGCAATTGCGCTCCTTGGCTACGAGAACATCGCTCATGGCGCGGCGACGGCTTATCCGAAGTATTCGATCGAAGAGGTCCTGCGTCGGGCGCCGGACGTTCTGTTCATCGGAAAGGCTACAGGAATGGACATGAGGGCCGTCTCGCAGGGATTCTTGAAGAGACTCTCCCTGGTGCCGGCGGTCAGGAACAACAAGATCTGTTACGTGAGCGACAATTTATACCGGCTCGCTCCACGGGTCGTCAGGGGAATTGAGGAACTGGCAGAATGTCTCAAATGAGGATATTCATAGTTATTCTTATCACGCTGTTCATTTTTTTCTGTGCGCTCTTTCTAGGGCCGCAGATCATCACACCGGGACCTTTGAGCGAGATCGAGCGCGAGATCCTGTTCTCGATCCGGCTGCCGCGCGTTCTCGTGGCCATGCTCATGGGCATGGCCCTGGGCGCTTCGGGCGCGGTACTGCAAGGCATCCTGAGGAATCCGCTCGCTGATCCTTATATCCTCGGCATCTCGAGCGGCGCGTCGCTTACGGCCGCTCTCGGCATCATCGGCGGCATGTCCTTCCTCGGCAGTTTCACGGTGCCGGTCCTTGCCTTTGTCGGTGCCTTGATCACCGGCGGCATCGTCGGTATGATGGGATGGAAACGCGGAGGGCTTTGGCCCGAGCGTCTTTTGCTGGCGGGGGTGGGCCTGAGCTTTCTCTTCTCGGCGCTTCTTATGCTGATGATGAGCATTTCAACCGACGAGGGACTGCGGCGGGCCATGCTCTGGATCTTTGGAGACCTATCCATGTCCGAGTGGTCCAGGATACCCTATGGACTGGCCTTCGTGGTGATCGGTATAGGGTTGTCCGCCACTAGGGCCAAGGCCCTGAACGCGCTCATTCTCGGTGATGAATTCGCCCACAGCCTCGGGTTCTCTCCTCAGCGCGAACGATTTATCCTCTTCGTCTCGGTCGGATTGTTGACCGCGGCGTCGGTTTCGCTTGGCGGAATGATAGGCTTTATCGGCCTGCTGATACCGCATATCATGCGGTTCTTCATGGGCTCGGACAGCCGGATGCTGATCCCGGCTTCAGCGCTCGGCGGCGGTTCGCTTTTGTGCATCGCGGACCTGGTCAGCCGTTCCGTTTTGCCGCCGATGGAGCTCCCGGCAGGGGTGGTCACCGCGATAATCGGTGCGCCTTATTTTCTTTACCTCTTGAGGAGAAAAGATGTCCTCAGCATCTAAACCATGTATTCTTGAATTTGAGCGCGTTTTCCATTCCTACGAGAAGGACAGCCCCTTTATTCAGGAGCTCTCGTTCTCGATATCGGAGGGCGCATTCATCGGGCTTTTGGGCGCGAATGGTTCGGGCAAGTCCACGATACTGAAGCTTGCCTGTGGCATACTGAAGCCATCGTCGGGTCGGCTCACGTTATGGGGCAAGGACCTCCTTGCGCAGAACAGCAGGGACAGAGCAAAACTGATCAGCTATCTGCCGCAGACGCTCGATATCAGCGTGCCCTTCACGGTCAAGGAACTGGTAAGCATGGGGCTCTATCCCTATGATATACCGCCTGCCCTGAGCGTTGACGAGGCCCTGAACATGGTCGGCCTCAGAGACAAGGCGAACGCGCGCCTCACGGACCTCTCCGGCGGCGAGCGGCGCAGGACCTTCATCTGCATGACGCTGGTGCAGGGTGCGGGGCTCCTGCTGCTCGATGAGCCGCTCGCGAACCTCGATATCAAATATCAGATCGAGCTGGTGAAGCTTCTCAAGAACCTGCGGGAGACACGGAACATCGCCGTGATCATGGCCCTTCACGATATCAACATGGCGCTCCAGTTCGAGAAGGTGATCCTGATCAAGGACGGGAACCTCATCGGCTCCGGCAGACCCGATGATGTTCTGTCGCAAGGCATGCTGAAAAAGGCCTTTGGCGTGAACGTCGAGGTGATACGGTCTGCATCGCATGGCGCCTATATAAGCTATGATAGTAATTTTACGGAAAGGAGGAGCGAACGGAATTAACAGCAGCAACAGGATTGTCGGATGCCTGAATGCAGCAGTATGTATTTTTGCCCGGGAATGATGAAGCGGAAGGGGGTGCGATTCCCCAGCTGTCTCGCAACTGTGATGGAAACGAAAGCCGATGAGAAACGTGAGGAGTCAGGAGTTCGAAGTTTGGAGCGAATGACGCCCATGAACAATGCGGTTCTCAAAACCACTGTCATGGACATAAACCATGATGGGAAGGCCGGTGAGTAGGGAGTCCTAAGCCAGGAGACCTCACATTCCCACAACCTCGAAAAAGGAGAAAGAATATGTTCAAGAGAAGTCTCGGAGTTTTAATTTCGGCGGCATTGGGAATCGCTTCATCCGGTTCAATCGTTATGGCTGACGAAAATGTACAATTAAAGGAAGTGGTGGTCACAGCCACGAAGACGGAAAAACAACCTCAGGATGTGACCCAGTCGGTCACGGTGATCTCTGCCGACGAGATCCAGAAGTCAGGCGCCACAAATGTGGCGGAGGTCATGAGCACCAAGGCCGGAGTGATGGTGAATGAGCAGGGGCCCGTTGGAGCGCTTCAATCGGTTACGGTGCGGGGCTCCACGTACCAGCAGGTATTGGTGCTGCTGGACGGCAAGCGGCTGAATTCGGGAAGTGCCGGTGGATACGACCTGTCAGAGCTGCCGGTCCCAATGTCCGCTATCGAGCGCATTGAGATCGTCCGCGGTCCCTCATCGGCGTTGTATGGCTCCGATGCCATGGGTGGTGTGGTAAACATTATCACCAAGAAGCCCACAACTCCCTTGACGACGCTCAGCGGCTCGATGGGGCGTAATGGTTATACATCGGCCTCGCTCTATAATACCGGCAGGGAAAACAATACATACTATACACTATCGCTCGGCAAGGAACGTTCCCACGGTTACCGTGATAATAGCGACTCTGACCAGAAGGTCGCCGGGATCAAGATCGGCTACGATCTGGACACCTCGTCTTCGATCGAGGGGACCTTCGATTATATAACGAAAGATCTCGGCGTGCCCGGTTCTGTTCAGTTCCCTTCGCCAATCGCGCGCCAGCAGACCCGCGAAGCGATCTCCGGCCTTCAATATAAGGCCCGCATTAGCCAAGGGCTTGATTACGGCTTGCGCGTCTATCGAAATCAAGAACATATCGGTTATCAAAATCCGGACTTTCTCGAGTTCGACACGAACAGGAGCGTTACGTCCGGAACTGAAACACAGGTCAACTGGCTGATGAGCTCATTTTCACTGCTGACGGCAGGGGTAGAGGGACGTGAGGACTCACTGGTCAACAATGCCGCCGGTACGCATACGGCAACAATCTCGTCAGAATACATACAGGATGAGTTGAACCTCGGCGACTCGGTCATCGTTGTTTTGGGTGGCCGGAATGACGATCACTCTGCTTTCGGCAACAAGTTCAGTCCCCGGGCTAGCGTCCGTTATCTCCAGGCTGGAAGCGGGACCATTCTGAGGGCATCGACCGGAAAGGGCTTCAGGGCGCCGACGTTAAATGATCTGTATTTTCAGGATGCATTCGGGGATCATGGGAACCCGAATCTGCGACCTGAAACATCGGAGGAGTTTGAGGGCGGGATAGAACAGCCGTTCGGCTCCGGCAATTTTATAAAATTTACCGCCTTCAAGCGCAGGGTGAATGATCTTATTGTCTGGCAGCCCATTGATCTTTTAAATCCATTCGCCTTCACACCCATGAATATCGGCAGGGCGCGAATTACGGGGACCGAGGCAGAATTGCATTTCCTCATTTCAAAAATGCTGTCGGGTTCGATCAACTATACGCGAATGTTTCCGGTCGACCTGTTGACCGGAGAGCGGATATTCTCGGACGTCTCACACATCCCCGACATGGAATTGGGAGCTTATTTAAGTGTGGCGCTGGACAATCAGACGACCCTGTCGCTCAATGGCAGGAGGGTGAAGAACTATGTTCAGCCCGGCGCAGAAAAATGGGAATATTATACGGTTGACGGAAAAATAACAGGCACGGTGGCCGCAGAGAAGAGCTTTAAAATGGATGTCTTTATCGGGATGAAAAATATGTTCAATCGGAAGTACGAAACCATAGCCGGCTATCCCATGCCGCCGCAAGAGCTCTATGGCGGGATCACAGCCCAATTCTAGGTTTATGGTATGGAGGATGGGAGGTCTGGAAGATTGGATATTCTGACATTGTGAAAAGCGGTTTCCTGATTTCCCCTTTCCAAAACTTTCGGGACTCTCAGTTTCTTTTTATTATGACGTTTCAGAGGTCATTATATCTGTCTATTGCAGCTCACCTGCTGATCTTCGGCAGTGCGATCGCAGTGGCCCACTACGGGCAAGGGCACTTCTCGTCCTATCCACATACAATTCTCGTGTCACTCATACCCGAGGCTCCCGGTCCCCGCGGAGGTGCAGAGACGATCCAACGGCGCGGTATTAGACCACGAACGGTCACTCATCAGCCTGTTAATGTGATGCCTGAACCAGAGCAAATGGCCCCTCTTGAGCTTCCCGCTGATCTGAGCGCGGCCTCAAAAGTCACGGATGATTCATCCGCTGCTGCATCAGACCCTATCAGGAGTGATTTCGGCACCGATATTCACGGCCAAACAATCGCCTCAGCGGGGGCGGGCGAGGGCGAAAACGCGGGTAAAGGATTTATAGCGCCGCAGCAATGGACGGCGATCCAGACCGCCATTGAGCGTACCAAGAACTATCCCCGGCTCGCGCGGGAGCGGGGGATCGAAGGTGAAGTGCGCCTGCGGTTCAGGATCAATTCAGCAGGCAGTGTTGAATCGGTTGAAATAGTGAAAAGCTCCGGCTACGAAATACTGGACAGCGCTTCTGTCCGGGCCGTATACCGCGCTGCTCCCATGCCTTCTGTACAGGGATGGATTGAAGTGCCGATAGCGTATGTGCTAAAATGAATCGGAACGTGAAAACTGAAGCCGGGAATCGGACCCTATGAAACAAAAAATTATCAGGTGCCCTCTCTGCAAAAGAGAAACGCGTTGGGACGGAAATGAATTCAGGCCATTTTGTTCCGAGCGATGCAGACTGATCGATCTGGGGAAGTGGGCCTCGGATGAATACCGGATCGCCGGTGAAAAGACGGAAATACCCGCTGCAGACCGGGAAGAAAAAAAACATACAGAAGAGTAGATAATTTTAAAAAAATATACTACAATAGAACGAATATGAAGGCCGCAACACGATGCGCGGCAAACTTGTTACTAAGGAATTTGCTGCTCAAAGGCTTTTGGATTTAAGTCGTTCGCTACTGTTTCTAATTCAGATATCATCATTCAGTATCTAGTTCAGACAGGAGGCTCTGCAGGATGGAAGTCCGGTGTGAAAAATGCAATAAGCTTTTCCGTGTCTCGGATGACAAGATCACCGGAGCAGGGATAAAGTTCCCGTGTACGCGCTGCGGCGCATATGTAAAGATCACACGCGGGGACTTTGAGCATTACACTCTTTCACACGGTGCCGTTTCCGTTCTCGATTTGTTTGACGCAAAGCCCGCCCCGGCGTCTTTCTCTCCTGAAGTAGTGGAACCTGCTGCCGGAGAGACGGCCTCTCCGGAGAATCAATCAAAGACCTTTGACTTTGCAGAGCAAACCACGTATGAGAACACGCTGGAGGAAAAGGCCCCGTTGTTTGTCGAACCGGATCATTTTGAATCTACACCGGCACCGAAGCTGGAACCGGCTGTTGAGGATAAGCCCGAGACCCTCATGCCGGTAAAATCAAAATCCGACCTTACTGTTGAACAACTACCTGAACAGATGCCTGAGCCAAAGTCAGAGCCAGAATCGTTGTTCGTGCCGCAACTTCAACCAAAGCCTGCGACGGAAAGAGAAACCCCACCCGCACCTCCCCTGCAACCGGCAGTGCCGAAGAAAGAGTACGCACATCCCGCCACACCGCCGGCTTCGCCCGCAGCAGAACGAATAATAATGGAACCTGCTCATTCATCGATGCCTTCCCGTTCTGGACGAATGCTTGTGGTCCTTTTTGCTGTGCTCATCATAGCCGGTCTGGCGGCTTATGGTATTTTCCTCTATCTTCAATCTTCTCAGCCGTCTTTGCAAAAGGTGCGAGAAGCGCCTCGAGAGATAACCTCGATCGAAGGACTGCAAATCGTAAACCCTGTCGGATCCATGGAGGCGAATGGTGATCTGCTCATCACCGGCGTCATTGAGAACGCAACGGTAAAGGAGAGGCCTGCCTGGTATGTGCTGGCTGTGGTGAATGATGCCCAGGGTGCTGAACTCGCAAAAATCAGGATGCTGAACGGCCAGCAGATCTTTACCCGGCGGGATTATGACATCCTTGCGGGGCGTGGCGTCAATGTGCAGGAATTGAAAGCGAAGAGTCTTCAGGATAAAGGCGTTGTCATCCCGCCCATGGGAAGCGTCAAATTCGAGGTCCGTTATTTACAGCCCCCCCCCGGTGTCGCGGGTTTTCATACGCAACTACTCCCTTTTGATCCAGTTCAGATGAATAAGGAAATTGCCGCGGAAACAAACTAGCTGGCGCTTACGCGGAGCCGCTTTGTTCGCTGAACGGCTCGCTCACCCTTCTGCTTGTGTCCTCAATCGTTTCACCAGAACGCTGTCCGCTTTCGCAATCCGACCGGGACATGGAACGGTTGACGTGGGCTGTTAAGTCTGCAAAAAAATATCTTGAAAAGTCGGTCCGGTTCAGGTAATGTACTACCTCGTTTGCCGCTTTCTTGGCAGTGGAAGTCCTATTTTGTGATGACGGCAGTTTTATCCCTGAGCAGCAATCCGCTGAAGTTCGGTGATGATAAGTTATCAAATGGTCATTATGGCCGGAAGGAGATCAGATGAGCAGCATTAACAAGAATTACCTTTTTACCTCGGAATCGGTGACCGAGGGTCATCCAGACAAAATAGCCGACCAGATTTCAGATGCGGTCCTCGACGCGCTGCTTGCGCAGGACCCGATGAGCCGTGTGGCATGCGAAACGCTTCTGACGACGGGGCTTGCCATGGTAGCCGGAGAGATCACCACGAAGGGATATGTGGAGATCCCTGATATCGTCAGGAAGACCATCAAGGACATAGGTTACACCCGGGCAAAGTACGGCTTCGATTCCGAGACCTGCGCGGTCATCACGTCGGTCCACTCGCAGTCGCCTGATATCGCCATGGGCGTTGACACCGGAGGCGCAGGAGACCAGGGCCTCATGTTCGGCTATGCCTGCGACGAGACGCCGGAACTGATGCCGATGACCATCATGCTCGCGCACAAGCTCACCCGCCGTCTTTCAGAAGTTCGAAAGAAGGAGATCCTTCCCTATCTGCGGCCGGACGGTAAGTCCCAGGTGACCATCGAATACCGGGAAGGCAAACCCTACCGTCTCCATACCATCGTGGTTTCGTCGCAGCACAGTCCTGATGTGACGCTCAAGCAACTGCGCAGGGAGATCATCGAGAAGGTGATCCTTCCGGTGCTTCCGAAGAAACTGCTCGATGAAAAGACCATTATCTATCACATTAATCCCACAGGCAGGTTCGTGACCGGAGGACCCATGGGAGACACCGGCCTCACGGGCCGCAAGATCATCGTGGACACCTACGGCGGCGTGGGCAGCCATGGCGGCGGATGCTTCTCCGGCAAGGACCCGACGAAGGTGGACCGATCCGCATCGTACATGGCGCGTTATGTTGCGAAGAACATCGTGGCAGCCGGCCTTTGCACCGAGGTAGAGGTGCAGCTGGCTTATGCCATCGGGGTTCCCCATCCGGTCTCCATCCATGTGGACGATTTCGGAACCGGCAAGATCCATCATGACAAACTGGTCAAGATCATCCGGAAGAACTTTGATATGACACCCAAAGGCATCGTGAAGACGCTGAACCTCAGGAGACCCATCTACAAGAAGACCGCGGCCTATGGCCACTTCGGCAGGAACGAACCCGAGTTCACCTGGGAAAAGACGGACAAGGCCGCGAAACTCAAAAAGGACGCGGGAGTGAAGTAAGAGGAAATTTGGATTGCCGATTGAATCCAGGCTATGCGTGAAGGGTTTGAAAATGATGTAGGGGCAGCCCTTTGCGGCTGCCCTCAACATTGTGTGACTTATACTATTTGGCCGCGAAGAGCCGGAGTTCAAGTGGGAACCACTGACACGGCTGTCACATTGCGCACAGACGCAGGGCTGCAATTCAAACGTCAACCCACCCCGTCGAGGGGCGCTGCAGCAGTCACCGTAAGGTGGGTCTGTCAGGCTCGATGGGGTGATTCAACAGGTAGCAACGGCGCCCATTCATTAACCTGAATGGAGAGCTTTATGTCTACTAAAGATTATATTATCGCCGACATCAACCTGGCCTCGTGGGGCCGCAAAGAAATTGCCATCGCCGAAACTGAAATGCCCGGCCTGATGGCGATCCGCGAGGAGTTCGCCAAGACCCAGCCGCTGAAAGGCGCGCGCATTACCGGGTCGCTGCACATGACCATCCAGACCGCCGTGCTGATCGAGACGCTGAAGGCGCTCGGTGCGGAAATCCGCTGGGCTTCATGCAACATCTTCTCGACCCAGGATCATGCTGCCGCTGCTATTGCTGCGGGTGGCACGCCGGTGTTCGCGGTCAAGGGAGAAACGTTGACCGAGTACTGGGACTATACGCACCGCATCTTTGAATGGGCGGATGGCGGTTTGACCAACATGATCCTTGACGACGGCGGTGATGCCACGCTTCTGCTGCACCTTGGCGCACGTGCTGAAAAAGACGCATCGGTGATCAGCAAGCCGACTTCCGAAGAAGAAACCATCTTGTTCGCTTCGATCAAGGCCAAACTGGCAACCGACAAGACCTGGTATTCCAAGCGCCTCGCCGCCGTGAAGGGTGTGACCGAGGAAACCACCACCGGCGTGCACCGTTTGTACCAGATGCATGAACGCGGCGAACTGAAATTCCCCGGCATCAACGTGAACGATTCCGTCACCAAGTCCAAGTTCGACAATCTGTACGGCTGCCGCGAATCGCTGGTGGACGGCATCAAGCGCGCCACCGATGTGATGATCGCGGGCAAGATCGCGCTGATTTGCGGTTATGGCGACGTGGGTAAAGGCTCGGCACAGGCCATGCGCGCATTGTCGGCGCAAGTGTGGGTTACCGAGATTGACCCGATCTGCGCGCTGCAAGCGGCCATGGAAGGCTTCCGCGTAGTGACCATGGAATACGCCGCCGACAAGGCCGATATTTTTGTGACCTGCACTGGCAACTTCCACGTCATCACCCACAACAACATGGTGAAGATGAAGAACAACGCCATCGTGTGCAACATCGGCCACTTCGACAACGAGATCGACGTCGCCTCGCTGGAAAAATACCAATGGGAAGAGATCAAGCCGCAGGTCGACCACGTAATTTTTCCTGACGGCAAGCGCATCATCCTGCTGGCCAAAGGGCGTCTGGTGAACCTGGGTTGCGGCACCGGCCACCCGTCCTATGTGATGAGCTCTTCTTTCGCCAACCAGACCATCGCACAGATCGAGTTGTGGACTGAAGCGAAGAAGGGCTCCAATAAGTATCCGATTGGTGTGTATACGCTGCCCAAGCACCTCGACGAAAAAGTTGCGCGTTTGCAACTGAAGACGCTGAACGCACAACTGTCCGAGCTGACCGACCAGCAGGCCGCTTACATCAACGTGCCAAAGCAGGGCCCCTACAAGTCGGAGCACTACCGCTACTAAGCGGGTCATGGGTGTGAAGATCGACGAGCTTACACCCGAGCAGATGCAGTACCTCGCATCGTGGGAAATGGGTACGTAGGCTGCAAACAAAATAGTCAGGGATCGGGAGCCAGGGGTCGGGAAGCAGAGGTCAGAGAGAGTATTATTCTGAATTCTGTCTCCTGACTTCTGGCTTCTTTATTTTCATACATGAACAATTATCTCAAAATAATCGCGTCAATGCTCATCTGGAGCACCTGGGGTCTCATAATACGCTGGCTTGCACTTCCTGCCGTCGTTGTTCTTTTTTATTCATCGCTGATCGCAAGCTTCACGGTGCCGGCGGTATTGCACGTAAGGGGAGAGCTTGCACTTTCAGGCGTTCGGGAGGTCTGGTGGCTTTTCGCCTTGCTCGCCGTTTCGTCGATCACGAACAATATCTCGTATTTTTATTCGCTGGGGCACACCACGGTTTCGAACGCGGTTTTTACCCACTACACCTCACCGCTCCTGGTCGCAGTTCTTGCGCCGCTCATGATCGCCGAACGGATCCTGAAGGTGACCCTCATTTCCCTCCCCATTGCCGCGCTTGGCATGGTCATGATCGTGTTGTCCGAGGGAGGTCTCCGAACAACCAGCGGGGACATGTCCGGGATCGCCGCCGGCATGGTATCGGGAATCGCCTATGCCTTTATCATTATTTTTTCTAGAAAACTGAGCCGGATGCTGCTGCATCACCAGGCGGTCGTGATTATACTCTGGACCACGACACTGGTGACAGCGCCGTGGGCTTTGACCATGGACTATCATTTGCACTATCGCACGGCGGGTCTTTTGCTGATAACCGGCTTGATGCATTCCACACTTGCGCCGCTCCTTTATTATAGTGCACTCAAAAAAGTGATGGCCCAGCATGCCGCCATCCTCGGTTATATGGAGCCGCTCGCCGCGATACCTCTCGCGTATCTCTTCCTCTCGGAGACCCCGACTTTTGTCGCCCTTTTCGGCGGTCTCCTCATCCTCTTCTCCGGGTATCTGGTGATCCACTCGCGCATGCAGGAGTAACCTAAGCCCTTGCTCATAATGCCATTGTTTCCCGAATCTGATATAATAAGAAAAAATTGCGCACAGTTATCCTTCAGCATTTCTTTCTATCAATAAAATGTATTTCGGCTATAATTGTGATATTCACTTCAATCCCATAGACAGAAAGAGGAGGGACCATGAAAAAAAGGATTGTTCTGCTGGTTATCGTACTCACGATGTGCTTTGTAGGAACTATGGCATACGCGGAAAAAGCTACAAAAAATCCGGGAGAAGCGGAGTTTAAAGAACACTGTGCGCTGTGCCATCCGGATGGAGGGAACATCATCAACCCGAAGAAGACTTTGCTCAAGAGGGACCGTGAAGCAAACAGCATCAGGAACGAAGCTGACATTGTTAGGATCATGAGAAAACCCGGTCCTGGCATGACCCCTTTTGATGAAAAGACCATTTCGGACAATGAGGCGAAGGAAATAGCCGAGTACATTTTCAAGGCCTTTAAGTAGGTTCATGTATCTACTGGTCATTTTTTTAACGGCATTTCTCTGCTCGATGCCGGTTCATCTTTATGGTACGGAGGAGTTACCTCTCTGGGAAGCGGGTGTGGGTTTTACCGGCCTGAGTATTCCGGATTACCGGGGTTCTGACGAGCAGCACGGTTATCTGTGGCCGCTCCCTTATCTGGTATATCGAGGCGACATCCTGAGAATGGACAGAAAAGGCATGTACGGTCTGCTGTATCATTCTCAGGGTGTTGAACTCAATATCAGTGTGGACGGCGGGGTGCCGGTAAAAAGCGACAGGAATACGGCTCGCACCGGTATGCCTAATCTCGACCCAACGATCCAGATAGGGCCTTCTCTGGAAATTTGCCTTATTCAGGATTGCGATGCGGACAGGGCCGTACAACTCCGTATTCCAGTCCGGGCGGGAATCGCCTCTGACTTTTCCCGGTTCACCGGAATCGGTTTTATTTTCAATCCCGAGATCAATTTTGATTTCAGAAACATCGGACCCGGCGGAGGCTGGAATTTTGGTTTTGCGCTCGGTCCACTTTTTGCGACGGAACGATATCATGACTATTACTATCAGGTCTCGCCGCAATATGCTATTCCGGACGTCCGTCCCGCCTACGGTGCCCGGTCCGGTTACAGCGGCACACTATTGGTCCTTGCACTGAGCAAACGTTTTGATCATACCTGGTTTGGCGCATTTGCGAGATACGATGAACTGAAGGGCGCAGTATTCGAAAACAGTCCATTACTGAAGACCAGGCATTCTTATATGGGAGGATTTGGATTTGCCTGGGTATTCGGGCGGTCAAAGACGCTGGTGCATGCTTCTCCATAAAGATCCACGTTGCTGCGATAATTTATTCCCGGGAGGTAAATGGTTTTGAGAAAAAATGCATGTGTTCTCAGTATGGTTTGTATCGGTTTCTTGTTCATTATCATCGCTGGTTGTGAAATGAACTCGCGGGGTGCCAAGCTATTCAGGGCCGGCCGGTGCAAGGAGTGTCACACTATCGATGGGAAAGGCGGAGCCGTTGGACCAAATTTGACCTTTGTCGGCAGCAGACGTTCGCGTGAATATATAATCGAGCAGATCAAGAACCCAAAATCTCACAACCCAAACACCGAAATGCCTTCATTCAGCAGCATGCCGGAGAATGACATCAATGACCTGGCTGATTATCTTTCGGGTTTGAAATAGAATCGATGTTAATGGCTCATTGTCTGACTATAGAATATAAACGATACGGCTTCAAGAACCGTTTGTCCTAGCAATAATCATTATATGCTCGCCACCTGTTTTTCAAGTCACTTCATGGACCGCGCTGTCACTGTAAGCAAAGCGGAGAGACTTTTTATACCGGCCACAGAATGAACTCCGCGAGGTATCTTGTTTCTTGATGATTATTGTTCCAAGGCGCTTTGTAGCGCTTCGATGACAACCGTGTCATGTTAAATTATTTACAATGTCATCCTAATGACCTTTTGTTTGTAATGTATTTGAGATTCATGCCCCAAGTATTTCTTTCGCGAAGCATATGGCGAGTGATAAGAATCAAACGAATGTTACAAAACTACACAAAATACTTGACACCTACCAGTAATTCTGATATTAGTATTAACAATTGTAATTTCATATTGCGGAGGTAAATCTTCTTTCAAGTTTTCTCACTTTCTATCGATTTCCAGCAGACACGACTTTTTTGAAATTTTTTCTTTCTCGAGGGGGGGTAGTATGAAGAATACTGACTTCAAGGCATTGAGCAATCACTTAAGTGGTGTTTCACGCAGAGATTTTATGAAGTACTGCAGCATCATGGCAGTAGGGATGGGATTGCCTGTCGGGATGGGCGCCCAGATAGCAGAGGCGGTCACGAAAGCGGCAAGACGACCGCCGGTGATTTGGCTTTCTGCCCAGGAGTGTACGGGTTGTACCGAGTCTCTTCTCCGTTCAACGCATCCTAACCTCGAACATTTGATCCTCGATCTTATCTCCCTTGATTACCATGAAACGCTGAGCACGCCGTCGGGCCACCAGGCCGAGGAAGCACGTGCTGCGTCGATCAAGGAGAACAAGGGTAAGTTCATCCTTGTCGTGGACGGGTCGATTCCGGTCAAGGACAACGGCATCTATTGCATGATCGCAGGCAAGACCGCACTCGATATTCTTAAGGAAACAGCCAAAGATGCAGCGGCCATCATATCCATAGGTTCCTGTGCTTCCTGGGGCGGCGTTCCATCGGCAGACCCGAATCCGACCGAAGCGACACCAGTGCACAAGATTATCAAGGACAAGCCTGTGGTGAACATCCCGGGATGTCCGCCGAACCCGTATAATTTCCTCTCTACAGTCCTCTATTTCGTAACATTCAGCAAATTGCCCGAGCTCGACAATCTGGGCAGGCCGAAATTCGCCTATAGCAGGCTGATCCACGAGAACTGCGAGCGCAGACCTCACTTCGATGCCGGTCGGTTCGCCACCGCGTTCGGCGATGACAACCATCGCAAGGGATACTGCCTCTATAAATTGGGTTGCAAGGGACCTGAGACGTTTAATAATTGTTCTACGCTCCAGTTCGGTGATACTGGTGGCGGGACCTGGCCTGTCGGCATTGGGCATCCGTGCTTCGGGTGTTCCGAGGGTGGTGTAGGATTCAACATACCGCTCTTTACGAAGGCAAGCCTGCATATGGTGACGCCGCCTGACACCTATCCACATATTGTTGAACAGCAGGGAAGAGGCGTGGGCGCCTCGCTCGGCGGCGTAGCGGTCGCGGCCGCGGCAGCTGGAGCTGCCTATGCTGCCGTGAGTACGGTCGTAAAAAAGCTAGATGATAAAGAAGAAAAAGGGAAAAAATAAGGCCACGGGGAGATATAACCTATGGAGATAAAGAGAAGAGATTTTCTAAAAGTAGCCGCGGCCGGAGGGCTGATGGTCGCTGCGAATGCCGGCCCTGCACTCGCCCGTGAGCCAAAAGCCCGTATCACCGGGGCCGTGGGCATGTTGTACGATTCCACGGTCTGCATCGGGTGCAAGGCGTGTGTCTCGGCGTGCAAGCAATACAACGAAACGCCACCAAGCTTTTCATCGAGTGATGAAATTTGGGACAACCCGCTCGACAACGATTCCAAGACCTATAACAGCATCAAGTTGTACAAGGACGGCACCAAAGAGGTAAAGGACCGCGAGAAGGACGGCTATGCCTACATCAAGCGCCAGTGCATGCACTGCGTGGACCCGGCTTGCGCATCGGCTTGTCCCGTATCAGCCCTAAAAAAGGACGAAAAGACCGGCGTCGTTATGTACAACAAGGATGCCTGCATCGGCTGCCGGTATTGCCAGGTCGCCTGTCCGTTCAATATCCCAAAGTTTGAGTGGGAGAAGGCATTTCCGCAGATCAGAAAATGCCAGCTTTGTTCCCACCGTCTGGTAAAAGGCGATATCCCCGCATGTGCCGAGTTCTGCCCGACCGGGGCCACTATTTTCGGCAACGTGGACGAACTTCTCGCGGAAGCGAAGAAACGGCTGACCTATAAACCGGGCGAATACCAGGCTTACGCGGTAGAACGCCTGAACGGCAAGCAGACAACCGAGCGCCTGGTGACTCCGTATATACAGCATGTCTACGGAGAGAAAGAAGGCGGAGGAACCCAGGTGCTCTATCTTACAGGCGTCCCGTTCGAGAAACTCGGCATGCCGGCCCTGGAAGAGAAGCCTTCGGCCCAGGTTTCCGAGACCATTCAGCATACACTGTACAAAGGAATGATCGCCCCGATTGTTTTCCTGGGCGGGCTGGTATACATCGTTCACAAAAATTCGAAAGACGAATAAATCATCCCAACTGGAGAGACCTATGTCAGAGGAAAGCAAACCGATTGGTGGAGAAATTCTCACAAAGCCGTTTAAGGTGCTGATGGCATTCGCATTGTTTGCCGCGGTGCTGGTGATCATCCGGTTAGTCTATGGGCTGGGCAAGGTTACGAACCTGAACGATGGCTATCCGTGGGGCATCTGGATCACCTATGACGTCGTCGCCGGCACGGCAGTGGCCTGCGGTGGTTATGCCATGGCCATTCTGGTCTACGTGATAAACAAGGGCGAATATCATCCCCTCGTAAGACCGGCGCTCCTGGCGAGCATGTTCGGGTATACTCTTGCCGGTGTTTCGGTCATGTTCGATATCGGACGCTACTGGCAGGCCTATAACCTGTTCCTGCCAAAATATGCAAACCCGAACTCAATCATGTTCGAAGTTGCCTTCTGCATTGCTCTGTACTCCTTGGTTCTCTGGCTCGAATTCATTCCGGCCTTCCTTGAAGGTGTAGACAAACACAAGCAAGGTTTGCCGAAATTCGTCCAGAACTGGGATGTCCGGGGGCTTCGTAAAGTCTGGAATAAGGTGCTGTTCGTCTTTATCGCCATCGGCATCCTGCTGCCTACCATGCACCAGTCATCACTCGGAACCATGATGGTCATCGCGGGAAAGAAACTCTCGCCGCTTTGGCAGACCGGGTTATTGCCGCTCCTATATCTTATCGGCGCCATCACGATGGGTTACGGCATAGTCGTCTTCGAGTCAATTTATTCCGCATACGGACTTAAGCGTCCCTTGGAGACGTCTATGCTTGCCAAACTGTCAGGGATCATGCCCTGGCTCATCGGCATTTTCCTCGTCATCAGGTTCATCAGCATCATTTCCCAGGGGGCGCTGGGTTCGATCTTCCAGTTCAACAAAAATGCGCTCATGTTTATAATTGAGACCGCGCTCTTTGTCTATCCTCTCGTAGTCCTGATGAACAAAGACAACCGGACTCGGCCCCGTGCGCTGTTCCTTTCTGCGGCGTCACTTCTCCTGGCTGGTTCGCTGTACCGTTTCAATTCCTACCTGATTGGGTTCAATCCTGGCTCGGGGTGGAGTTATTTCCCGTCATTTTCAGAGATCGTGATCACGCTCGGAATCATTTCCTTCGAGATCATGGCGTATCTGTACATTGTCAAACGATTCCCCGTGCTGCCGAAGACGGAGCATGCATAATTTCATTATGGAGGAGACTGACCAATGTCAAAAAGAATTGTTATAGATCCCATTACCCGTATTGAAGGACACTTGCGCATTGAGTGCGAAGTGGAAAATGGCAAGGTCTCCAAGGCCTGGGCATCCGGTCAGATGTGGCGCGGGATAGAGAATATCGTGAAGGGGCGCGATGCCCGCGAGGTCTGGCTGTTTACGCAGCGAATCTGCGGGGTCTGAACATCGGTCCATGCACTGGTCTCGGTGAGATCAGTCGAAAACGCGCTCAATCTGGAAGTACCTCTGAATGCCCAGTATATCAGGAACCTGATCATGGGCGCACATGGTGTACACGATCATATTGTCCACTTCTACCATCTGGCCGCGCTTGACTGGGTGGACATTGTCTCGGCGCTGAAGGCAGATCCGAAAAAGACAGCCCAGTTGGCTGAAAGTTTGTCCTCGTGGGATGAAAATTCGGCTAAGCATTTTAAAGAAGTGCAGGACAAGCTTAAAACGTTCGTGGGCAGCGGCCAGTTGGGCATTTACGCCAATGGATACTGGGGTCATCCTGCCATGAAACTTTCCCCGGAGGTCAACCTGCTTGCGACGTCCCATTATCTGCAGGCGCTCAATTACCAGCGCCGCGCCAACATGATCGTATCAATCCTTGGCGGCAAGACGCCGCACATCCAGAACCTGGCGGTCGGCGGTGTGGCGAACGCCATCAATGTCGACAGCCCGACGACGCTCAATATGGAGCGGCTCTACTACATCAAGACACTCATCGACGAAATCGGCGGCTTCGTGAAGAACGCCATGCTCGTGGACGTGGCCGCAGTAGCCGCGTTCTATGCAGACTGGACCGGACACGGAAAAGGCGTCACGAATTATCTATCGGCGCCTGATATGCCCATGGACACAAAGGGAACGACGTTCGCTTTGCCGGGCGGCTACATCGCGAATGGCGATCTCGCCTCGTTCAAGCCCATCAAGAGTTTCAATGATGAATTCTTCAAGAACGGGGTTAAGGAAAGCATCAAGCATTCCTGGTACAAGGGCGAGTGGAACAAACATCCCTGGGACGAGACAACGGACCCGAATTATACTGGAATGAAATATGACGACAAGTATTCATGGGTGAAGGCGCCGACATTCGAGGGCAAGCCGGCCCAGGTCGGACCGCTCGCGAATGTGCTCGGCATGTATGCTGCCGGGTATGCCCCGGCAAAAAAATACGTTGGAGATATGCTCGCCACGGTCAGCAGCCTTGCCAAAACTAAGGTAGGACCGGCCGCGCTTCATTCCACTATCGGGCGTATCGGAGCCCGCGCAATACGTTGCGCCATCCTGTACGATGAGCTCACCAACCAGTGGAACGCCTTGGTGGCGAACATCAGTAAGGGTGATGTTGCAACTTTTAACGCGCCCGTGTTCCCGAGCGGCGAGATCAGAGGGGTCGGCTTCCATGAAGCGCCGCGCGGAATATTGTCCCATTGGAGCGTGATCAAGAACGGAAAGATAAAGAACTATCAATGCGTCGTTCCGTCGACCTGGAACGCGAGCCCGAGGAACGGGGACAGCGCCCCGGGACCGTACGAAGCATCACTGGTAGGTACGCCGTTAGCGGACCCGGAAAAGCCGCTGGAAGTTCTCAGGACCGTGCACTCGTTCGATCCATGCCTGGCATGCGCGATCCACATGGTCGATGCGAAGGGCAACGATATCATAAAGGTAAAAGCCCTGTAACGTATTCTTGAGAAGCTGTTTAAACGTAAGCCCTCTCCTCCTTATTTGGCGGTAGCTGAGTCGGGAGGCGGAGGGTTTTTTTTTGCAGGAGGAGCATGTACCCCCTAAAAGAACCGACAGTCACGATCATGGGACTTGGTAACATCCTGATGATGGATGAGGGTGTTGGTGTCCATACGGTGAATGAATTCCAGAAACGCTACCGTGTGCCTGATTATGCAGAGGTCATCGATGGCGGTGCAGCCGGCCTCGATCTTCTGCCTTTTATCGAAGGGCGGCAGAAACTGCTCATGATCGACGCCGTAAATTTCGACCGGGAGCCCGGGTACATCGATATTCTGGAAAACGAGGCGATTCCGGCAAAGTTCAGCACCAAGACATCACTGCATCATTTGGGTCTGCTGGATGTTTTGTCTATCGTGAAGTTATCCGACACCTTGCCAAAGGACATCTGTATTATCGGCATTCAGCCAAAGAGCATGGAACTCGGTCTTGACATGTCCCCGGAGATATGGGATAAAGTACCTGAGCTTGTCGAACGTATTGTGTCCAAACTACATGAGTGGAATGTGCCATGTGCCTTGCTGTCCCCGCAAAAGTAATATCGATCGACAATGAGATGGCAACGATCGACGTATACGGCGCGAGAAAGGATGTGAGCATCATCCTGCTCTCCGAGGAGCCCGGGATCGGTGATTATGTCCTCGTTCACGCAGGATTTGCCATTCAATCGATCAAGGCAGAGGTATTCCAGACCGGTGAAATAATGCATGAGTCTTCCATTGCCCACAGTATCCTGGAAATAGTCGATGAACAGTGCCGCGAGCAGGGCTGTACAACGGTAGAGTCGATCATCGTCAGGCTCGGAAAGGCAACGGGCGTCATGCCCGAGTCTCTCCAGTTCGCCTTTGATGCGCTGAAAGAGCCGACGGTCGCTAAAGATGCCACGATGACCATTGAGATTGTGCAGGTGGGTGGGAGATGCAGGTCCTGTAATAAAGAATTTGATGTCCCGGATGCCCAGTATATATTTGCCTGCCCTCTCTGTGGATCAAAGGAATTTGAGGTCAACCGCGGTCGTGAAATGGAAATTGCCGAGATGGAGATGCATTAATGAAAGTCAAAGTGGTAAGCAGGATCCTTGAGGCGAATGATCGGATCGCGGAAGAGAACCGGAAACGGTTCAAGGAGGCCGGCGTTTTTGTGGCGAATCTGATGGGTGCTCCCGGGGCCGGCAAGACGACGCTGCTGGAGCGCACGATCCAGGCGCTCAAGCCGCATATGAAGATCGGGGTGATCGAAGGGGACATCGTGGGACAGGACGATGCCGACCGCATCGGTGCCCTGGATGTTCCGATCGTTCAGATCAATACCGGCGGGGCTTGTCATCTGGACGCGAATATGATCAGCGAGGTGCTGGACGATCTGCCGCTTCGCGACCTCGACATGCTGATCATCGAGAACGTGGGGAACCTTGTCTGCCCGGCCGAGTTCAAGGTTGGCGAAGATATGAAGATGATGGTGCTCTCGATCGCCGAAGGACATGACAAGCCGCTCAAATACCCGCTCATGTTCTGCGAGTCATCGGCCCTGGTCCTGAACAAGATGGACCTGCTGCCGTACATGAATACCGACATGAACAAGGTTCGGAACGATTCGCTGGCGCTCAATCCAAAACTAAAGATATTCGAGGTCTCTTGCACGAGCGGCGCGGGGATCGATGCATGGGCCACATGGTTGAGCGGCTTCAGATCATAATCAAAGGCATCGTGCAGGGCGTTGGATTCAGGCCCTCTGTCTATAGCCTTGCGGCGTCTCTTGACCTCAAGGGATTTGTAACGAATACCAGTGAAGGCGTTCTGATCGACATCGAGGGAGCGCGGGTTGCCGATTTTGTCCAACGCATTCGCATTGAAGCCCCATCGCTCTCCCGGATAACCGAGTTCACCGCAACTTCGCTGCCCCATCACGGGTATGCTGATTTTACCATTCTTGCCAGTACCGACAATGCAGCCGGCCGTCCCTTTACCCTCGTATCCCCCGATGTCTCGACGTGCGACGATTGCCTCAAGGAACTGATTGATCCCTCTGATCGGCGATACCTGTACCCTTTCATCAATTGCACGAATTGCGGTCCTCGTTATTCCATCACCCGGTCGGTCCCTTATGACAGGCCGAACACCACGATGGCCGATTTTGCAATGTGCCCGGAATGTATCGAGGAGTATCACGATCCCAAAAGCAGACGATTCCATGCCCAGCCGAATGCATGCCCCGTCTGTGGGCCGCAGGTGGAGTTCAGAGTTCAGGGTTCTGTATTAGGATTACGGGGCTCAGATGCTATCGCAAAAACAATAAACTTGTTGCAACAAGGCGGAATCGTTGCCGTCAAAGGCCTCGGAGGTTATCACCTTGCATGTGATGCAACGAATGATGAGGCTGTCAAAAGATTGCGGGAAAAGAAGAGGAAGAGCAACAAACCCTTCGCAGTCATGTCGCATGATATCAGAAGTGTAGAGCAATACTGCATTATTTCTGATGAGGAGAATAAGGTCCTGCTGTCAAATAGACGGCCTATCGTTTTGTTACGCAAAAGGGATCTTGACGTGCTAGCAGGGGCTGTATCGCCGAACAATAATTATATAGGATGTATGCTGCCTTACACGCCCCTGCACACCCTGTTGTTCAATCATTCTCTTGGATCAGGCGTTAGCCCAATGCAATTGCATTTCAAGGCATTGGTGATGACGAGCGGCAACTTGTCTGAAGAACCGATAGTACGTGACAATGATGAGGCCATCCGGAAACTTTCCGGCATCGTTGACGGGTTCCTTCTGCATGACCGAGATATCTTCATGCGGGTGGATGATTCGGTGGGGCGAGTTCGGAGTAGGGAGTCGGGAGTTGTGAGCAGAGTCGACACCGAAATTCGAACTCAGGACCCCGGACTGTTGTTTATGCGTCGTTCCCGCGGATACGCACCTGACCCCATTGCCCTTCACGACGAAGGACCTGAAGTGCTTGGCTGCGGCGCCGATCTCAAGAACACATTCACGCTGACCAAGGGCAAATTCGCAATTGTGAGCCAGCATATCGGCGACATGGAAAATTACGAGACAGGAACGTTCTTCAAGGAATGTCTTGCAAATCTTAAAGCGGTTTATCGGGTGGACCCGACCGCCATCGCGCATGATCTGCATCCAGGGTACCTGTCAACGAGATGGGCGATGGAACAGGGGTCAGTGGGCAGTGGGCAGGGTGCGGAGGACGGCATAAGAAAATACGGTATCCAGCATCATTATGCCCATATTGGATCGGTGATGGCCGAGCATGGGCTGACCACGAAGGTCATCGGTGTTACATTCGATGGAACGGGTTACGGCACGGACGGCAATCTCTGGGGTGGAGAATTCCTGGTCGCTGATATCGATGGCTTCGAGAGGGTCGGACAGTTCAAGTATGTTTCGTTGCCGGGTGGAGAAGCCGCGATCAAAGAGCCGTGGAAGACGGCAGTGAGTTATATAATAGACGCGGCGGGAGATAGGGCCCGTGACCATTTGGACAAGATAGGATTTATCTGGAACTACGGAAGTGAAGCGATCGAGAAGCTTATGATTGTAGCGCGATCAAGGGAATTATCTCCCCTCGCTTCAGGGGCTGGAAGGTTGTTCGACGCTGTCTCCGCCTTGCTGGGGGTTTGCGACCGAAACACATTTGAAGGCGAAGCGGCAATGGCGCTGGAAGCCATTGTTCAGGGGGGGATCGATGACGAGTATCGCGTTGAGTTCAAGAAAGAAAATGGGTATACTATCATCGATTTCTCTGCCATGATACGGGAGATCATAGCCGACCTTGACGAAAAAACAACACGGGCAATTATTTCGACACGGTTTCACAATACCGTTGTTTCGGTCGTTCGAGCGATGGTCAGGGGATTAAGTGAGCAGTACGAGCTCAAAGATATTGCGTTGAGCGGCGGCACCTTCCAGAACCTTTATATCCTGAACCGGGTGATCAAAGTGTTGTCTTCGGACGGCATGAACGTTTTTATGAATCAGCAGGTACCGTGCAATGACGCATGCATTTCTCTGGGGCAGGCGTATTTGGTGAGGGAAAGACTAAAGAAACAACTTCCGCTCCCTTGAGGTGAGGAGATCAAGGGGCGGGTGAAATAAGCAACATGTTAATAACCGCCACCCAACCCCGCCATCAAGGGGGAGGAAACGTAGAAGGATAGAGCATATTTATGAAGCAGATGCTGGATGAACTCCATAAGCTCATGGAGACAATCGATCGCCCGCTCAAGCTTATGGAGGTCTGCGGGACCCATACTGTCGAGATCTTCAGGCACGGGATAAGGGGTTTGATCCCTCGAACGATCACCCTGTTGAGCGGTCCGGGATGTCCGGTCTGCGTCACGTCGATCCATGACGTTGATGTGGCGATCGCGATCGCAAAGAGACCTGAGGTGGTCCTCGTGACTTTCGGGGATATGATGCGAGTGCCCGGTGGGAAACAGTCGCTCATCGAGGCCCGGTCTGAAGGCGCCGATGTGCGCGTTATGTATTCACCCATGGATGCGTTGAAGCTTGCTCGGACGGAAACGGAAAAAAAACAGGTTGTTTTTTTTGCGACCGGGTTCGAGACCACTTCGCCGCTGATCGCGGCCACCGTGTATGAGGCAAAGCGGCTGGGTGTTCGGAACTTTTCGATCTTTTCTTCCCATAAGCTTGTACCTCCAGCTCTCAAGGCGCTGCTCGATTCTCCGGATGTAAAGGTCGACGGCTTCATTATGCCGGGACATGTGAGTACGATCATCGGCAAGCAGCCCTATACCGTAGTGGCGAAGCAGTACCATATCCCCTGTGTTATCACGGGATTCGAAGCAGGGGAGATCATCGAGGGGATCCTCATGATCGCGCGGCAGATCGCGCAGCAGCGGTCAGAGGTCGAGATCCAGTACCGGAACGTCGTGAAGGCAGAGGGAAACCCGAAGGCACTGGCACTTCTGGGGCGGGTCTTTGAACCAATGGATGCGTACTGGCGCGGGATCGGCGTTATTCCGGATAGCGGCCTGAAACTGCGGGCGGAATATGCCGCCTTCGATGCAATAGCGCGGTTCGACCCTCAGATTTCGGATGAGCCTGAACCGGAGCTCTGTTCCTGCGGTGATATTCTGCGAGGAGTGAAGATCCCGACGGAATGTCCGCTCTTCGGCACGGGCTGCACGCCGGACAGTCCTGTCGGGCCCTGCATGGTAAGCACTGAGGGGAGCTGTGCCGCTTATTTCAAGTACGGGCACCAATAGATGATGATCTCGTAAAACTCATGATCTATCATAGAGACGCAGAGCTTCAACGGCAAAAGTCTACGTAGTCCCCGTCCGCCATAGTAATAAAGCGGCTTATTGGAGTTGGTTTTTGCATATGGATAAAATTCTCTTAGGAC
This sequence comes from Nitrospirota bacterium, assembly GCA_049793155.1. Classification (GTDB taxonomy): domain Bacteria; phylum Nitrospirota; class UBA9217; order UBA9217; family UBA9217; genus JALNZF01. Next base: position 23,881 of record JBARBN010000043.1, read on the forward strand.
ATGGCAGCGGCGGTAAACTGATGTACCAGCTGATCAGGGAGCACTTCAGCCCGGCCTTTGGCATAGAAGGCACCGGGGATTCGGCCACGGTGAACGTGCCATCGGGACGTCTTGCCTATACCACCGATTCCTATGTGGTCACACCGCTGTTCTTTCCCGGAGGCAACATCGGTGATCTTGCGGTCTGCGGCACTGTGAACGACCTCTCCGTCGCAGGGGCTGAGCCGCTTTTTTTAACGGCTGGTTTTATCATCGAAGAGGGATTTCCGCTGTCCGATCTTAAGAAGATCATCGCATCCATGGCGGCCGCGGCCAAACTGGCCCGTGTACGGATCGTGGCAGGTGATACCAAGGTTGTGAACAAAGGCAAGGCTGATGGCGTCTTCATCAACACCTCGGGTCTCGGCGTGCTGCCTGAAGGTGTTGAAATATCTCCGTCGAGGATAAGGACAGGGGACAAGGTCATCATCAGCGGCGAGATCGGCAACCACGGCGTTGCGATCATAGCGGAGCGCAATGGCCTTACCTTCGACCCGCCTGTGCGAACTGATTCCCGTCCGCTGAATGATCTGACCAGAGCGATGCTCAGCGCCGAAAAGGACATCCATTTCATGCGTGACCCGACACGAGGCGGTCTTGCAACAACGCTCAAGGAAGCGGCACTTGAATCGGGTCTGTGCATTAAGATTCAGGAAAAGACTCTCCCCATCCCGCCCCGGGTAAAAGGCGCCTGCGGTCTTCTCGGTCTTGATCCTCTCTACTCAGCGAACGAGGGGATACTTATTGCTATTCTGGCAGGTACGGATGCGAACGTTGTTCTGACGACGATGAAAAAGCATCCCTATGGTTTGAACGCAGTGATCATCGGCGATATTACGGCGTCACCTTCGGGCATGGTACTGCTCGAAACCGCCATCGGCGGCAGCCGGATCGTTGATATGCTGCCAGGCGAGCAATTGCCGAGGATCTGCTAAGACAAATGCTACTAGTACTACGTTAACGGCTAATTTTCGTCTGGTGACCCCAGGGTATTTTTATTTGATAGGGACAAGATAAAATGCGGAACTGAGCTTCCCGAGTTCAGAGCGCTGACAGATCCAAGAGTTTTGCACTCCGCATTTGAAGACATTTCCTCTTGCTCTTTCCTTCAAAATACGATACTCTCGGCAATCAGGGAGGTCCTTTGAGGATTTCCCTAACCGAAGAGCACCAAAATTGATCTATAAGAATTGAGAGATTACGTAATTTATCTCGGGACCATATATAAATAATAGTTCTACGTCGACTGCTTCGCGGCGCGTGAACTCATCGTGAGCATGTAAGGTAAACCATGCCAGCGCAGCATAATATAGATAATAACCGCAGACTTATTACCACGCTCTGGATTGGAGGGGCTGTTGACAGCGAACTTATCGAAGCCCTCACAAAGTACCAGCAAGACATAAAAAGCCAACCTGATTATTTCTCCTATAACGAAATTGTAGATTTCGGCCAGGCAAGTAGTTTCAAGTTGAGCACTCAGGGAATTATGACACTTGCTCACCTGGCAACGAATACGGATAGCCTCGGCGTCAAAACCAAGCTCGCGATCGTTGTAAACAATTCCTTAGCATATGGTTTGGGACGAATGTATGTAACTTATCGGAGCCTTGTACCGCGTGGCATAAAAGACGTGCATGTTTTCATGAGCTATCATGATGCTCTTGAATGGATAGAAGCAGGATAGAGTACGAGAAACAACAGGGCCCGATCCTTTCTGCCAATAGTTATCGATATTTCAACGGCTTTCGAGATATTCGGATATCTGTGCAGTGAAATCACTTGCCATTCGAAGTTGACCCTTCGACGCGAGTAAACTTATGCGCAACGGGACGTGAGACCATAACACCGGTCTTGTTCGCTTCTTGTTCCTGAATCGCTGTTGCATGAGGTCAGTTGAAGCTCGCAATTATCGCCCCTATTCCAAAACCGGTTGCACAACGGAAATCCACAATCCCGCCGCTCACTACTCACTATCGCGCAAAATCAATCAGTTTTAACGAAAGATAGCGGCTGATTCCGCAGTACTAAGAATCGCTTTACAAGTTTTGCTGAATCATGTATCACTATGTGGGAAACAGCAGCATACTAATAACCATCATGCAAAAGAACATCAGGAAACAGATGTTTTCACTCGCGCTTCCGGTCGTGCTTTCGAGCCTGTTCCAGCGTTCGGTCGGTATCATTGATATCTTCCTCGTCGGGGGGCTCGGCGCCTCAGCCATTGCAGCGGTCGGCATCGCTCAGATCATGGTCTTCGTGACGATGAGCCTGTCCTGGGGCATCAACGTGGGCGTGACCGTTCTGGTCTCCCAGTTATGGGGAGCGGACAGAAAACCGGATGCGGCGAAGGCGGCGTACCAGGCGATGCTGCTTGCAGTCGCGGCTGCAGCGGCGATCATGATCATCGGAGTTAACTTCGGCGGGCAGGTTGCCTCGCTGCTTGGGGCGGACCAGAGTGTTCAGGGGATCCTCACCGATTATACGAAGATCATCTTTACCTTCATCCTGTTCACGATTTCGGTCAACGTGCTTGCCGGCATCATGCATGGCACCGGAGACACTAAAACGCCGCTGTATGCAACGCTGATCGTGAACGTCCTGCATGTGGCCGTGGCATATCCGCTGATCTACGGCCGCTGGGGTTTCCCCGCGCTGGGCGTAAAAGGCGCGGCCATTGCCGTTGCTGCATCAGAGTGCATGGGAGCGATGTTCCTCCTTGCCCGCTCTCTGAATAAAAGATATATCGTCATCAGCAGGTCGCTGGACTGGAAGTTCACCGTCACGACCTTTAAGCTGGGATATCCGATCTTTATCGACCGGCTGCTCCAGAACGCCGGGTCCATGGTCTTCGCAAAGGTCATCCTGCTGTACGGTACGTCGGTCTATGCCGCTCACCAGGTCGGTCTTGCCATAGAGGCTTTTTCGTTCATGCCCGGCTATGGAATAGCCGTCGCTGCCGCAACCATGGTGGGACAGAACCTGGGAGCGGGCCGTCCGCAGGACGCGAGAATTTCCGCGTACGAGGCCAACCGTCTTGCCGTCGTCCTTATGGCTGCCATGGGCATGCTGTTCTTTTTCTTTCCCTACGCCCTTCTGCGGGCCTTCACGGACGATCCCGAAGTAATAAAATATGGTATCCTGTATATGAAGATCGTCGCGTTCGCACAGATACCGCTTGCCGTTACCATGGTGGCCGGCGGGTCCCTGCGCGGGGCGGGGGACACGGGGTTCATAATGTTCGCTACCATCGCAGGCATGTGGTTCGTTCGGCTGCCGGCTGCGGCATTCCTGGCCATCGTCATGAAGACCGAGGTACGGTTCGTCTGGATGGTCATGATCGTGGATTGGATCGTACGGATGACGCTCCTACTCTGGAGATACCGCAAGGAAAACTGGGGCCGGTTGGAAATATAATACAACAGTGGTCAGGGTCAGCAGTCAGGACGCAAGAGTCAGAAAAAAGGAGGATATATATGGCTGATATTCAATCAATGATCGGCAAGGAAGTTGAAGTGATCGCGAACGGGATGGAATATGCGGGCGTGTTGATTGAGGTCTCGGACGCCGAGGTGCACCTCAAAGGGTCTTTTCAGTGGATCGCTCTTCCGGCATCAAGCGTGAGCCTGATAAAGCTGAAAGGGGTTGTGGAACGTGAGCCGGAGAGGGAAGGGCACTCTCCGGACCGGATGACCTGATATGCTTTGGCGTGGATTCATCGTTCATGCTGTTTCTATCCTGAGCTTTTTCAGCTTGCGATATAAGGTCGCAAGGTCGACACCGAGTTTGTTCGCCGCCGCTTCCTTGTTCCCTTTGCATTCCGCCATGCTTCTTCGTATATACTCACGCTCGAATTCATCGATCGCCTGCCTGAGCGATGAGGTCGACACTCCTTCGATGTCGAGGGTCCTGAACTTGTCCGGCAGGTCGTGAATAGTGATCACCTCGCCATCCGCAAGCACGGTTGCCCGCTCTATCGTATTTCTCAATTCCCTGATGTTGCCCGGCCAGTCGTAGGCAAGAAGCGCCTGCATTGCCTCGTAATCGATGTCCTTGATCTTCTTTCCCGCTTCCGTTGCAGAGATCGCAAGATAATGCTTGATCAGCACCGGGATATCGTCGCGTCGCTCGCGCAGCGACGGCAGGTGTATCTCGATGACGTTCAAACGGTAGTAGAGATCTTCGCGAAAACGTCCCTCTTTCACGCGCTGCATAAGGTCGGCATTCGTAGCAGCGATGATCCTGACCTCCACGGTGATGACCCGCGTGTCGCCAACGGGGGTGAGTTCCTTGGTCTGAAGGACATGAAGCAGTTTGACCTGGAGCGCCTGGGGCAGTTCTCCGATCTCGTCCAGGAACAGGGTGCCGGTGTGAGCCATGGTGATGAGTCCTTTTTTGTCCTCATTGGCCGACGTGAAGGCCCCTTTTTTGTGGCCGAAGAGCTCGCTCTCCAGCAGGTTCTCCGGGATGGCCCCGCAGTTGATGGCGATAAAAGGCTGCGTCTTGCGAGGTCCTGCTTCATGGATCGCCTGGGCAACAAGTCCCTTGCCTGTCCCGCTTTCACCGGTGATCAGGATATTGCTTTTATTCGGGATCACTTTTTCCATGACGGAGAAGACCTTCTGCATGGGTTCCGAGCTCCCGATGATGTTCGTGAAGGCTGCCGGCCGCTGGCTCAGTTCCTGTCGCAGTATCTGGTTCTCCATCTGGAGCTGGCGGCTTTGCAGGATGTTCTTGACGGTCATCCTGATCTCATCGTTGATGAACGGCTTGGTAATATAATCAACGGCGCCTGCGCGCATGGCCTCCACCGCGGATACGACCGATGCAAAGGCCGTCATCATGACGACCGATGTTTCCGGGCTTATTTGCTGGGCCAGCTTCAGGACCTCGAAACCGTCCATCTTCTCCATCTTGATGTCGGTCATGATGATGTCAAAATTTTCCTGCTTGATGCGTTCGATGGCCTGCTCGCCGTTGTATGCCTCCTTGACCGAGTATCCTTCCTTGGTGAGGATGATGTTCAGGGCCATGCAGATGTCTTTTTCATCGTCGACGACCAGAATATTCTTTTTGTCCATGAAAGTCGTCTCCCTTTACTCGTGTTCAACCGGAAAAATGATGGTGAATATCGTTCCTCTGCCGACTTCGCTCTCTACCCTGATGTCGCCTTTGAACCGCTTGACGATATTATAGCTCAGCGAAAGACCGAGACCGGTGCCCGTACCCACTTCCTTGGTCGTGTAAAAAGGATCGAAGATCTTTGCGAGGTCTTTCGTGGGGATCCCAATGCCGGTGTCGGCTACCTCTATCACGACTGAATCTTTCCCCGAATTGTCCCGTTCCCGTCTGGTCGTAATCTTCAGGGACCCTCCCTCCGGCATCGCATCAAGCGCATTAAGGGTGAGGTTGATGAACACCTGGGAGGCCTGGCCTTCATCGATCATGATCTGGGGGAGGTCCTGATCAAAAGAGGTCGAAATCTTGATAGTGTTTTTCATGCGCTTGTCGAGACGCATGAGGTCAAGGGTGGACTGCAGGACATCGTTGATCTGCACGGCTTTTATTTTGAGAGAATCAGCCCGCGCAACGGCCGACATCCGCCGCACGATATCACTGATACGCTGGATGTGATTATTGATGATGTCGAGGCTGTTCTGAGAAAATTCGTCCGTTGCCATTTCCCGCAGGAGCTGGGCAAAGGTCGAGATGGAGGTGAGGGGATTGCCGATCTCGTGGGCGACGCCGGCGGCGAGCCTGCCAAGCGCGGCGAGTTTTTCCGAGTGCATGACCTGCTGTTCGAGATTCTTTGCTGTGGCGGTACCCTTGTCGACCTTGTCCTCAAGTTCGACCGTGTACTGTTTGAGCGCCTCCTCCAGGTGGAAGCGCTGTGTCACGTTGTTGCTCGATATCAGGATGCCGGTGATCGTTCCTTCAATGATCAGCGGGCTGATATTCATGTCAAGATAGATCGGTGCCGCGTCAAGAGCGGTAATCCCGTAGTCCTTGATCGAAAAGCTGTGCCCCGCGAGCGTTTTGTGAAGCAGTGCTTCGAAGGGAATGCCTTCGTACGCCTGAAGATTGTCCGGGAAGAGGGTGAAGAACTGGCAGTCGAGGATGTCCTGTTTCGGCCGGCTGAATGTCTTCGCCTGGGCGGTGTTCAAAGTCTTGACCTTGAGATTTCGGTCAAGGACCATGAGGTTGGTTTTCGTGTTCTCGATGATGTTCTCGAGGTAATCCTTCTGGATCTCTATTTCCCGCTCCAGCCTGCGCTGGTTCTCGAAATGCTTGGCCTTCTCTTCGGCCTTTATCTTCCTCTTATAGTTGATGATCGTGGTTATTGAGGCTACCAGCGTGGTGATGAAAATCGACAGGATCAGGAGTGAATAGAACCGTCTGCTCTTCTGCATCAGCGCGATCACGTCGGAGTACGGCGCAGACACAACGACGATCCATGATTTTCTTGCTATCGGAAACCGGTAGAACGCCGCAAGTTTGTTCTCTCCTCCCGGCGCTTCGTAAAATCCAACGGTCTCCGATTTCTCTTCGATCATCCGTTTCTCGGCATCGAATGACCTGTGGCATTGGAAACACGAAAGATTGGACTGGTAAAGGTTCCTGCCGACCATCGAGGGTTGCGTGGGATGATAAAGCAGGGTCCCATCAGCATCCATCATCCAGGCATAACCGCGCGTTCCTGACTTGATCGGCAATAGATATTTTTGAGTAATTCCATTCACCGAGAGCACGGCCAACACGATGCCACTGAATTCAGCGACGCGGTGATGTGCATCATGATTGTAAATAGGGGTGGCCACGATGAACTCTTTCGCCTCTGGATTTGTTCCATGGTGGACATCAATGAGATCGGTAATGAGCCTTTCGTTGTCAGGCAGGAGCCGCGCCTTTTGAAAATAATCGGTACCCGACAGGTCCGTGCCCTCCTTCCGAGGGTACGAACTATCGTAGAGAACGATTCCTTCTTTGTTGAGAACCTGGATGGTGTCCAAGGCCTTGTTTTGCAAACCAATGTTGATCGAGTCGGCAACCGCGCGGCTGCGGGGGCTCAGATGGACACGATCGAGCTCCGGAAGTCGGGAGATGACCCGGATATTCTTGGACACATGGTCGATGAAGCTTTCTATGTTTATCGCCACTTCACGGGCAAGCAGAAGCTGCTGCTGGTTGAACTGTGACGCCATCTCTTCCTGGAGTGTCTGGTGAAAGAACTGTCCAAGAATTATGATGATCGAAAGTACGACCAGAAGCGACAGGATGATTACTGTGGGGGAAATGAGCTCTTTTTGCTTGAGGAGGTGAATGACGCGCTGAAACATGGAATAATTTACATCGAAAAGCGGGGGAAAGTCAAGCAGTTAAACCCGCATTCGGAAACGGATTACCGTGGATTATGAGTGACCCCGGTATCAGCAATAAAGGGTGATCGAGATGTCCTCTGCCGGCCAGGCTCGCCAACGATTCATTGGAGACATCCTGCCCATTGTTTATCTGAAGTCTGAAGATAAGGGGTCATTCATTCACAACGATTTTATTGATCCGGGCGAGTACTTCACTCGGGCTGAAGGGTTTTACCATGTACTCATCCGCGCCGGATTCTCTGCCACGTTCCTGCTCGATTGCCTGGCCTTTGGCACTCAGCATGAGGACAAAGATTTTTTTGAGGTCAGGGTCGGTCTTGATGGTACGGCAGACGTCATAACCGGTGACCTTAGGCATCATGACGTCAAGGATAACAATATCCGGAGAAATTTCCCTGATTTTTCTGAGTGCTTCTTCTCCGTCTTTCGCTATCCACAATGCATACCCTTCATCCTCAAGGATGGAGGTGAGAGCTTCCCGGATATTATCATTATCGTCCGCTATCAATATCTTCTTTTGTTTCATTGTATATTAAAAGCTCCACTATAAAGGGAGAATCTAGGGAGAGGTTAGCCGCTCTTGTCTGTTTTGTCAACAGAAAAAAAAGCGTTATCAGCACTATGAATAATGACGGAATGCCTGATGGTAATTATTGAAATACCACGGTCAGTGCACTATAATGGACGTGTTATTGGGGATCAGGAGTGTGAGCGTTCCTCTAGTTCGAGTTCAGCACGGGGACCTTTTTGCAGTGCGACGATAAAGCTGGAACAATGCCGCATCAGGCCTTCTGCACTCAAGACGCAAGGAGTGTTCGCTGCTGATAAGAAGTTGCAATTACAAGCAGAATGCCATATGATGCCAAACAGTTGCAATGCAGCATCATGGCAGGGTGCGGCAGGGGAGAAACAATGGACGTGAATATTGATATCGGCGCGGTCCTGAAAAGGGCCATGGGAAACGGCGGCGAGTTCGCCGATGTTTTTATTGAACAGAGCGCGCCGCTCTCGCTTGTATGCGAGGACAGCAGGCTCGAAAAGGTCATGTCCGGACGGGAGCAGGGCGCCGGGGTCCGGCTCATCTTCGGCCAAAGGACGGCCTACGCCTATACTAACGAACTGACGACCGAGTCGCTTCTTGAAATGGCCGACGCTGTGCGCAGCGCAGCGGCAGGGGAGGTTCGTCATCCAACGGTCGCGTTGATAAGGGCGAATCCGCGTTTCGATCTGCCGGTCGGACAGGCCCCGGAAGGAGTGGACACCTCGCGGAAGGTGGCGATGGTGCTTGAGGCCAACAGGGTGGCACGTGCCTTCGACCCGCGCATCCGGCAGGCAATGGTGAGTTACCGGGAGAACCGTCAGCGGGTCCTTATTGCAAACTCCGATGGCGTTCTTGCCGAGGATGAACGCATGTATCTTACCGCGCTTGTCCATGTTGTGGCCGCGGATGGAGAGATCGTCCAGACCGGATATGAGCCGGTCGGGGGCATTGCCGGCATGGAGCTCTTTGATGCGTACCCACTGGAGAAAGCGGCCGAGACCGCGGCGCGGCGCGCGGTGATGATGCTGTCCGCGAGAAAGGCGCCGGCCGGCAGGATGCCGGTCGTGCTCTCTGCGGACGCGGGCGGTACCATGATCCACGAGGCGGTCGGTCACGGGCTTGAGGCGGACCTGGCACAGTCGGGCCTGTCAGTCTACTCGAATAGGCGCGGAGAACGGATCGCGTCATCGCTCATTACGGTCGTGGACGACGCCACGCTTTCAGGGAAGCGCGGGTCGTTCCGTTTCGATGATGAGGGCGTTGATGCGGAACGCACGGTGCTGGTTGACAAGGGGGTTCTCAAAACATTCATGTACGATCGTCTGACGGCCATGAAAGACGGCGCGAGGTCCACCGGGAACGGCCGACGCGAGTCCTACAAGCACCGGCCGATCCCCCGGATGACGAACACGATGATCGTGCAGGGCGAATCCGATCCCGAGGACATCCTGCGATCGACGCCGAGCGGTCTTTTTGTAAAAAAAATGGGCGGTGGCCAGGTAAATACCGTGAACGGTGATTTTGTGTTCGAGGTGAGTGAGGGATATCTGATCGAGAACGGAAAGATCGGTGAATTGGTGCGCGGGGCCACGCTCACGGGTAATGGACCCCAGGTCCTTCTCTCCATCGACCGGGTCGGATCCGATCTCGGTTTCTCCATCGGGACTTGCGGCAAGGACGGGCAGGGGTCGCCGGTGAGCGACGCCCAGCCGACGCTCCGGATACCCGAGATCACGGTTGGCGGTGTTGTGGCGTGAAGATCCTCACAGCAGGGGGGGTATTTTCTCACAGAACGTAGAGGACGCAGAGTAGATCAAAACCTTTAAGTATTGGCTTTAACTTGAACATTTTTCAAGCTTTTCTCTGCGTACTCTGCATTTCTGCGAGAGACGCCTTTTAATTCCGGTTTGTCGTGGTCAGGACGTGAACGATATGAATATTCGAGCAGCCATTATAACCCTGAGCGACAAAGGTTCCTGCGGGGAACGTGAGGACGAGAGCGGCAAGGTCATTCGCGAAATGATCGGCGGCATAAACGCTCTTGTCGGTCACTACGAGATACTTCCCGATGAGGGGCCGCGCATTATCGACGTGCTGAGCCGCCTGTCCGATTCCGGAACGATCGACCTCATCATCACCACGGGGGGCACGGGCGTATCACCGCGGGACGTGACACCCGAGTCCACGCTGGCAGTGATCGACCGCGAGCTCCCCGGCATGGCAGAGGCCATGCGCGCTGAAAGCCTCAAGAAGACGCCTCATGCCATGATCTCCCGGGCCGTGGCAGGCATACGCAAGCAGACCCTGATCGTGAATTTGCCGGGAAGTCCCAGGGCAGTGCGAGAGAACCTCGCGGTCATCCTTCCCGCACTTCCGCATGCGAACGAGAAGATCAAAGGGGATCCCCGTGAGTGCGGAAGCAGGTAATTCATCCATCGACTCAATGAGGGGACCGCATCATCCCTTTCAACTCGTTCCCGCCCGCTCAAATACCGTTGAGACATATTGAAATTGACAACCCTTACTATATAGTATAAAATTTCGTCATTTGTTTGCCATTGAATTGCGGCCGAGGGTCTCATCATGGCAAGGAGGTTGTGTGTTCTGTCAACACTGCGGCAAGGAAATATTTGAAGGACAGATTTTTTGTCAGCATTGCGGGGCAAGGCTAGTTGCTGAGGACCACGGAACCGGCGGAAATCCACCCGATGCCGCAAGATACAAAACGCCCTGGGAAGAACGGGAAACGAACGGATTTTTCAACGGCCTCTTCAAGACAGCCAAGGAGGTCATTTTGACTCCTTCGGCTTTTTTCAAAAGGATGCCGGTGACGGGAGGATTGACCGATCCGCTGCTCTTTGCCATGATCACCGGAACGATAGGGCTGATCTTCCTTTCAGTATGGGATCTCCTGCTCCATGACCCGATGCGTAATTTCATGACCGCTGAGATGAGGAGCGCGGCCGGCGAAGGCAGGTCAAACGGCATCGGGACACTCATGATGCCGTTCCTGCTCATAATGTGGTTGTTCGTTGTGTCCGGAATGCTCCACCTGTTTCTCATGATAGTCCGCGGCGAGAAGGCCGGTTTTGAGGCGACCTTTCGCGTGGTAAGCTACAGTGTGTCGCCTTTCCTGATCATGGTCATTCCGTTTTGCGGCATGCCGGTCACAACGTTCTGGGTGCTGACCCTCTTCATGATCGGGCTCAGGGACGCTCATGAGACCACCGGCGGCAAAGCGACCGTTGCCGTTCTCTTCCCTTTCCTGTTCTGCTGCGGGATGCTGGTGATGGCTGCTGTCCTGTTCATGGGCGCTCTTGCATCATCTTTCGGCGCCATGATGCAATGGTATAAGTGATAGGGGAATGCGGGCATGCGACTCTTCCTGAAAAAGAGGACGCCGGAACAGATAGAGTTCGGCATCATCTACGGAGGTATCGCGCTGGTGTTGCTTGGCTTCGGACGATTTCAGCCTGTTCTTTCGTTCGCACCGCACTGCTTGTTCAAAGGACTGATCGGTATTCCCTGTCTCACATGCGGTTCTTCACGGGCGGTGGTGCATTTGTCCCATGGCAATATTCTGTCCGCGTTTGCCATGAATCCCCTGACGACCCTGTGCATGATCTTTCTGGTGTTGTATTTTTTCACCAGTCTTATAACCGTTGCGTTTGATCTTCCCCGCATCCGCTTCCTTCCGACCGATAGAGAGAAAAATTTCATGAGAGCGGGGGCGGTCATGCTTCTGCTTGCTCAATGGGCTTACCTCGTTATTCTGCTCTGACCATTCCCTTTTCAGTTGATACCCTATTGGCAACAATCTTATTTACATTCTTACCACAGTATGTTATCATACAAAACTTTTATGAATATCCTGTTATTTTGAGTAGTTACGGAGGGCGGCGTGAGCTCTGTAGTAATCGGCGTGGACCTCGGTGGAACGAACCTGAGGACAGCGCTCTTAAGCGTTGAAGGGGACATCCTCGACAGGCGCAAAGAGGCCACGAACGCATCGGATGGCTGGAAGAAGGTCGTCGCCCGCCTGGTCGACAATATAAAGCAGCAGCGGGAGATCGCCGTTCAGCGCGGACTGCACGTTATGGCTGTCGGTGTCGGCGCGCCCGGCGTTATCCGGATGGACAAGGGTGTTGTCGTGAAGTCTCCCAACTTCCCTGACTGGAACAACCTCCCCCTGAGGGATGAATTGGAGAAGGCGCTTCACATTCCGGTTGTCATCGAGAACGATGCCAATGCGGCTGCACTGGGAGAGCAGTGGCGCGGTGCAGGACGCGGCATCAATAGTATGATCCTGCTGACGCTCGGGACAGGCGTGGGCGGCGGGATCGTGCTCGATAATAAGATCTGGCAGGGCGCTGACGGAATGGCAGGGGAGATAGGCCACATGACGCTGATCCCTGACGGGCGGCAGTGTGGATGCGGCAACTCCGGTTGCCTTGAAATGTACGCTTCAGCGCGGGGTATTGTTCAAAGTTATCGGGAAGCCAGGGGAATGATGGAAGTAAATCAGCTTTCCGATGTGACGTCCGCGCAGATCTATCAGGCAGCGAGGAACGGTGAGCCCCTCGCCCGGCAGGTAATGAAGGACATGGGATCCATGCTCGGCATCGGCATCGCGAACCTGATCAATATCTTTAACCCCAACATGATCGTGATCGGCGGCGGTGTCAAGGATGCCTGGGACCTTTTTATCGGTTCTACGCACGAGGAGATCATGAAACGGGCCTTTCAGGTGCCCGCAGAGCGGACAGAGATCGTCCCCTCACTGCTTGGTGATGATGCGGGAATGATAGGCGCAGCGGCCGGGGCGCTGCGGAAGATACAGCCAACATAAGAAGCACCAAACAAAATTCAGCCACGAAGGCACTAAGACGCGAAGTCTGATGAAGGTAAAATGCAGAGTGCAAAAGTCAAAATGAGGGGATATAAAATCACGGCCAAAGGCATACCCAATTTTGCAATTTGCATTTTGAAATTTGACTTATGTATGATTTCCTTCGCGCCTTCGAGTCTTTGTGGCATATTTGGTTCTAAATAGATTATGGCCAGCACAAATATCAGGAATTTCTGCATCATTGCGCATATCGACCACGGCAAGTCAACTCTTGCCGACAGGATCCTCGAATTTACGGGAGCGCTTTCGGACCGGGAGATGTCGGCGGCTGGCAGCAACCAGGTGCTGGATGACATGGATCTTGAACGCGAACGCGGCATCACGATCAAGGCCCACGCGGTGCGCCTTACGTACAAGGCGTCGGACGGTCGCGATTATATCCTGAACCTGATCGACACGCCGGGGCATGTCGATTTTACCTACGAGGTTTCGCGCAGCATGGCTGCGTGTGAGGGCGCGCTCCTCGTCGTGGACGCCTCGCAGGGGGTGGAAGCCCAGACGCTTGCCAACGCGTATCTTGCTCTCGACCATAACCTCGAGATGATCCCGGTGATCAACAAGATCGATCTTCCGAGCGCGAACATCGAAGAGGCGAAGCACCAGATTGAAGAGGTCATAGGACTTGACGCTTCAGGCGCTATTGCCGCGAGCGCCAAAGCGGGGATCGGCATCCACGAGATCCTCGAGTCGATCGTTAAGAATATCCCGTCGCCTCCCGGAGACCCGGATGCGCCGCTCAAAGCGCTGTTGTTTGACTCCTGGTATGACACGTACCAAGGGGTGGTCATTCTGGTCCGGGTAGTGGATGGCGTCGTGCGTCCGAAGCAGAAGATCAGGTTGTTCTCGAATTCCGCGGTCTACGAAGTGCAGTCCGTCGGGGTTTTCACACCGAAGATGCAGCTGAAAACGGAATTGTCCCCGGGTGAGGTGGGCTGCATCATGGCAGGCATCAAGCGGGTTGCGGACGCCAAGATCGGTGATACCGTCATGGACGCCGATCGTCCTGCGGACGCGCCGCTTCCCGGCTACAAAGACGTAAAACCCATGGTCTTCGCCGGCATCTACCCGGTGGACAGTGACGGTTATGCCGATCTGCGTGACGCTCTTGAAAAACTGCGTTTGAATGACGCTTCTTTCACCTATGAGCCGGAAACGTCGCTCGCGCTGGGATTCGGCTTCCGGTGCGGTTTTCTCGGACTTTTGCACATGGATATCGTAAAGGAACGGCTCGAGCGGGAGTTCAAGCTCGATCTGATCCCGACAGCGCCGACGGTCGTTTACCGGGTGACCAGGAACGACGGCACCATCATGATGGTGGATAATCCCGCCAAGATGCCGGACATCCAGGATATCCAGCGCATCGAGGAGCCGATGATCGTGGCCTCGCTCATCACGCCGGAGCAGTATGTGGGGTCGCTTATCGCATTGTGTCAGGAGCGGCGCGGCAACCAGCGGGAGATCGAGTATATCACCAAGGACCGGGTGCGGATCATCTACGATCTTCCGCTGAACGAGATCGTGATGGACTTCTACGACCGCCTCAAATCACTGACCAAGGGATATGCCTCGCTCGATTATGAACTGTCGGGCTATGTCGAGTCCGATCTCGTGAAACTCGATGTGCTGATGAACGGGGAGCCCGTGGACGCCTTGTCGCTTATCACCCATCGCGATAAGGCCGCGATCCGCGGCAGGCAGCTCGCGGAAAAGCTCAAGGAAGTGATCCCACGCCAGCTCTATGAAGTGATCATCCAGGCCGCGATCGGTGCAAAGATCATCGCGCGTGAGACGGTCAGGCCGTTGCGCAAGGACGTGACAGCGAAGTGCTACGGCGGGGATATCACGAGAAAACGCAAGCTTCTGGAAAAGCAGAAGGAAGGCAAGAAACGGATGAAGCAGGTCGGCAGCGTCGAGCTACCGCAGGAGGCGTTCCTGGCGGTGCTTAAGGTGGGAGAGTAGTTTCAGAAAAACTAATTGAAAAATTAAAGCGGGAAACCCGCACTTCCATGATTCTCATTTTGAAATTTTAAATTTTCAATTTACAATTACGGCCGTTTGTTCGGCCGTCCCGGAGGCGTGATGTCGTCAGAGCAGAAACAAGACGCGAAACACAAATCGTTTTACAAGGAATGGATCGAGCCGTTTCTCATCGCGGCGCTCGTGGCCCTGTTCATTCGACAATTCGTGGTCGAGGCATTCAAGATCCCCTCGGGATCGATGATCCCCACGCTTGACATCGGCGATCACCTGCTGGTGAACAAGTTCGTCTACGGCCCCCGGATACCGTTTACGGATACCAGGATTTTCACCTGGAAAGAGCCGAAGCGGGGCGACATCATCGTGTTCAAGTATCCGGAGAACGAATCAAAGAACTTCATCAAGCGCGTCATCGGTCTTCCGGGCGACAAGATCGAGATCAAAAAGGGGATCCTGTTCATCAATGATCAGCCGGTACCGGTCATCGCGCAGGGTGTGTTCAAGGACAGTGAACAGGGAGACGGTTCGTCGTATTATGAAAAGCCGAGACTGTTCGAAGAACAGCTCGGCAGCGTCACGCACCATATTCTCTATCTTCGCGACCAGTCAGGTTATAATTTCGGTCCCAAGCTGGTGCCGGCTGATTCGGTATTTGTGATGGGAGATAACCGCGACAACAGCCAGGACAGCCGGTTCTGGGGTTTTGTAAAGGAAGAAAAAATACTCGGCCGGGCGCTTATTATCTACTGGTCGTGGGACGGGAACGGCCGCTGGGTAAGGTGGGAGCGGATCGGCACGATGATACGATAAAGAGGGAGGGGATGACATTGTCCGTTCTTTTGAAGGACAGAGGGATGATCAGCTTTAAGGTCATCTTTATTCTGCTGGTCTTATTTGCCGTCATTCATGTAGGCGTCAAAGTGGCGCCGATGTACATCGATGCGGAGTCGATGAAGGACGAAATGTCGGGCAAGGCCCGTTTTGCGCAGACCGTTAAAGATGAGGAGATCCGGTCTGATCTCGCAAAAAAGGCAAAGGAACTGGGCCTGCCGCTCGGACCGGAGGATTTTAAACTAGTGCGGGATGACGATACGCACCGGATGAAGATCAGCGCGGCGTGGGACGTGGAGCTCCATTTATTTTTTGATGTGTATCCGCCGTTCACCGTCAGGACCTTCCATTTTGCGCCGGTCATTGAAGAGGATTATGCGAGAAAGTTCTAGTTCGGAACGGGACCGTTTGACATTGAGAATTTCGAGGCGTACACTATGTCCTGCCGGGGTGTATGAATAATGATACGAAGCATGACAGGTTATGGCCGCTCAGAAACGGGCGATGCAGGCAGCCGTTTTTCGATAGAGATCCGTTCGCTGAACAACCGTTATCTTGATATCCAGATAAAAATGCCCCGGGGGCTTGCCGTGCTCGAGTCGCGGGTGAAAAAGATCGTTCAGGAGCGTTTTTCCCGCGGACGGTTCGATGTCTCCATCAGCCGGAACAGCGAACAGGAAAGCTGCGGCAGACTTGTCGTGAACGAAGCGCTGGCGGCGGAGTACATCGGGATACTGGAGGACCTCAAAAAAAGGTTCGGGTTGAGCGGCGATGTGGACCTCTCGCTGGTGACCGGTCTGCCGGACCTCATCACGATGACCGGGATAAAGGAAGACCCGGAGCAGCATTGGCAGATCATATCAAAGGGCATGTCGCAGGCACTTGATGATCTCGAGGTGATGCGCAATGACGAGGGCGCCCTTCTTGCGGGGGATATCGTGGAGCGGCTCGATACCGTAGATCGAACGGGCAAGGCGATCCGTTCTCAGGTTCCGGTCGGCGTCGAGAAAACACGCAAGCGAATGACGGAGACCCTGAACAGGTTGCTGAGCGAGCAACCTGATCCTGTCAGGCTGGCGCAGGAAATAGCGGTCCTCGCGGAACGGACGGACGTTACCGAGGAGCTCACCCGTCTGGAGTGCCACATGACGCAATTCCGGTCGTTGCTGGGCGGTTCCTCGCGCGAAGCCGTGGGCAGGAAACTCGATTTTCTGCTGCAGGAGATGGGAAGAGAAGTGAACACCATCGCATCAAAGGCCATGGACGCGCAGATATCCATGGATGTGGTGAATGTCAAGGCAGAGCTGGAAAAGATACGCGAACAGGTCCAGAACATCGAGTGATCCATGCTGAACAACCTCGTTAATATCGGATACGGCAACATGGTGATGGCGACAAAGGTCGTGGCGGTCCTTTCCCCCGACTCGGCGCCCATGCGGCGGCTCAAGGAAGAGGCGAAAGAACAGAAGAGGCTGCTTGACGCCACCCAGGGGAGAAAGACCAGGGCCATCATCATCACCGACAGCGACCATGTCATTCTCTCCGCAGTGCAGGTAGAGACCCTGATGCAGAGATTTGCCACCGGGAGCGAGCCATGAAGAGAAAACAGGGACTGCTGTTCGTGGTTTCCGCGCCGTCGGGCGCGGGCAAGACCAGCCTGTGCCATGCCATTACCGACTCGCTGGAAAAACTTACCCATTCGGTCTCTTATGCGACGCGCAAACCGCGGCCAGGCGAGATCGACGGGAGGGACTACTATTTCGTGAGCGAGGCGCGGTTCCGGGAAATGATCGATGCGGGCGATTTCGCGGAATGGGCAGAGGTCCATTCTAATCTCTATGGGACGTCACGAAGGGTGCTTGACGTCATGGTCTCGAAGGGCCGTGATGTGATTCTCGACATCGACACGCAGGGGGCAAAACAGATCAAGGAAAAATATGCCACCGCAGTGTTCATTTTTATCATGCCGCCCTCGCTTGATATCCTCGAGGAACGGCTCAGGAACCGCAAGTCGGACAACGAGGACGAGATCAGGAAACGGATGAAGCGATCGCGCGAAGAGATCAAGGACTACGCCATGTACGACTACCTTATTGTCAACCGGGATTTCGACCGGGCGCTCACCGAACTGCGGTCCGTTGTTATCGCGGAACGGTGCCGCGTCAACCTTATGGATACTACGTGGATCGAAGGGATCATTTAATTTCAAATCAAGACAGGTTTTTGAAAAAGTCCGCCGGACATAGAAAACGCACCCTAAAGGGTGCGGCTACCATGAAACGAATCAACGTATTTGAATTTGGTAGCCGCAGGCTTTAGCCTACGATAATCAGTTTTTCAACAGTCTAAAGAAACTTACAATTCGAGGAGGTGTACAATGCAAAAAGCAGCAGAAGACCTGATCTCTCTCCCCATCGAGATGAGTGACAAAATTGCCGATACAAAGTTCCGCCTGGTGCATATCGCGTCCCAGCGGGTGAGGCAGCTCTCCGCGGGGGCACCGATGGAGGTTTCCACGCACTCCATCAAGGACACGACCGTTGCGCTGGAAGAGGCCGTCGCGGGAAAGTTCAAGATCATCATCGGAGAAGCGGCCAATGTGGCCAAGGAAGAGTTCCGCAAGCGCGAAGAGCGTGCGAAGGCCGATGCGCAGCTTTCGGCCAAGGAAGAGGAGATCCGCAAGGAGCTCAGCGCCTATCTTTCCGAATCCGCTGATGAAGAAGGTACTGAAGAAGGGGCTGAAGAGGGAACTGGAGAGCCCGAGGTCGAGGGCCACGGCGAGGAAGATGCGGTTGAGGAACCTTCCGAGCATACGGACGAGACCGAGGAATAAGGAGCTTCAGACGTGTCGCAGGGTGACCTTTTAGCAGGAAAACGGATCCTTCTCGGCGTGTCCGGCAGTATCGCGGCATATAAGGCAATAGACCTGCTGCGAAGGCTGACGGACCAAGGTGCCGAGGTGCGTATTGCGATGACCAGGAACGCTGAGAACTTTGTCTCCCGGTTGACTTTTGAGACGCTCTCCCGCAGACCCGTATTGTTCGATGAGTTCGCGGGAGGTAATCAGGCCGCTATCGGACATATCGAGATCACCAATGGTCTGGACCTCGCACTCGTCGCCCCTGCCACGGCGAACATCATCGGCAAGATCGCCGGGGGCATTGCGGACGATGCCCTGACCTCGGCCCTGATGGCGATCGATTGCCCTCTCCTTGTTGCACCCGCCATGAACGACCGCATGTACCGGAATCCCCAGCTCCAAAGGAACATCGCGACCCTGAAGGAAAGCGGCGCAAGGTTTGTCGAGCCCGGCACCGGCGACCTTGCCTGCGGCACTACGGGCAAGGGCAGGCTTGCGGACACCGAACAAATCCTCCAGGAACTTG
>JBARBN010000044.1:0-25064 GCA_049793155.1 Nitrospirota bacterium
AAGGAGAACCATGTTCAGATTAATGCTTCGTTCAAAGATACACCGCGCGACCGTGACGGACGCGAACCTCGAGTACGAAGGCAGCCTGACCGTCGACCCCATTCTTCTCGAGGCCGCTGACATGCTTCCCTATGAGCAGGTTCGGGTCTCGAATCTCAACAACGGAGAACGGTTCGAGACGTATCTTATCCCGGGCAGACGCGGGTCGGGAGACATGTGCCTGAACGGGCCGACGGCACGAAAGGGCGCGAAAGGAGACAGGATCATCGTCTTCTGTTACGAATATTATAATGAGCAGGAACTGAAGGCCTTCAAGCCGAATATTGTGTCGGTGGATGAACGGAACAACATCATTTCCGTCGGCCATACCATTAAGGTCAAGGAGTAGGCATGGAGTTATACGATCTCACCATTCACGAACTGCAGGATATGTTGAAGAAGGGCGAGACCACCGCCAGGGCCTTGACCGAGTCCGTGCTGGGCAGGATACGGTTCGTTGACGAAAGGGTCAAAGCCTACATCTCCGTGACCGCGCACGATATCGCGCTGGATGCGGCGAATACGGCCGACAAACTGAGAAAGGCCGGTGATGCCGCAGCGCTCCTAGGTATTCCCCTTGCGATCAAAGACAACATGTGCACCGAGGGCATTAGAACTACCTGCGCTTCAAAAATTCTTGCTAACTTCATACCGCCCTATGACGCGACCGTGGTCCGAAAACTGAAGCAGGCCGGGTCCCTGATCTGCGGCAAACCGAACATGGATGAATTTGCAATGGGGTCTTCGACCGAGAACTCGGGATTTTTCATTACCAGGAATCCCTGGGACCTTGAACGGATCCCCGGCGGTTCGAGCGGGGGATCTGCCGCCGCTGTGGCAGCGGGCGAGTGTATTGCGGCGCTCGGTTCCGACACGGGGGGCTCCATCCGTCAGCCTGCCGCGTGCTGCGGCGTCGTGGGGCTTAAACCGACCTACGGAAGGGTATCCCGGTACGGCCTCGTGGCATTCGCATCATCGCTCGACCAGATCGGGACGATCACCAAGGATGTAATGGACACGGCGCTCCTGATGAATGTCATAGCGGGTAATGATCCCAAGGACTCCACGTCCGCCAATATTCCCGTTCCTGATTTTACGCGTGCGCTTAAGAAAGACGTTAAGGGCATGAAAATCGGGATGCCGAAAGAATATTTCATCGAAGGAATGGACCCGGAGGTTGAGAAGGCGGTCAAAGACGCGGTCAAGACGCTTGAGAGTTTGGGGGCTCAGGTCGTGGATGTATCGCTTCCCCACACTGATTATGCAATCGCAACATATTATATTCTCTGTACATCCGAGGCCAGCTCCAACCTCGCTCGCTACGATGGAGTGAAATACGGGTTCCGCGCCGAAGGCGCGAAGGACCTTCTCGATATGTACATGAAGTCGCGCAGCCAGGGGTTCGGACCGGAGGTCAAACGCAGGATCATGCTCGGCACCTACGCGCTGTCAGCGGGCTATTATGACGCCTATTACAAGAAGGGTCAGCAGGCGCGGACGCTGATCAAACACGATTTCGATGAGGCATTCAAGTCCGTGGACATCATTGCCACGCCCACAGCGCCGACCGCGGCGTTCAAGATCGGCGAGAAGTCGGCTGATCCGCTCCAGATGTATTTGTCGGACATCTTCACGATCAGTGTGAATCTGGCGGGCATCCCCGGGATCTCGATACCCTGCGGGTTCACGAAGAACAATCTCCCCATCGGGCTCCAGCTGCTGGGGAGGCATTTTGATGAGGGGTCTGTCTTGCATGCGTCTTTCGCGTATGAACAGGCGACGGACTGGCATAAGAGGAGAGCAAAGCTTTAGAGTCTTCACCACAGAGGACCCAGAGGACTTCATTCGAGGTTCAAAATTCAAGATTCAAGTTGTTTTCTCTGTGCGCTCTGCGGTCAATGTTTTTGAAAGGATTCATCATGAAATACGAAGCAGTCATCGGTCTGGAAGTGCATGCCCAGCTTCAGACCAATACGAAAATATTCTGCGGATGCGAGACAAAATTCGGCGAGGAGGCGAACACGAGGACGTGCCCGGTCTGCATCGGCATGCCCGGTGTGTTGCCGGTGTTGAACAGGAGGGCCGTGGAATACGCGGTAAGGACGGGTCTTGCCACTCACAGCACCATAAGCCCTTTCAGCCGGTTCGCGCGAAAGAACTACTTCTACCCCGATCTCCCAAAGGGCTACCAGATATCGCAATATGAATTGCCCATCTGTGAGCACGGGTACGTTGAGATCGTGGTCGACGGTGCGGTCAAGCGCATCGGGCTCACTCGCATCCATCTCGAAGAGGATGCAGGGAAGAACCTTCATCAGGCGGAGAGCGGGGCGAGCCTTGTGGACCTGAACCGCGCGGGCACGCCGCTGATGGAGATCGTGTCAGAACCGGAAATCCGTACACCGGAAGAGGCGTCCGAGTATCTTCAGAAGCTCCGGGCGATCCTGCGCTACATCGAGGTCTCGGACGCAGACATGGAGAAGGGGAACTTCCGGTGCGATGCCAACGTCTCGATCCGTCCGGTCGGCGCGAAGGAATTCGGCACCCGGGCGGAGATCAAGAACGTGAACTCCTTCAAGTTCGTGCAGAAGGCGATCGAGTACGAGATCAAGCGGCAGGCGCAGATCCTCGACGAAGGGGGCAGGGTGGTGCAGGAGACCCGGCTCTTCGACTCGAACAAGGGTGTCACCTTCTCGATGCGAAGCAAGGAGGAGGCGCACGACTATCGCTATTTCCCGGAGCCCGATCTCGTGCCGGTAGTCGTTTCCCGGGAGTTGATCGAGGAGATCCGCAAGTCAATACCGGAACTGCCTGACGCGCGTCGTGGACGCTTTGTCAGGGAATACCATTTGCCGGAGTATGATGCGGACATGCTGACCCAGTCCCGCGCCATGGCCGGTTATTTTGAAGAAACGGTAAAAATTGCCGGGAGGGACCGCGCAAAGGAAGTATCCAACTGGATGTTGGGTGAGCATTTACGATTGCTCAATATGGACAACAGGGATATCAGTAATTCCACCATCACGCCGTCCATGAGCGCAGGCGTCATTGATCTGATAATAAAAGGAACGATAAGCAATAAGATCGCCAAGACCGTGTTCGAGGAAATGTTCAAGAGCGGCAAGGATGCATTGTCGGTCGTGCAGGAGAAGGGCCTTATCCAGGTGTCCGACACCGGGGCTATCGATGCGATCATCGATGAGGTGATCAAGGCAAATCCCGGTCAGCACGCAGACTATAAGGCAGGCAAGGAGAAGCTATTCACCTTTTTCGTGGGGCAGGTAATGAAGGCGAGCAAGGGCAAGGCAAATCCGGATATGGTGAATCAACGGCTCAAGAAGAAACTGAGCGAATGAAGCATTCCAAAAGAGAGAGTTCAAAATAATAATTACAGGGGGATTTAGAGATGCTTGAAGCAATTCACAAACACATGAGCTGGATAATGTGGGCCATCGTGGTGCTGATCACCGTGACGTTTCTTTTCTTCGGGATCTATCCATCCGACATCGGCGGCAGGTCGGTGGCAAAGGTCAACGGGGACGTGATCACTGCCGATGAGCTCAACAGGGTATATCGCACCATGTACGATAATTACAAGCAAGTGCTCAAAGACAAATTCGACGAGTCATTTGCCAAGACACTGAAGTCACAGGCCCTGCAGGAGCTGGTTGCGGGAAAACTGCTGGTTCAGGAGGCCGATCGCATAGGCCTGCGGGTCAGCGATGAGGAGCTTCAGAACGTTATCATGGCGACGCCTTCTTTTGCCCGGAACGGCAAGTTCGACAAGGGAATCTATGATCGCATCCTCGATCAGATCAATATGAAGCCGGCGGCATTTGAGGCAAACCAGCGGGAGTTCCTGCTCAGACAGAAACTGGAGAGGCTTGTGAAAGACGGCGTTGTGGTAACAGACGCTGAACTTGCCGCTTCCTATAAGCAGAAATATCCCAATGCAAAGCCCGGTGAGTTCGAGAAGAACAGGGAACCGTTCAAAGAGACGCTCCTCGCGGAAAAGCAGAGAGACGAGATGACCGCGTATTTGAGGGGGATCCAGAACAGGACGACGATCAAGATCTACGATAAGGCGATTTCTCTGTAACAAGCGGCATTTTGAGGAGATCGGAGGGTTGGATGGCTGGAGGGCGTGAACGTCTTCTCAACGTCTAACCCTCTATTCTACTGACATGCTGGTCATCTCCCCGCTCAGATGTTCGAATTCCATTCCAGATCTCCCGTCACTTCCCATTGAATGAAATTTCTGATCTTCAGCAGGGCATTTTCCGGGACATCGACAAAACGGAGGCCCATGCCCGGTTCGCACTCGAACTGGGTGCCGAGTGGCAGGGCCCGGACCACTTCCGCCGATAATTCCATTGTCTCGGCGTCATGGGGGAGTGTAAACTTGACATGAATGAGCGAGCCTTCCGGAAGCGGCTGCAGGGTGCGAAGATACATCCCGCTTTCCGACATATTCACGCTGGCCAGCACCTTTTCAGGCGTTCCTTCCGTTATTTCCACATGCACGCGCATCTTGACGGTGATGCGCGGGGTGGTCCTCGGCTGTCCGCTGAGACGTGCCATCACCCCGTACATGATCGCCAGGTCCAGCGGTTTCGTCAGCACGGCCGAGCAGCCCCGATCCAGCAGCTTCTGGTTGGTCCCCGGATTATCATCGGTTATAAAAACGACCAGCGGCAGTTCCTTGAGTTCGGGGTCGGACCTGAGCAGGGTAATGGCGGTATATAATGCAGGTTCTGCCACGTCTCCGTCAAAAAGGATGAGGGAAAAAGACTCCTTCCGGGCAAGGCGGATCCCCTCATCCGGGGTCGTGGCAAGGACGGGGGAGAACCAGATCCGGTTCATGAGAATGCCGAGATACATCTGACCCGCAGCAGTATGACAGATGATGAGGACCTGTTTTTTTTCAGACATGAAACTGCTCCCTTCCGCACACGGAGAATCAGCCTAGATTAAAGCATGGATGGATACTGATGTCAACCTTTCAAATCAGCAAGTTCCGATAAGAGCAGGATAAGGCTGCGGCAGCCCTTTTTCCAATCAGGGATCAGCAGGCTTTCGTTTTCTGAATGGGCCGCGGAGAAGGGATCACCGACACCGAAGAGCAGGGCCGGCGCGCCACCGAGTGCGTCGGTGATGGTCCGGACGAACGGGATCGATCCTCCGGCGCCCACTACTGCGGGTGTTTTCCCGTAACCCTTTTCGAGGGCGTTTCGTGCCGCTCTAAATGCGGGGCCGCTCGTATCGGTTCTCCACCACCGGGAGGGCGTCTCGGGTTCGATCGTGACCTGTACGCCCCAGGGCGCTTGCTTCAGCAGGTGCTCTTTGAGCAGTCCCAGCGTTTCATCAGGGTCCATGTCGGGAACCGTACGGATGCCGATACGAGCCCAGGCCGCGTCGTTGATGATGTTTGCGGCCTGTTTGCGGCTGCTCGCTTCGATCGCATTGACGGAGATGGACGGCTGATGCCACATTTTATCGTATACCGGTCCTTCGCCGCCGATGATCCGCACACCTTCAAGGAGCTTTGACTGTTTCCGGTACGTGGATTCAGTAAAGGGAAGGGTGCTCAGGTCCGCCTGTTCCTGCCGGGACTGCGCCCGCACCTTGTCCGATATTCCGGCTATGGCGGGCCTTCCCTGATCGTCGACGAGAGACGCAAGCATTTTTGAAAGGGCGAGCACCGGATCGGGCAGCGGGCCGCCCCAGGTGCCTGAATGGACGCTTGATGAAAGCGACCGAACCTCCACGTTCACGGTCACAATGCCGCGGAGCGAGGCGGTGAGTGACGGAACGCCGCTGTCGAAATTCTCGCTGTCGGCTATCAGAACAACGTCAGCGGACAAAAGTTCCCGGTGCCGGTCGATTAGCTCGTTCAGGTTCGTCGAACCCACCTCTTCTTCTCCTTCGATCAGGACCTTGACGTTGATCGGCAGGCTGTTGTCGGCAGCGAGGCAGGATGCTATTGCCGCTGCGTACATGACCACGCCTGCCTTATCGTCAGATACACCGCGGCCATAGAGTCTCTCGCGCCGCTCCGATGGCTCGAAGGGCGGCGTGATCCAGAGTTTTTCATGGCCGATGGGCTGGACGTCGTAGTGAGCGTAAAGGAGGATGGTGGGTTTGCCCGGGGCGCCGATCCATTGACCGAACACGGCGGGAAAGCCGGCGCCCGGATCAAGGATGCGCACGTCGGCGAGGCCGCATTTCATCAGGAGCGCCTCGACTGCCTCGGAGCAGCGTTTCAGCGGAGCCGGATCAAATCCGGGGAAACTGATGCTGGGAATGCGAACGAGGTCCTTGAGATCGTTCAAATGTTCCAGGGCATGATCATTGAAATGTTCCAGTGCGGCTGCAGGCAAATTGTCCATATTCACAGAAAACCTTCGCTTTGTCGCGGAAACCATGATAATGATCTCGATGAACGATCGATGATGACATTATACCGGACCGGAATGTGTTGTCAACGAATGTTTGAAGATGCAGAGCCGGTCGTCTCCTAAATGATGCGTTGACGAAATCGGAAAATCACGCTATACTCAGCACCATATTCAGCGGTAATACGTCACCAGGAAGCGGAGGAGTCATCACATGGAACAGAAGACGCCGAATTCTTCCAAAGGTTATCAAAAGCAGATCAACAAAAACATCCAGCCGCCCTCCCCGCCGAAAAAAAAAGAAACTCACGATTATTCATCGCCGACCGCAAAGAAAATACCCCTCTTCATGGACGCAATAGCGAGCGGAGACATCGGCGCTGTGCAGAAGTTCATTGATGAGAAGATGAATGTGAATATCACGCGCGGCGGGGTAACGCCATTGATGCTTGCGGCGTCCAAGGGACATCCCGCGGTCGTTCAGCTGATCCTCCAGGCCGGTGCGAATATAAACGAGCAGAACGAGGACGGCTGGACGGCCCTGCACAAAGCGGCAAATGATCAGGCGGAGACCGCTGTCGTCGATCTTCTCATGGGGTCCGGCATTGATATTGAGGCAAAGAACAGGGCAGGGAAAACCGCACTGCAGGCTGCCGAGGAAGCGCACCATCGTGACATTGTCAGGGTCATCAAGAAACACCAACAGCAGCTGGATGCAGATGCTCAGGAATGGGAGGAGTTCCTGAATACGCCGGAAGGCAAGCCCTTTAAACTGTCGAGGCGGCGTGATTCCCTTGCGATCCTGTTCAAACTCTGGTGGCTGCCACTGCTTCTTTTCGGAGGAGGGGGACTTCTTCTCGGTTTTCTTTTCAACGCTGTTCTTCCCGCAGGCATAATCGGCGTCATGACCGGGCTCTGTGTCAGCCTTCCCATCCTTATTACGGGGAACAGGCTCCAGGCCTATTTGGCGGACATCGGGCCGTTACCGCATCTGGATATTCATCTGGTCAGGGAAAAGAGAAGCAAGGGAGAGCCGATCATCATCGAAAAGAAGGATGAGGCGGAACCGGATCGTGACAGCGATCGGAGTGCGACTTCATCGGGCGCGAAAAGAAATTTCAAAATCGCCGGGTACGCGGTGGTCATGCTGTTCATTATTCTGCTCGTCGCCCTGCTCGTCAGGAACAAGAGCTCCCTCAGCCAGTGGTATTATGCAAAGAAGTTGGAACATACCGGGGTAAAGTTTTCCGAGCAGGCATTCCTGTCCGCGGTGTCAACGAACAATGAAGAAGCAGTGAATTTGTTCATTCAAGCGGGAGTAAAACTGGATGCAAAAAATGAGCAAGGAAAGACCGCGCTCATGATCGCTTCCGAAAAAGGATACGCGAATATGCTCTCCAGGCTTATCCAGACGGATCCGGGATTGTTGCGAGAGACCGATGCCAGCGGTAATTCCGCGTTAATGGCTGCCGCGCACAAGGGACAGGAGGCCGTTGTTCAACAGCTCATTGAACACGGGGCGGACGTCAATTATACGGCCCCGTCGCGTGAAGGCCCCGCGTCGGCATTGCAGGCGGCGCTGGATACCTCGGATTTCAAGGAATCCCACATGAACATTATCCGCCAACTTCTGCAGCGTGGGGCTGACGTAATGGGGAAAAATGCGGCCGGTCGAACGCCCCTGGTGTTCGCCGCGGACCATGGACGTATTGAAGCGGCCGGTGCGCTCATCGAAAAGGGCGCTGAAGTCAATGAGGCCGATCTCAAAGGCAACTTCCCGCTGTTGATCGCAGCGTGCAAGGGAGATGACCGGTTTGTCGGTCTGCTTTTGGAAAAAGGCGCGAAGCTTACCACAACGTCTCCTGATGGACAGACACCGCTCATGTGCGCGTGCCAGGGAGGCCATGGCACTACGGTTTCCCTCCTTCTCGACAAAGGGGCGAATGTGAACGCAAAAACCAGGGCCGGCTTCACGGCTTTGACCGAAGCGACCAGGGCGGGAGATGTAGCCATCACGCAATTACTTCTTGTGCGCGGGGTGGATCGTTCCAGCGCATATGTGCCGGCTGCGTTTAAGACCTTTCAGGGCAGGGTGGTTGCCGTCAATACGAAGAAGATTAAAAAGATCGGCGACGTTCTGGGGCTCCTGTCGAAGACCGCTGGCCAGGACGGCTATACCGTGAAGTATGATGCCGATAAAATGGGAAAGAAAATAACCATGAAGGCCGCACGTCCGATGAATTGGAACAGGCTCATGAGCGATGTGGCGGAGAAAAATCATTTCGTGCTGATCGTGAAGGACAAGTCGGTCACCATTCTTCCGTAAGATTCGCCGTGAATGATCTATCCTGCATTCGGAATTGTGCGCCTCGATCTATTCCACACACCGAATAGCTTTTCCGTGTTTGGTATGTTGCCCCTGAACCTTTGATCCGTGATCCTGGTGTGCTCAATTATGGTTCCGTCGTCACCGAATTTATGACAGCGTCATCTTGTCAGTCGCGCTGAAGAGAAAGAGGTAATCATCATGCCTGTCTGGATCATTACCGTGCAATGGATCTCCCGCTCCATTCTTGTGCTGTTGTTCATCCTGTCGATCTGGTCTGTGGCAACCATGCTCCGCTGTTCACGCCTGTTGAAAAAAGCGGACGGATTATCAAAGGGGGCAACGAACCAACTTGAGAAAACAAAACAGTTGATCGAAACGCGCCAGTGGGTGCCATTCAAGGAATGGGCGTCGCAGGGAGAAACGCTCCATGCAGGCACGGCGCGAGTAATGTTGCAGACGGCCTCGAACGAGCCATCCCAGGTCGACCGGGCGGTCAAGAGCTATCTTAGCCTTGAGCGCAGCCGTCTCGAGGAAGGCCTCACCATCCTGGCGACGCTCGGATCGAATGCCCCCTTTATCGGTCTTTTCGGCACCGTACTCGGCATTATTCAGTCATTCGGCGCATTGGGCGCCCACCAGACCGATGCGGCTGACATCATGGTCGGCATTTCGGAGGCCCTGGTTGCTACCGCGCTCGGGCTTTTCGTAGCCATCCCGGCGGTCGTCGCGTTCAATGTCTTTTCAAAAAGACTGAAAAATATAATCGTCAAATCCGAGGCTCTCAAGGATCTCTATCTTTCCCGGATACAGGGAGGTCAATGATCATGGCAGCCGACCTTTATTCATCGAACACAGAGGACGACAACGCACCGATATCGTCCATCAACGTAACGCCCTTCGTCGATGTCGTCCTGGTGCTGCTTGTCATCTTCATGGTTACGGCGCCTTTATTGATGCAGGACAGCATCGGCATCCATCTTCCCAAGGCGTCGAGTGCTGACAAGAAACTTACTTCAAAGATGGGGGTAGCGGTCACCAGGCAGGGACAGATCCTGCTGAACGGCGTACTTGCTTCTCCGGAAGCGATCTCCGCTCGAGTCAAAGAGGCACTGGCAAAGGACCCCGAGACCCAGGCGCTTATCAGCGCGGATGGGGATGCACGACATGCTGATGTCGTCCGGGCGATCGATCTTATCAAATCAGCGGGGATGAACCGTTTTGCAATTCAGATCGAAAAACAATAGCTCATTTACCCTTGATGACCCGTGGATCGTATCTTCCGCCCTCCACGGGATTATGCTCGTCTCGATCGCGGCTGTGCTTCTTCTCGGACATCATCGGAAACCGGTTGAAGTGGATATCCAGATACTGGAGACGCCGAAGGTCGCTCAGATGCCAATCCGCGTGATTGAGCCGAAGGTCCGGCCGCAAAAAACACAGGGCCGTGAAGTGTTCGGCATCAGCCCCAGGTCGGTGACGTCTGAGGAGCAGGGGGAGGATGTAAAAACCGGGAATACCGTTGCCAAGGCCCCTGACCAGGAGCAATTGAAACCCGGCGATCCGCTCGCGCTACCCGTGCCGTCTGAGGAGTATCTGGTCACGAGCATGCCTGAGTTGAAATCCGAAGTGCGGGTCCCTTACCCTCCTGAATCGAGAAAGCAGGGAATCCAGGGGGCAGTCATCATGAACCTGCTGATCGACGAATCGGGAAGGGTCCGTGAAGTGACGCTTATTGACGGGCCCGCTGCTGAACTGAACACGGCGGCAATGGCAGCAGCAAAGGGATTTCAATTCACGCCGGCAATGATCCAGAACAAGCCGGTGGCCGTTCGCATTCGGTACACCTATCGATTCGTCCTGGAGCGATGACAGGAGCATATATCAATGGATCCATCCTTGTTCCGAAATAACCTACCGGTTCTCCATCTCATATCGCGCGTCGCCGAACTGCTGAGCCTCTCTCTTCTTGTTGTCTGTCTTGCTCATCATGATGGATCAGCGGAAACTCCTCTCACCGCGCCTGTATCCGAGCTAAGCTCGACGCTCAGCACTACACTGAGCTCAACGCATGCCGAAATGGTGAAGATCGCCGGTTCCCTTCTGGAGCGGGGAACGAAACGTCCGCTTTCCCAGGTCAATATCTTCTGTTTTCCGGCGTCCTTTCCCGACATCCCGATCAAAGTCATCACCGACCCGGCGGGTAAGTTTTCCCTCTCGGTCCCTGAAGGCAGGATGAAATGGGTGATATCAGTATCGGCTTATAATCGTTTTGAGCTTGAAGACGAGCAACAGGCAGGGGCATTGAACAAGCCCCGTCTCTTTTATCTCGAAAAAAAGAACTACCTGAACTATGAAACAACGGTGTATGGGGAAACGGAAAAAAGAGATGATAAGACCAAATCCCTCGATCAGGCGCAATTTGCCACCGTCCCGGGCGCGAACGGAGATCCGGTCAAGGCTGTTCAGAATCTCCCGGGCGTGAACCGTCCGGGGGCGTTCAGTTCCCAGATCATCATTGAAGGCTCCTCGCCGAACGATACGCGCTACAACGTGGACAATCAGCCTATCCCGATCATCTTTCATTTCGGCGGACTTTCCTCGGTTGTAATGTCGGAGGCTGTGGACCACGTTGATTATCTATCAGCGGGCTTCGGGCCCGAGTTCGGCCAAACCATCGCCGGGCTCGTGAATCTGACGGTGAAAGACCCGCAAACAGACCGTACCCACGGCTTTGTGTATGCCGACACCATGAACGCCGGCGGGATGGTGGAGGGGCCGATCAATGATCATTCGTCCTACCTGTTCGGGATGAGACAAAGCTATATCGGTTATGTGCTGCGGTCGGTGGTCGGCAAAGACAACAAGGATTTTAATTTGACAGCGGTCCCGGAGTTCAGGGATCTTGTTTTTGAATATAAAAATCATGCGTCATCGGAGGATACGTTCAAACTCGTCACGGTCGGGTCGCAGGATACCTTCGCATTTCTCCTGAAACATCCCGCTGACCAGGACCCCGCCATCCGGGGAAATTTCAAGCTTGATACGAAGTTTTTTCGCATCATCCCCGAGTGGACGCACCGGTTCAGCCCTGATGCGATCGGACGGTTCAGTCTCGGTCTGGGGAAGGACTGGGTGCTTTTCGATCTGGGTGACTACTATGCGCATACCGACCAGACCTCTGTGAGCGGCAGGGCGGAAATCGAGAACCAGGTCGGTAAATCCTGGAAAAGTTATCTGGGCACGGACTTTCAGTATTACCGGACAACCGTCAGCTATCAGCTGCCGATCGTCTACAGTCAGGGAGGTATCTCAAGTCCCGTCGGGTCGGGCGATCTGGCCGTGGTCTCGAAAAGCTATGATTCCGATTTTGCCGGATTGTATTGGAGGGTCATCTACCATGAGCAGGATTCACGATGGAGCTTCATTCCAGGCGTACGGGTAAGTTACTTTAACTTGACGAAAGAGGTCATGCCGGAGCCGCGGGTCGGTGTACGATACGCCCTTGACCACGGCCTGACCTTGCGGGCCGCGTCCGGTCTCTATAACGAAGCACCGCCGGTGCAGGACCTCGATAAGACCTACGGAAATCCAGACCTCAAGTCTCAGCGGGCTGTTCACTATACGGCCGGGTTCGAGAAGGATTTCCGTGAAGGATCAGCGAGCGGCTGGTCCCTTTCGAACGATTTTTTCTACAAACATGTATACAATCTCGTGGCGCGCACGACAGCCATGATCGACCCATCGCGGCCGCAGTATTACGACAACTCAGGATACGGTCACATCGACGGACTGGAGTTCATGGGAAAGTATAAATCTCCCCAGTGGCAGGGTTGGATCGCTTACACGCTCTCAAGAAGCCGAAGAGGAGACGCACTGACGCCGGAAACCATTTCACAGTACGACCAGACGCACCTGCTCACGGCTGTAGCGGAAAGGGAGCTTGGGCGGAACTGGAAGCTCTCGGCCCGCGTGCGCTACACGACAGGCAATCCGTACACGCCCATCGTCGGCGCCTCGTATGATGTCAATAATGATGTCTACGATCCGATCCGGGGCGACATCTATTCCCAGCGCATGGGCGCTTTTTTCCAGGCTGATGTGCGCGCAGACAAGAAATGGGTGTTCGACCGGTTGATCCTTACCGGTTACCTCGACATAGAAAATATCACGAATCAGAAAAACCCGCAGGAGATCCGTTATTCATACAGCTATCAGCAATCGGAAAAGGTCACGGGGCTGCCGATTTATCCGACGCTCGGGATCAAGGCGGAGTTTTGATCACTACGGGGAGATCCGATATGAAGATGCAGATATCGCGGTTTATACTTGCGCTTATCGTAGCGGCCGTGACAACGCAATGCGGCAATACCAATGACCTGCCGAAGTATCAGACCCTCGGCGATCTGCGCATTTTGACGATCGTCGTAAGCGCTCCTGAGGCCAACCCCGGAGATACGGTCACGTTTACCCCCGTCTTGAGCGATCTCAATGGTCGGGGCCGCGCGATCGATTTTGCGGTACAGGCGTGCATCGACCCTGGCGTGGCCAATGGCGCGGACCCGGTGTGCCAGAACCCGGATCTGGCAAGCATACAGACCGGAACCGTTACGATCCCCGCAGGCGCCAGCCAGACATATACCGGCCCTGTCACGCCATTCTCCCTGACCATGCCTGATGCCAATACGATATTTGCCAATAGAAGCGTTGCGGACCAGTACAATGGAGTGATCTACCTTGTTCAGTATAACATCAGCGTCCCGAACGGTCCGGCCATCAACTCCTTTTTGAGAGTCTTTGTTTCGACTACTTCAAAAACGCAGAAGAACCAGAATCCCTCGATCGCGTCGGTAGATCTTAACGACAGTCCGATTCCGGACACGATCCCGATGCCGACATCGGATTCAAATTTTCGCGCGATATCGCCGGCAAGCTCTTCAGAGACCTACCAGGTCATGCAATTCGACGGAAGTTTCCTGACCCGGACAGAGGAAATGCTGAACACCTGGTTTGTTTCCGATGGCGAGTTTGATTTCAGCAGGACGATCGGCAGCATCGAGAATCTCTGGACCCCTCCGGGATCAAAACCGTCGGGTCGCGGCGTGGTCATTCTCGTTGTCACCCGTGACGGACGGGGTGGATCTGCGTTTCAGAAAATTGAAATGAATTGATGTGAACAAAGGCGAAAGGCGACGAAAAAAAAGCAGCACGCTGCCACATCGCTGATGTGTTATTTTCAGTTGGTTCCTGAGCATGGTCTTCTCTTACTACAAAAATCTATCGCCTGCCCAAAAGTGCGTATATCAAAAGAGCGATGCGATTCAAGACATTCCGCTGCCCGATGTGAAGGCACTGCACCCGCTCATCTCGCGCCTGGCCTCAGCATTGGAGCATGAAGACCGGGACCAGAGTGAGGAGATCTGCAGGGCTTTGGCAATGGGTATGGTAAAACGTCTCGGCGTTCCTCCGCTTCGTCTTAAGGTCCTCGTTGTGCGGCCGTCCGCCGGATGGGGTGAACTGCATGGACTGTATGAACTGGCAGAAGGCAGGGCTTCAGCAGTGATTTCTCTCTGGATGCGCACGGCCAAGCACCGGCGGGTCGTTGCATTCCGCTCGTTCCTGCGCACGTTTCTGCACGAGCTTTGCCATCATTTGGATTATCATTTGTACAACCTGCCCGACTCATACCATACCGAGGGGTTCTACAAACGGGAATCGAGCCTCTTTCATCAATTGGTGCCGGAACCAGAGAAAATCGTTTGAGCCGTGCCTTGTATTCCTGACCCTTTGCACAGTTTCTTGTCAGACCGTTCCCCGGCGTTCGCATGCGGGCTTGACCATGCCCACGAACCAACAATCCTCAATCACTTCATTGTTTTCTTCCTTCTCACGGATTCTTTGAGATCGATCATTTCTTTCATTTCAGCGATGTTGCTCGACATGTCCCACCAGCCGTGTTTGAACGCGGCATAGTCGGGCGCGCCGGTCATGGCAGACGCATAGCGCACGGAGTTCGCGAAGAAAAGCCATTGTCTCGTCCAGCGCTGCTCGATGGGCTCATCAAAGGGATTGCGCTTGTCTTCGATGCCCTTGCTCCATGCTTCGTTCATCAGGTCAGTCGCAGACTGCGTCATGGCATCCGTTTCCCGCACGGTGTTCGCGAGCTTGCTGAAATGACCATTTATCCAATCCATGTTGTGGCAGCCGTTGCACACCTTTTTCATGCTGCTGAGCCGCGTTTCCTGTTCTGCCTTGTCGATCAGGAATTCCGACGCCGGCAAGCCGGCGAATGTCGTCGGAAGCGGAAGGCCGTCCTTATTCTTGATCAAGGTGGTGTCGCCCGACAGGGGCTGGGGGTGACTATAGATCAGGCCGAAAAGCCTGACCCAGAGGCGCGAGCCGAAGTCATGGGTCCTTTCGGCAATGACGGCGCCGGACGGGGATACGATCAGGCTGTTGTGGCAGACCGCACAGGTCGGGGCCCTGAAATCCTTCCCCACGGTCCAGGGCACCGCGTTCATATCCCATTCCTGGTGCTTTGAGAAAAAAATGTTCCCGTGCTTGCTCTCTTTATACACATCCCACGCAGGAACGTCAGGTTCTTCATGGCACTGGGCGCAGGTATAGGGCTTGCGGGCGACTTCGATCGAAAAAGCATGCCGCGGATGGCAGGCCGTGCACGCACCGAAACTGCCGTCGGGGTTTTCCCGGCCTACTCCCTGGTTCGGCCAGTTCGTCAGGTTCGGCACGGTGATCTCACCGGAGGCGACGGTCAACTGCTTAAATCCCTTTACTTCGATCCTGGTCCCGTGACAGCCAAGGCAACTCTCGTGCAAGGTGTTTTCAGTAGGCCTTTCGATGATTATATTCCCGGTCGACATCCTCTTTACGCCCGTGACATCGTCGACCAATGTATGATATACAGGGTTTGCCATCAGGTTTTTAATGGCATTCGCCTTCTTGCTTGTAGAGAACTGCGTGACTTCCACGGGATGACAGGTCTTGCAATCGTCGGGGCTCACGATAACATTGATCCGGAAACCCATATGTTCAAAGTTGTCCTTATGCTTTTTCGGGTTCCGGCTGTGGCACTCATAGCACCCCACGGCGTATCCGGCGACGTCCTCCGGGACGGCATCCGCGGAAATCCGCCGCTCCAATGGAGGTTTTTTCATGGCGTCTGCCGGCGTCGTTTGCGAATGTCTGCTCGAGAACCAGTCGTGAACGATCCCCGGCGTATAGACACTGTGGCAGCCAAGACAGCCCTGAGTGGATGGGCTCCATCGGGCGCTTGGCGGCTCAGCTTCCCTTTTATCAGCGAGGCCGGGAGAGGCTAAAAATACCAAAACACACCATGAGGCGAGGAAAAACAATATGCTTCGCATGACAGGACCTCCTTTTTAAGACGCGCACCGAACAGCATGTCACTCAATGTATTATACCATCACCTGGCTTCCCTGACAGACATCCTGCACTAAATCCCGGGTCATGTCTTATGCAATCATCGTTCCCCCATTGCGCGTTGCCAACGCTTTCGTTTCATTCCGCGCGTCATCATCTCGACCCTCAAACCTGGTTCAACTCTCATAACTTCGGGGCTGGACTTTCATGGCCACTTGTAGTAAAGTTTTATCAAAAGCACAGTTCTGTCTGAAGAAAAACCGGAGAAGGAGGAAAACAAAATGAAAAGGCCACTTTTTTTTGGGACATTCCTTTTGGCGTTGGCAATTTCAGCCCCCATGCCCGCAAGGGCAGAAGTAAATATATCCATTGGAATTCCTTTACCACCCCCCATCGTATTTGCGGCGCCGCCGGAAGTGATCGTGATGCCTGATACGGACTATGTTTACGTTGTTCCTGACGTGGATGCAGACATGTTTTTCTGGGGTGGCTGGTGGTGGCGTCCCTGGGAAGGTCGCTGGTATCGCTCGCATTATTATAACCGGGGCTGGGCTTATTATAACAATGTTCCAAGTTTTTATTTTGATGTCGACCCGGGTTGGAGAGGATACTATAGAGATCATAATTGGTACGGACACCGGTGGAACTATGAACG
This sequence comes from Nitrospirota bacterium, assembly GCA_049793155.1. Classification (GTDB taxonomy): domain Bacteria; phylum Nitrospirota; class UBA9217; order UBA9217; family UBA9217; genus JALNZF01. The sequence continues at coordinate 16,817 of JBARBN010000044.1, forward strand.
TATTCCCAACAGACGACTTCAGCAGAACTGGAAGGGCTGGCGTGATGACCGGTATTGGGACAGGCAGAGGACCTGGGGTATCCAGGGTTATCAGCCTCGACCGCAACAAGAGAGGCAGGAGCTGAGACGCCAGAGGCAGGAGCAATATCAACGGAGCCCCGAGGTTCAGCGCCACCGGCAGCAGATACAAGAGCAACAAAGACAACCCCAGGCTCAGCGACCGCGAGGTCAACAACAAGGACAACCTCAGGTTCAACGGCCGCAACAGCAACAACATCAACCAGGGGTTCAGCAATCAGAGAAGGGGAGAGCTATCAGACCGAAGGGCGGTCCCGCGGGCGTTGGCGAGAAGCAGCAGGTTCAGCGAGCAGAGAGAAGAAGGCCTGCGGGCGGTCCTGCGCCGAGGGCAGAGAGAAGGAAGGCTGAGCCCGAGAATAAAATGAAGAACCCCAGGCCTGACAGAGGCTCCGAATCAAAAGACGAGAAGAGACCTGCCGAACGGTAGGAAGGCACAACAGCTGAGTGACCTGCTTCGTAAGGCTGTGGCCGAGGACGCAACATGAAGAAGTCTAATCTGCGTGTGCTGGCGATCGAAGATAGCACTGATGACGCTGACCTTGTGAGGATCATGCTGAACAGGGTGCAGGATTCCGTCTTCACCGTGGTCAATGCCCAACGGCTGGCCGAAGGGCTTCAGTGCCTCCGAGAGCAGGCCTTCGACGTCGTCCTGCTGGATCTGGGGCTACCGGACAGCGAAGGAATGAGCGCTGTCAGGGAGGTCAGGAAGGTATGCCCGGAGGTTCCGCTTATCGTTCTGTCCGGCCTGGATGACGAGGAGTTTGCCTTAAAAACGCTGCAAATGGATGTCCAGGATTATTTGATCAAGGGACAGATAGACGGCAACCTTCTGGTGCGTTCTATCCGTTACGCCCGGGAGCGGAAGCGGGTTGTCATGGAACTGCAAGCCAGCGAATCCCGCTTCCGCAGCTTAAGCGAAAGCAGCATTATCGGCATCGCGTATTTCGACGTAAACGGCCGGATCACCGATGCCAATGACACGTTCCTTTCGATGATCGGATACAGCCGGGATGAGCTTGAGAAGAACCTTGTGCGCTGGGACCGTCTTCTTCCCCCGAAATGGCTGCCGTATATGCGAAAAGTTGCGCAGGAGTTCACGACAACGGGTCGCATTGCGCCCTATGAAACGGAATACCTCGGCAAGGATGGTTCGAAGTTCTGGGGACTCTTCGGCGCGGCGAGAATGGAAGGGAAGGCTGACGGAATCGCCTTCGTCGTTGATATTACCGGGCGAAAGAAGTTGGAGGAGGAGATCCGGCACATGGCCAATCACGATTTCCTGACCGGCCTGCCAAACAGACGCCTTTTCCGGGAGCTTCTCCGCTACGGGCTTGAAGAGGCGTACCGCAACCGGAAAAAAATGGCGCTCCTGTTTCTTGACCTTGACCGCTTCAAGGGGGTCAACGACACGCTGGGACACGAGGCGGGTGACGAACTGCTCAAAGCGGTTGCTGAACGGCTCAAGTCCACGCTCAGGAAGGCGGACGCTGTAGCGCGAATCGGGGGGGACGAGTTCAGTATCCTTCTTGCCGGCATCGAAAGTCAGGAAGACATAGCCGAAATCGTAAGGAAGATACTGGTCTCCTTGCGAGATACGTGCGTCATTGCGGGACGGGAATTCCACATCACGACAAGCATAGGCATCAGTATCTATCCCGACGACAGTGACGACATCAATACGCTCTTCCGCTATGCTGACATCGCCCTGTACCGCGCGAAAGACCTGGGACGGAATACATTCGCGTTCTACAAACCCGGCGCAACGGTGTGCTGAATTGCCGGCATCGCGGGAAGACTTTGTTTCGTATTACGCTGCGCTGCATGCACAAACACCTTAAGACAACACGCAGCACCGCGGAAAACAAATTCCTGCAGTTCGTCAGCGGTAGAATCGAGAAGCTTAATGATCCGCAAATCGGGATCGGTCCAGCATTTTTATTTTAAAAGTACCTTGACGAACAGCATCTTATAGAGATAATATTACAACATATTGCTATGGCATTCAAATGTTGACACAAAAAGAGAAGCTCGTTGGAGAAACGCTTTGAAAACTGGGAGGAACTATGGATAAGATTCTGAGAATAGATGTTGGAGCCAACGGTGGCCCCAAAGCGACAGCGGTACCGGTTGGTGAGTATGCGGGTCTTGGCGGCAGGGCATTGACATCGGCGATCGTTTCGAAGGAGGTACCGCCGCTCTGCCATCCCCTGGGCGGCGAGAACAAGCTGGTCATCGCACCCGGCCTCCTGAGCGGGTCCGCGGGCGCCCAGTCCGGCCGGATCTCGGTCGGATGCAAGAGCCCCCTGACCGGCGGCATCAAGGAGTCGAACTCCGGAGGACAGGCGTCGCAGGTACTGGCCAAGCTCGGGTATAACGCCATTGTGCTCGAAGGGAAGCCTGCGAGCGACGACCTCTACAAGGTCTTCATCAATAAGGACGGGGTCAAGATCATCAAGGATAACAGCCTCAAGATGCTCCCCAATTACGACCTGATCGCCAAAATGAAAGCTGAATACGGCGACAAGGCGGCGTGCATTTCGATCGGTCCGGCCGGTGAGATGAAGATGGCTGCCGCTACAGTTGCCTTTACCGACATAGAGCAGCGGCCGACCCGCCATGCCGGTCGCGGCGGCCCGGGCGCGGTCATGGGAGCCAAGAACATCAAGGTCATTGTCCTCGATTCAACCGGCATGCCGGTACGGGCGCCCAAGGACCCGGAGAAATTCAAAGATGCGAACAAGCGGTTCGTCGATGGACTGAAGAAGCATCCGGTCACCGGCCAGGGCCTTCCGGCATTCGGCACAAACGTGCTGACGAATATCCTGAACGAGGTGGGCGGATACCCCACCTATAACTTCAAGCAGGGCCGGTTCGACGGCGCCTCGAAGATCAGCGGTGAGACTCAGGCGGAAACCGAAACAAAGCGAGGCGGACTCGCGACCCACGGTTGCCACACTGGTTGCGTCATCCAGTGCTCGGGTACATACAACGACAAGGACGGTCATTATCTCACCAAACAGCCGGAGTATGAGACCATCTGGGCCCACGGCGGGAACTGCGGCATCAGCGACCTGGACAAGATCGCCATGCTCGACTTCCTCGATGACAATTACGGCGTTGACACGATCGAGATGGGCGCGACGATCGCAGTTGCGATGGATGCCGGTCTCGCCAAGTTCGGCGACGCGGATGCGGCCATCAATCTCGTGAAGGAGGTCGGCAAGGGTACGCCCCTCGGCAGGATCCTCGGCAACGGTGCCGGCATGACCGGCAAGGCCTTCGGCGTCGAACGGGTACCGGTGGTCAAGAACCAGGCGATGCCGGCCTATGATCCCCGCGCAGTACAGGGTATCGGCGTCACCTATGCGACGAGCCCGATGGGAGCGGACCATACAGCGGGATACGCGGTGGCCCAGAACGTCCTGAAAGTGGGCGGCGATGTGAACGCGCTCAAGCCCGAAGGGCAGGTGGATCTGTCGCGAAACCTCCAGATCGCGACAGCGGCGATCGACTCCACGGGAATGTGCCTCTTTATCGCCTTTGCGATCCTCGACCAACCCGAGACTTTCCAGGCGATGCTTGACATGCTGAGCGCCTTCTACGGAATTAATATGACAGCCGACGGCGTCACTGAGCTGGGAAAGAAGGTCTTGAAGATGGAAAGGGATTTCAACGCGCGGGCAGGTTTCACCCCTCAGGATGACCGGCTGCCGAGCTACTTCAAGACGGAAAAGCTTGCACCGCACAACGTCACTTTCGGGGTAAAGGACGAGGATCTGGACAAGGTCTTTAACTGGTAGCTGAAATCTCATGATTCAATATAAGGAGAGACGCGGGTCTCTCCTTTTTTATTGCTGTTCCGGACAGCAGGGGAGGGGCGCGTCATGCGCGCCCTGTGTCCAAACCCTACTTTGAGATGTGCAATGAGGTGATATGAACGTGACCGGCAAACATTCGGGTGAATCCGAACCGTATCCTCATCTTGCATTCGTCGTGACTGAACCTCTGGTCTCGAACTTTTTTCTGCTGCTCCAGCAAGGCGTAATGATCAGGTCCCGCACTGGCTGCAGCGTTGAGGCGTTCCTGCGGGAAGAGCTCAAGGCCTCCCCGGAAATGATCGAGAAGATCCAGTCCATCGTGCTTGACGGAAAGCCGGTCGATGACATTCGCGCGGCCGTGCTGCACGACGGTTCGACGCTGGCGCTCTCTGCTGCCATGCCCGGATTGGTCGGCGCCACACTCAGACGGGGAGGGGCCTATTCCTCATTGCGCAGCGCGATCACCTACCACGAAACAGGGAACACATGCACGCCCGGCAACGGATGGGTGAACATAAAGCTCTTTAATCTCCTGATGGCGGAGCTGGGACCGAATCTCCTGCGAAAGGGCGTTCTGCTCATGACAACTGATCTCCTTGATCTTCTGACTGAGCTAGCCGGGGAGTTTCGGCAGGGATGCAGCATCACCCTGAACAACAAACCTGTCGATATCATGATGCTGAGGGGTAACGCGGAGTTGGGAAGTGCACGCAAGGTATTTCTTTCTATCTCGTCCGGGTCGACAGCGTGACTGCCTAGACTAACCTCCGGCGATGGGCGGGAAGAGGGCGATTTCGTCTTTGTCTTTCAAGATATGATCCGCGGGACGATGCTCTCCGTTGACGATCCTGAGAAGCCGGATCGTTCCAGGGAGGTGAAGAGAACGCACTACGTCATCGACGGTCGCGCCTTCGGGAAACGCGGCAACCTGTTCATCGGGGCCAAATTGACGCAAGGATGCAAAAAGCCTGATCGTAATGTTCATGGTAACAGTATACCAGACATCCCGGCGCTGCTGGATTGAATTTGAAGCGTATTGTCAAAACGTGCTCGACGATCGCATGATACAATAAAGGAAAAGGTTGGGAAGCATCCGGAAGGAGGGGATCGTATGACGGACACAGCGGACCGAAACGCCGTAAAGGGGGGCAGCGCCGGCTGTCTTGACATCTCACTTCAGGGCAAGGCATCACTGATACGGGCGAGCGACGGACGGGAGATCCCCTTTACCAGGGCGATCCTGACAATTCTCAATATCTGCAATGCCGAGCTCATCAACGTCGTACCCCACGCCACGCTCGGCCAGGAGGGCGGAACAGTCCAGGATGTCACCAGTTGTTTCTCCGCTTCGGCACCTTCTTCAATCCCGCCGGAAGGAACGGCCAGCTGGGATGTCTATGACCTCCTGCTTCCTGCGCACCCCGGGACGGCCAGCAAGGTCCATATGTTCGGGTATCGGGCGGCACTGAACTGGAGATTCGATCTTGCTGCCTGGGTCGAATACCGCGTATCAGGCTCCTCCGAACCTGTTCAGACTCCAATCTCACGATGGGCACTGCGGTGGACCGTCGTCAATCCCGCGACCGGGGCTGTCGATGTTGCCATTGAAAGCGAAAAATGAGCGACACCCCGGGTTCACTATGTAAAAGGGCCGGGTATCCTTCGAACATCAGTCCCCGCTTTTCTTTACGAGCCTGAAGCCGATGTCCGTACCCATTTTCAGACCATAACCGAGAGTAATGTTCAGCATGCCAAGCGGCTCAAGGTATCGAGCTGACTTCAACGGCCCTGCGTCCACGGAATCGAATCCTATTCCCTCTGCAAGCTTGCGCACGATGCCTTTGGTCCCGGCATCTTCACCAGCGACCAGGACGGTCAGACGCTCTCCCCGCAGCCTGCCCGTGCTCATGTTCTGGGCAAATACGGTATTGAACGCTTTGACCACCTTGGCCCCCGGCACCAGCTTTTGCAGTTCTTCTGCTCCAGAGGTCGTGAAGCCCAGCGCAAGCTCGAACGATGGGGTCAGAACGTTGCTCACATCCACGACGGGTTTGCCGTCGAGTGCGCTTCCAATGGTCCTGGCGATCTCTGCGTGGGCTCCCCAGGGCACGGCAAGAATTACCACGTCGGCCCACGCCGACACTTCGCGCGGCGATTCCTTGGGGTCCGTGGACCCGAAACGGACTTCATTCCCGGCACGCCGCAATCCCTCGGCGAGTGCTTTCCCTACATTGCCTTTTCCAATGATCGCGATCTTCATTGACATAACTGACCCTCCTTGTATAGAAATATACGAGCCATCCGCTGATCGTTTCACAGCAAGCTAAAGGCCTATGGTTTTTTGAGCAACATTCCCGGATTGCGAATGTGTTGACGTGTCTAAGGATGAGATGGAAGTTGCCGGCTTATTTGGCGGGTGAATATTTTGCAGTGGTTGCCCGAAGGATTGCTTACTATCAGATACAGGTTCAACTTTAAACTGATGGACGGCAAGGAACATCTGCCAGAATACGAACAGCGCACCGGGAAGAGCCAGAATTGCGGCAAGCCTGCTCCAGAAAATGGCCCTTGAAAACTGAGATAAGACCTTGCTTTCTTCTGATTTTTCTCTCTTGGACAATTCAGATAGTGCGCGCGCATAAAATTCATGTTCTTCTGTGTATTTGATAAGGCAAGAATTCAATTCAGCGTTAGACTTTTTAGAAAAAACCGGATCGTAGTCCATGCAGGTTCCTCCCTAAAAACGAACGTAAGATAAACGACCTCGAACAGTAAGATCAGCTCCTGTTGCATCGGGGCATCGCCGCCCGGTCATTATACATAGTCACCCCGCATAACCAGACCGACGACCGGTTCTCCTCTGAGAAACCTCTTCACGTTCTCGACAGCCCGGCGGGTTGCGTCGTCATTGGTGCCGGGGACCATGGCGGAATTATGCGGAGAGCCGAGGACATTGGGCAGGGAGAAAAAGGGAAAGTTGGTCCTGAATTCGCCGGACCCGAACGGCTCTATCCACCAGACGTCGATGCCTGTCTGGAAGCTGGGGTGGCTCCTCAGGTGATCGTAAAGCGCCCCTTCGTCGATGATGCCTCCTCTTGCCACATTGATGAGGATCGCGTCCGGTTTCATCCAGTCCAGCTCCCGTTTCCCGATCAGTCCCCGCGTTGCCTTCATGAGCGGAAGCGAGATGGTCACGACATCCGATGATGAGAGGACATGTTTAAGATCATTCAGTGTGCCGATGAACTCAACGGGTTCATCGGTCCTTCCGCTGGTGTTCACCGCGCTGATCCGAAGACCGAGCCCGCGCATCAGGCGGGCGGTCGCGCGGCCGATGCCGCCGAACCCAAGGACACCGCATACAGATCCGACAAGCATGCGGTTCAGCCTTGACTGATGAAACTCACCGCGGGCCAGGTTCAGATGTTCCCGAACCAGGTTCTTGGACAGGGCAAGCGCCATGGCGAGGACATGCTCGGCCATGGGGTCCGCATAAGCACCGATGTTGCTCGCGAGGACGATGTCGCTGCGAAGCTCACGGAAAGGCAGATGGTCGGCGCCCGCTGAAAGAAGCTGGATCATTTTGACCTTGCGGAGCAGACCAGGACCCGCGGGGAGCAGCTCCTTCGACAGATTCCACGACAGGAGGACATCGGCGTCCATGAGTGCCTGTTCCCTGAGTCCCGTGGGCATTTCCGTGAGAAAGGAAAGCCGCGCATCTCTCCCCACGAGTTCCTTGAGAAGACCGCGCCTCGCTTCGCCTACACTATACGTCACAATAATGTGGGGTTTTCCCATATAAGTTAACTTTTAACAGGCAGCCCATTTAACGAAGTACAACATTTCGCTCAGTTGTTCTGTCATTGCAAAATGGCACGCTCCTGGATACTAGTATAATCTATTTCTTTAGCAAAGGGAGAGTAAGACTTATATTTTATGTCCGTGCTGTTACCTTCTTGACAATGCTGATGATGGCGATAAAATTATGGCATCAATGACTTTCGGTCTTAATCTCAGGAATTAAGAAACCAGGGTAGCGATCATTAATCCAAGGAACCTTATTCCCCGGCGAAGGGAAACATCCGCAACACCTGCGATCATTGTTTTCACGGTGGGCCATTCCACCAGGAGTATCGATGAGTTTATCCACTTGCTGAAGGCAAATAACATTCGCCGGCTGGTAGACATCCGGACGGTTCCCCGTTCCCGGCACAATCCGCAGTTTAACCGCGAAATATTGAGCAAATATCTTCGCAACCGGCGTATTAACTACCGGCACATGAAGACCCTCGGCGGTTTTCGTCACGCCCGGATCGATTCGATCAACAGTGGCTGGCGTAACGCTTCTTTCC
>JBARBN010000045.1:0-11376 GCA_049793155.1 Nitrospirota bacterium
GGACACGGATGTGCACGGATAAAGAACAGATATCTTCGGGCTTGCCACGAATAAACACGATCTGACAATAGCGAGGAAATATAAGGGGCTGGAAAAATCAATTCGGCGTATTTCCTCTACACCCTGCTCTTTCATTGTAATCTGTGTGCATCCGTGTCCATCCGTGGCTTAAACACCTACTTCACCCTGCTCCCCGGCTTTGTCTCCCGGTCGAAGGTGGCCACGGCAAGCAGGTCGCCGCTGCTTGCGGCGAGCAGCATGCCCTGGGACTCGATGCCCATGAGCTTGGCCGGTTTCAGGTTCGCCACGATCACGACGGACTTGCCCATGAGCTCCTCGGGAGAATAGCTCTTCCCGATGCCGGCGACCACCTGGCGGGTCTCGGTGCCGATGTCCACCTTGAGTTTTATCAGCTTCGCCGATTTCTCAACGCGCTCGGCAGCGATGATCTTGCCGACCTTGAGGTCGACCTTCATGAAATCCTCGATCCCGATAGGCTCCGGACCGGTCGCCAAAGGCTGCGGCGCCGGTTGCTTTACCTCTTCTGCCGTCTTTTCCATTTTCTTCTCCGTATTCTTGTTCCGGTCGATCCTGGGGAATAATTGCGCGCCGGGCTCAATGGCAGTGCCGGGGGTTAACGTTCCCCATTGCCGTTCATCGTTCAAGTGGCACGAGTCGATCTCTTTCCTCAAACCGAGAGCGTACCATATCTTTTGTGAGGTCGACGGCATCACCGGGTAGAGGTAAAGCGCGATCAGTCTGAGCGTCTCTGATAGATTATAGAGCACGCTCCCTAGCCGCACCATGTCCTTGTTCTTTGCGAGCGTCCAGGGCGCGTTCTCTTCCACGTACCGGTTCGCGCGCGTCACGAGCGACCATACCTCCTGCAGATATCTGGCGAACGAGAGCGACGACAGATTTTCATCGATCCTGAACAGGATCGGCCCGGCGGTCTCGCGCAGGTCCTGGTCGAACGGCTGTTCGATCCCTACAGCCGGTATCTTTCCTTCAAAATACCTCCCGATCATGGTCAGTACACGCGAGAGCAGGTTCCCCAGGTCGTTCGCCAGCTCGGTATTGAAGCGCGTGACAAAGGTCTCTTTCGAAAAGTCGCCGTCCAGGCCAAAGGGGACTTCCCGCAATACGAAATAGCGGAACGCGTCGACGCCGTAGGCATCGACGACCTCGTGTGGGTCGATCACGTTCCCGAGCGACTTCGACATCTTTTTCCCGTCCTGTGTCCACCAGCCATGGGCAAAGATGTTCCCCGGAAGCGGCAACCCGAGTCCCATCAGCATCGTGGACCAGTACACGCTGTGTGTGGTAAGGATGTCCTTGCCGACCAGGTGGTGGTCCGCGGGCCACCAGAATCTTTCCCGCTCACCCGGGTCCGTCGCACCCTCTGCCGGAGGACTCAGATACCGCGTGGCTGAATAGTAATTCACAAGGGCGTCGAACCAGACATACGTGACGAAATCATGATCGAACGGCAGTTCAATGCCCCAGGCAAGCCGCGCCTTGGGCCGCGAGATACAAAGGTCGCCGAGGACCTGCGATCTCAGGAACCCGAGCACCTCGTTGCGCCGGGAGTCGGGCCGGATATAGTCCGGGTTCTGTTCAATGTGCGCGATAAGGCGTTCCTGATATTTGCTCATCAGGAAAAAATAGTTGCTTTCCGAGATGCGCTCCACCGGCCTGCCGCAATCCGGGCATTTGCCTTCCACGATCTCCTTCTCGGTCCAGAAACGCTCATCGGGCGTGCAGTACCAGCCTTCATAGGTCCGCTGCTCCAACTCTCCCTTGTCAAAGAGCCTCTGGAGCAATTCCTGCACCACGGCGACATGCTCCTTGTCCGTCGTGCGGATAAAGGCGTCGTTGGTGATCTCCAGCTTTTTCCAGAGCTGCTGGAAGTTCACGGTCATGCTGTCCGCGTGCTGCTTGGGGGTAAGCCCCCGCTCCTGCGCGGCCTTTGCCACCTTCTGGCCGTGTTCGTCCGTACCGGTGAGAAAGAACACGGCATCGCCCCTGAGCCGATGGTAGCGCGCAAGCACGTCCGCCGCGATCGTTGTGTAGGCGTGCCCGATATGCGGCACGTCGTTCACGTAATAGATGGGTGTGGTGATGTAGAATTTCCTGGCCATATGTTCGCTATTCAGAACTCATCTTTGACGGTCTCTTAAACGCCGTCATACCCGCGAATGCGGGTATCCAGGGGCCAACCATCTGGATGAAAAGACTGGATTCCCGTTTGCACGGGAATGACGGAATATGCAAAATTTTGACTTTTTACGCATCATCTTTGGCAATGCGCGATTTGTACGATTTCCCTGACCCCGACGCTGGCCCGCCTTAAGCGGTCCCCGGACCCTGAGGCGGTTTGTTCTCGCCCTGCTGCGGCCCCTTCTTTTTTTTGCGCCAGAATTTGCGCCTTTTCTTTCTTGCGGACCCGGTTCCTTCCTGCTGCGGCTGCTGCGCGTTCTGGTTCTGCTGCGGCGGCGCGTTCTGGTCCTGTTGCTGCGGCGGCTGAGCGTCCCGTTCCTGCTGCTGCGGTTGCTTTTCCGGTTTCGGATGCTGCTTTTCCCTTGACGGTTCCGGTCTCGGCTGCCTTGCCTTCTTTTCCTGCTGCTGGTCCTTCTTTCTTTCGGTCCTGCCGCCACCCTGCTGGCCGCCTTCCCGCTGTTTGTCGCGCCGCTGATCCTGCTGTTTGCGGTCCTCCTGGCGTCTTTTTTCCTCTTCAGCCCGGCTCTCGTCGGCCTCTTTCCGTACTTCGGTGATCCGCTGCTCCTCTTCGATCCTCTTTTCAGCGGCCGCGGCCTCACGCATACCGGCGAGGTCCTTCTTGTTCTCATCGTACATCCCGAACTCATAGGAGAGACAGCAGAGCAGCCTGCCGCAAACCCCGGAGATCTTGGCCGGATTCAATATCATTTCCTGTTTCTTTGCCATCCGGATCGAGACCGGTTCGAAGTTCTTCAGGAACGACGAACAACAAAGCTCTCTGCCGCAGGGACCGAACCCGCCGATCATCCGCGCAACGTCGCGGACGCCGATCTGGCGCATCTCGATCCTGCTCTTGAGCTTGTGCGCCAGGTCCTTTACCAGCTCGCGGAAATCCACCCTGGTCTCGGAAAAAAAGAAAAAGGTGGCTCGCGATGCATCAAAGGAATATTCCGCGCGGATAAGCCTCATCGGCAGTTCCCGCTCGGTTATCATGGCCTGCGCGATGCTGAACGCCTCGGCCTCGCGCCCGCGGTTCTTCTTTTCCCGCGCGAGGTCCTCTTCTGTTGCCTTGCGAAGAACCCTTCGAAGCCCCCGTGACGGCTTGAATGCGGGAGGAGAAGGAGAGGACTCCGTTCCGGCCGGAGGAAGATCCTCCTCGCCGTCGATCGACAGCTCTTCTTCCTGCTCGACCCGGGGCGACGATTCCACCACGGGCTGCTGTTGGGATCTCCGCAGTCGGACCACGAGAGCAACATCCAGGCCGCGGTCGGAGTCAATGATCACCTTGTCGCCCACTGCAACATCAATGTCCGTTGCGTCAAAATCGTACACCTTCCAGTTTTCATGAAAGCGTACGCCGGCTATCCTTATCATCGTATCTGTCATCGTTATCTCTGTTCTGCCTTTTGTCTTCTGACTTCTTACTCCTGGATGCTGACTCCTGGCTCCTGCCTTCTTCCCTTCATCCTCTCCCGAACTTGAGGAGCAGGTTCTCCGTCACAAGCTGGGCGCTCACCCGCCGGTCCAGCAGATTCCGGCTCGCCATGAAAAGATCCATGTCCGCAAGAAGCCGTGGAAGCGAGTATCGTTCGGCCATCTGACGGGACAGCTGTTGTGCCTCTGCATGGACGAGCAGGCGCTCTTCCCCGGTTACACGGTATACCAGCGCGTCCCTGAGCTCTTCGACGCCGATCTCGATCAGTCGGTCGAGGCGTTCGCGGTCCTTCGCGATCGTTTCCGCAAGCGCCAGCGCCTCGCCGGGACCCATCTCCGCCAGCCCGGACCAGAGCGCCGCAACCTCTTCCCGGGCGGCCTTTTCCGCGGCTATGTCCATTTCGAGTCCCCGGCCCATGCTTCCCTGCGCAAGCGCCGCGATAAACCACGCGTCCTCTTCGGAAAGTCCGCGCCTCTGCACAAGGGCCCGGGCAAGGGTGTTGCGGGGAAGCGGATGGAACATTATCTCCTGGCACCGCGAACGAATGGTGGGAAGGAGGCCCTGCGGCATCGCGGTTATCAGGATAATGAGAGCGTCGCCGGGGGGCTCCTCGAGCGTTTTCAGAAACGCGTTCGATGATGCCGCGTTCATGCTCTCGGCATTATCGACGATCAGGACCTTCTTCGTTCCCTCGAACGGCTTGAGCGCGAAGTCGGACTGTACCTGCCTGATCTGGTCGATCTTTATCTCATCGCCGTCCGGGAGCAGCACGTGCACGTCCGGATGGCCGAGCGTGTCGACTTTGCGGCATGAAGGGCACTCGCCGCACCCGCCCTCAGGCCGCGCATTCAGGCAGTTCACCGCGGCGGCAAGAGCAAAAGCCGTCTTCTTTTTGCCGATCCCCGCCTGGCCTGAGAACAAGTAGGCATGGGCAAGAGCATTGTTCGCGATCGCCCGCTGCAAAATTCGAATCGACTTTTCGTGTCCCTCTATCGACGAAAACTTCATACGTTCAGCATTCCATCACGGAGCGTGATCTCTGTCCGCAACTGAGAAAATGTCATCCCCGAATGATCTGATCGGGGATCCGGTATTTTGCTTCAAAATGAGAACCTGGACTTCCGAGAGAAGCACTCGGGAATAGCGATTTATGATGTTTATCGTTTTGCGCGAGCATAGAGCGCAATGATATAAAGTCTCATTTCCCTGATCCCAGCCTCTCGTCAACGATCTTCCTGACCTTTGACTGGACCGCTTCGGGCGATGAAGACGCGTCCACGACCCGGATGCGGCCCGGTTCCTGCGCTACCAGCGTCAGGTATCCCTGCCTCACCCGCTCATGAAAAGCAAGCTCCTCGTTCTCAAACCGCGCCTCTGCTTCAAGTCCGCGGCTGTTGTTCCTTCCCCGCGCACGCGCGATGCCCGAGGCTGCTTCGATGTCAAAAAGGAGGGTAAGATCGGGACGCATCCCCGCGGTCACGATCCGGTCGAGAGCGCGGATCATCTCGACATCCAGCCCTCTCCCGTACCCCTGATAAGCAAGCGTGGCGTCCGAGAACCGATCGCAGAGCACATTCTTACCGTCCGCAAGCGCAGGGATGATGATCTCGCGCAGATGCTGGGCCCGGCTTGCGGCATACAGGAGGAGTTCGGCGGCCGGAACAAGCGCTCTGTTCGCCGGATCAAGAAGGATCTTCCTTACCTGGTCGCCGATCAGGGTCCCGCCCGGCTCCCGGGTGAGCACGTGCCGAACCCCGGTGGCGGTAAGATAGTTCGAGAGCAGCGCGATCTGAGTGGACTTGCCGGAACCTTCGATACCCTCGAAGGTGATGAACGTTCCCTTCATTACTTGAGCTCCGCGGCGGCATCGCCCTCTGCCTTGAGCACGGGGTTGGAGGTGAACAAGATCACCTGGGTCTTCGCACCAAGGGCGCGAAGGACCTGACATGCGGCCTTCTGCCTTCCTGGATCGAGGTCCGCGAGCACATCGTCGAGAATGAACGGATATCGCTTTTTCCCGGCGAGCGCCTCGACAAGGCCCGTCCTGAGACAGAAATAGATCAGGCTCCTGGTCCCGTGGCTCAGCTCGGAGTAGGCCACCTCCGAGTCGTCTTTTGCATGCACGATCGGATCGCCTTCATGACCGGCCTCGAGCCTTACATACTTGCCCGCGGTAACCGCAGACAGGTTTCTCTGGGCGGCCGCCTCTACCGCCGGAACAAGCGTCTCCATCTCGATCTCTCCGATCCTGCTTGCAATTCTGAGCTCCGCGAGGAATCCGCCGCCTTGACCGCCACTCGCGGGAATATCAGCAAAATCAGCGGGCAACTCCTGCGCTTCTGCGCCGAAATCCCACGAAGCCGCTGCGGACGCGACGGGTGTCTCGGAGTCCAGCCGTTCGATGTCCTGCCGGATACTGTAAGTATCTATATTATTCTGAGCGACTGCCTGCGCCGCCTTTTCCAGTTCTACCACGTCGCGCTGCAGTTTCTCATGCTGCTGCTGCAGCATTTCCGGGGTAAGATCTCCCAGGCTGCGCTGAAGCTGTTCATCAATGTCAGGCTTGAGGGAAAGAAAATATCGGAAGTTGCCGGCCTTTTCCTTGAGCTCCGCCAGTGATGATGCCCCGGTCGAGCGCATACAAGCCATTATGGTCGCCCCTTCCTGCTGAAAATGTTTTTCAAGTTCAGCAAGCTCCTGCTTCAGGTGATCTTCTTCCTTCAGATAGCTCCTGCGCTGCGCATCCTTCCGGGTACCGTTGTACCACGCACCTGCCATCAAGATGAGCGAAAGAAGTACTCCGCCGGCCAGGATGTAATAGGCTTTGTCCCCGGTGAGCACGAACCCCCCGACGATGACCGACAGAACGCCCAAGGCACCTCCGGTGATGAACAACTTGTCAGAAACAAGGTCGACTGTCGGTATAGCCGCCCGCTGCATCTTCACGCCTTCGATCTGTTTATTCAGCTCATCAGCATCGGCAAGCTTTTGGCCCAAACGCCTTTCCTGGGCCTCGATGAGCGCGGCGAGATCATCCGGCATCTCCCCGTATGCCTTCAGCGACACAAGCGATAACTCGAGCTCGGTCTTTTTCCGCCCGAGCTCCTCAAGAGAAATGATCTTTTTTCCGGTCTCTTCCAGGGCGAGTTTTGCGGATTGGTACTTGTACTCGGCGTCCGCGGCCTCCTCCGCTTTGCGAAGGGCCTCTCGAAGTTCGGCGAGCCTTTCTGCGTTTGCGGAGGACTTCCCCACCGCCGCGGAGGGAACAGGCGCGCTCGGCGCCGGACGCGGCGCTGCGGCTGATACAGACGTCCCTGGTCGGACCGCGCGGCTGTCCCGCTGAAATACAAAGATCCTGGAGAAGTCCTCTTCGGTCATCGTGTCAGTCACTCCGGCCATAAGCTGCACTGCGTTTTCCCAGTCCTTGTGCAGAAGAGTGAAATCCTTGCTCGTTGCATTGTATCGGGAAAGATTCACGGCGCGTTTTGAGAAGTCCTGAATGATGCGGTAGTAAGCATTGTCGGCGGAACACACCACGAGCGCCGCGCGTGATGCTTCGGGTGTATGCCGTGATACCAGGCGATCTAGTGCCCCGGTCTGACGGGTAGGGAAAAGCAGTCGCTGCATGGCGTCCACTGCCGTGGTCTTTCCCGACTCATTACCGGCAATGACGAGGTTATAACCACCCTTAAACCTCAGACGAGCGGGTTCACGAAATCCCCGCACGCCCTGCATAACAAGCTCCACCAGAAACATGGCAAGGCTCCTTTTTTCAAATAATTTCGTACTATAACGCAAGTAGGCTAAAGTTGCAACAGGGAAAAAGGCGCTGTCACAGCATCTTCAGCGCTTTTTTGAGCGCCTCCGCCTTTTGGAGGGTCTCGAAATATTCTTGCTCGGGAACGGAATCCGCAACGATCCCGGCCCCAACCTGGAGGTGAGCGATCCCGTCTTTCACGACAAAGGTCCTGATGATGATGTTCATATCCATATCGCCGGCGTTCGACAGGTATCCGATCGAGCCGGTATAGGGTCCGCGCGCCACGGGTTCAAGCTCGTCGATGATCTCCATGCACCGAATTTTAGGTACGCCGGTTATCGTCCCTCCCGGGAAAACGGCGCGGACCAGGTCGAAGGCATCCCGCCCCGGCGCCAGCTTGCCCCGGACATTCGATACGATATGAATAACATGAGAGTAATCCTCCACCGCCATCATCTCGTCCACCCGCACGGTGCCGTACTCGCACACCCTGCCCAGGTCGTTCCGCTCGAGATCGAGCAGCATGATGTGCTCCGCACGCTCCTTTTCGTTCGTCAGAAGCTCCGCGGAAAGCGTTCTCATTTCCGTGCCGTCCTTCCCCCTCCTGCGCGTGCCCGCGATCGGCCTCGTATCGGCGATACCGTCACGAAGGCGTACCAGACGCTCAGGGGAAGAGCTGACCAGCTGCAGATCTCCGAAGTCCAGGTACGCGGCAAAGGGCGACGGATTGATGTTTCGCAGAATCGTGTATAAACGGATCGTGTCCGCATTGTTGAGTGATGCCGAGAAACGCTGGGACAGGTTCGCCTGATAGATGTCCCCTGCCGCGATATATTCCTTGCATCGCACGACCATGGACTCGAATTGGTCTTTCGTCATGTTTGGTGTAAGGCTGAAACTCCCCGTCCCGCTCTCTTCAGAGAACGAAATGGCGCTCTCGTGTTCCTTTGCCGCGAGCTTCGATCTCAGAACCATGATTTTGTCTTTTGCCTCATCATAGAGCCTGCTCCACTGATCGGGCTCCGGTCTCCGGAAGCCCATCTCCTGCTCCCGGGCACCCGGGTTGATGATCACCCACGCCTTTTCCAGGATGTGATCAAAGGCAACAACAGCGTCAACAAACACGAAATACGATTCGGGTATGCCGAGATCGGTCCGCGCCCTGCGCGGCAACTTCTCGACCTGGTGTACAAAATCGTATGAGAAGAAACCCACAGCCCCTCCGGTGAAAGGGGGTAAACCGTCGACGCGCTCTGTCCGGTAATTGGCGAGAAGCTCGCGCAGCTTGACGAGCGGCTTTCGATTCATGGAAGCCCGCCTTCCGTATTTGCCCGCAGGCGTGACCGGCAGACTGAGTTCCACCTCGTCACCACGGGACTTGAAGATCAGGTAGGGATCCGCCGCAACGAACGAATATCGTCCGATCCTGTCGTTCAGCCGGGCGCTTTCAAGAAGAACGGGATGGCCTTCCCCCCTGATGGCCTCAAGCGCCGCAAGCGGTGAGAGCCCCCGCAGGTCGAGTTCAACGGAAAGGGGAAGAATCTTTCCGGACCGAATGGCCTCGAGAAAGTATTTTTTTGTTGGCTTGATGGAGTTCATGATGAAGTGGGGAAATTCTAAAGGCAATTCATCAAAGGGTCAAGACAATTCTAAAAAATAATCCCGCAAAATATCGCAGGATGTGCTATACTGAAACCAAGCAGAAGAAGTAACGATCTTTCTAAAGAAACGCACGAAGTTCACAAGGCGTTGCCGGACCATCACCGACTAGGTGTAGAGATGATAGCCCGTTAAAAGGGGAATAAAGCACCGCGAAGAACAGAGAGTCGAAACCGGTAAGAAGTCTGCAAGTTGAGCGGTCATTCACCGGTTGCTTCACAGACTCCTGTTCAGAGTGGAAGAGCCGAAAGCCCCGAAGTCGAAGGATAGTGCGGGAAGAAAGGAACAATGAGCTTCACAGGGTCTGCTGAGCAGAGCCACAGGAGCAGCCATTGAGATCCCGCAGAGAATCCCCGGCTCAACGGAATATCAGTAACGGTCCGCAGGCAACGCCTTTTTTATTATCACCCGATTTCCCTGGGCTATCTATCCTGCCCCAGATGGAAAAGCCACCCTGCCTCACACAATCTTTCCCTCGACAAAATAAAAAAATATTTTAAACTGTTTCCTCGTGAGGAGATCAGCTATGAACCATGCCATGGAGGTTAAGATCTATTACGAAGACACGGACTGCGGCGGAGTCGTCTACTATGCCAACTACCTGCGCTATATGGAGCGGGCGCGCACCGAGTACCTGGCTTCCCGGGGCTATTCGGTCAAAACGCTGATGGATCAGGGCACGATCTTCATGGTTTTTCGCGTCGAGATCGACTACAAATCTCCGGCCCGGTACGGGGACACGATCGAGATCGAAACCTGGGTCAGTGACGTGACACGAGCCACGATGATATTCGAACATGTGATGCGGGATAAAACGTCCCATCGTGTTTTCGTCGAATGCAGGGCAAAGGTCGTCGCTGTCGATGTGAATGCAAGACCCAAACGCCTGCCTGAAGAGTATGTGGAAAAAATAAAGTAACGTTATCTCTCTCAAAATCAAAAAGGATCATAGTTTCATCAGCCACGTCCACCGGATTTTTTCTTTGCGGGCCGGCTTCAAAAAAAATACCTGCCATGACTTTCGCAACCCTTGACAGCATCTCGCTTCGCAATACCGGCGTTGTGAGCATTGCTCAACTGAAAAAAGGTTTTCGCTTTACACTCGACAGTCTTCTCCTCGCGGATTTTTGCCGGATAAGGTCTCGCGGCCTTATATTCGAACCGGGCGCGGGAACCGGAATCATTTCCATTCTGCTTGCACGGAAATTCCCGGGAACGCGGGTCATTGCCGCAGAGGTCGAACCACGGGCATTCAGCCTTCTCTGTCGGAATATCCAAGTCAATGGACTTGTTGACGTTATCGTGCCGCTCGATCGGGACATTCGATATCTGGGCGGAACTATTAAGTCCGACTCTTTCGATGTTATCGTCGCCAATCCGCCCTATACCAGATGCGGAACCGGTAAAAAAAGCCCCTCCCCTGAACGGCAAACCGCACGTCAGGACCAGACCGCATCTCTACCGCGCTGGCTCGACCTCCAAACCTTGTTGAAGAACAAAGGCAAATACTTCCTCGTCTTTCCCGCAAGCCGCTCGGCGGAATTGATAACGTTATTGCGGAAGAAGGGGCTGGAACCAAAATGCCTTCGATGTGTGCATCCCTTCCAGGATAAGCCGGCATCGCTCGTTTTGATAGAAGCAATAAAAAACAGAGGGGTTGGACTTGAAATACTACCGCCACTGGTCGTTCATGAAAAGGATGGAAGCTATTCGAAAGAAATGAGGGAGATATACGGGGTAGGATGAAAGTCCCCGAGTGATGCGTGTTTCAAGGAGGCCATCAACTGGAATTAAGACCATACGCTCCCAATAATGCGATCAGAGAAGTACGGCGTTTGGCTGGTCAGAACATAGCAGCAATAGTGTCTGAACCTCTCTGATTAAATTAAAACAAATGTTGCTTTTATGCAGAAAAAGTGCGATAATAATATAAATACGGTTGAATTAAGAGGTTATCAAGGATCAAACTAAAGGGCTACAAGGACCGGCGTCTTTGTGGCTTTTCCATTAGGAATACGATCGTCAGAAAGGGGCACTATGGCGCTTAAACAAAATTACAAGGAAAAGCTGGAGTTGAAAAAAAATATCATGCTGGCAGCCGGGTTGGTTTCCGAACGCTTTCCCGCGGTTTCTAATATCATGTTTCGCATGACGTATTACCAGAGGACGGCGGACCCTGTCCTGATGAAGCGCACCATAAGCTTCTCTCCGACGAATTACGCCTGTTTTCACCTGGAATGCATGCGGGAAGAATGCACAGACGGCGGTTTCGACCTTACACCGGTGGTAGCCGGTCTGGTTA
>JBARBN010000046.1:0-3027 GCA_049793155.1 Nitrospirota bacterium
GTCGTTACGCTTAAGGACCTGGAGCAGGAGGCACTTCTTAATAATCCAGAGATCCACATGGCGGACAAGAAGGCGGAGTCCGCTGATGATCGAAAATCGCTTGCTGCCGCCATGCCCGACCCGATGATCGGCTACATGGTCCAGAATGTCGGCTCGCCGGTCACCTGGAGCGTGGGAAAGGAAGATATGAGCATGCAGGGTTTCGTCTTCACCCAGGAGATACCGTTCCCGGGCAAGCTTTCGACCATGGGCCATGCCGCGGAAAAAGCGGCCGAGCGGGAGCAGGAGAATGCGCGCGAGATCCGGCTCCGGGTGCTTGCGGGACTTCGCACCACTTACTACGACTACTACCTGGCCCATCGCTCCACCGAGATCCTCACCCGAACCAGGGACCTGATGAAGGACGTTCAACAGATCACAGAGACCCGCTACGGGACCGGGCAGGGAACGCAGCAGGACGTGCTCCGCGCCCAGCTTGAGGTCCTGATGCTCCTCGACAAGCTGGCGGAGGAAGAACGGAAGAGGGAGGCGCAGGCGGCCCTGATCAACAGCCTTGTCGGCCGCAATCCCCTGGCGAACCTGGGCAGACCCGCGGAGCTTCCGCGGCCCTCCCTGGAAAAAAGCGCGGAGGACCTTGCTGCCATGGCAGAGGCCCATTCGCCGATGCTCCAGGGGAAGCAGCGGATGGTGGAGCAGAGCGCCTTTGAGGTCTCCTCGCGGAAAAAGGATTTTTTACCGGACATGCTGCTGTCAGGCGGATGGTTCACGCGCGGCGACAAGCCTGATGTGTGGTCAGCAAGCCTGATGTTCAAGGTCCCGCTCTACTTCTGGAACAAGTCCACCGGGGTGAAGGCCGCGAATGCGGACCTGCTCTCGTCCAAATTCGACTACGATGCTGCGAAGCTTTCGGTCCTGGCCCGCGTACGAGAACTCTATTCCGCGGCCATGACCGCCGAGCATCATCTGAACCTTTACAGCACAGGCATCATACCGCAGGCGGGCCAGGCGCTACAGTCCGCCACGTCGAACTATCGTGTGGGAAAGACCGACTTCATGTCCCTCCTGGACAGTCAGGGTTTGTTGCTCAAGTACCAGTTGATGGAGCAGGAGGAATTGGTGAACCTTCACAAGACCCTTTCCATGATCGGTGAAATGACGGGGGAGGAACAGCATGGGGAATAATTGGAAATGTAAAATTGGAAATTGGAAAGTGAAAAATGAAAGGCCGAGCCCTGCGGTACGTTTGATAGTAGTCCACAATTTGCCTTATGCCATGGTCCTGATGCTTCTGATTGCATCCGGAACAACGGCACTGGCCCAGGAGCATTCGGCGCACGGGACCAAAACGCAAAGTGCGGCAACGGCAACGCAGGCGCAGACTGCCCCGGCATCAGAGCCGGAAACGGAGGCGCCGACCATAACCATGTCTGACGAAAAGCGTCAGCTGATCGGGGTGAGGACGACGGCGGCCGGGTTCAGCACGCTGGACAAGCAGATCAGGACCGTGGGCAGGGTTGATGTCGATGAGACCCGGCTCGCGTTCGTGAACACGAAAATAGCGGGATGGGTCAAAAAATTATTTGTGAACTTTACCGGCGACCGGGTTGTCAAGGGCCAGCCGCTCCTTTCGATCTACAGCCCGGATCTGGTAACTGCCCAGGAGGAGTATTTGCTGGCCCTGCGTTCGCGGACGACGGCTTCAGGGGGCATTGCAGAGGTCCAGGCTTCCCAGCAATCGTTGATCGATTCCGCGAAGCGCAGGCTGATCCTGTGGGACATCACCGAGGAGCAGATCGAGGCGCTTGAGAAGACAGGTAAAACAAAGACGGAAATGACCATCAATGCCCCGCTGAACGGCATTGTGCTCGAAAGGATGGTGCTCGACGGCGCCTATATCACGCCCGGAATGAATCTCTTAAAGATCGCGGACCTTTCTTCGGTCTGGATCATGGCGGACGTCTACGAATATGAGGTCCCGCTCGTGAAGGTCGGACAGCAGGCGCGGGTGACCCTGCCGTACTCTTTGGGCGAGGTGCTGCACGCAACGGTGAGCTTTATCAACCCGGTGCTCGATCCCATGACGCGAACGGTCAAGGTGCGGATCGCAATGAAGAACCCCGGGCTCGTTCTTAAACCGGACATGTTCGTGAATGTCGAGATCATGACCTCTTCCCGCGCAAGACTTGTCATCCCCCGGAGTGCGGTGCTGGATTCGGGTACGCGCCAGATAGTCTATGTGGAAAAAGAACCGGGCGTCTTCGAGATGCGCAAGGTCACCCTCGGTGTTCGCGGAGAGAACGAGGTTGAGGTTCTGAAGGGGATCAAAAAGGGCGAGCGAGTGGTCACCTCGGGCAACTTCCTGATCGACTCGGAGAGCCAGCTGCAGACGGGACAGTAGATTTTAAAACAGTTCGGAGTTCGGAGAACTACGAACCCGAACCCGGAACTCCGAACTACGAACTCTGAACTCTGAACTCCGAACTTGTACTGAGGTTCAACAATGCTTGCCAAGATCATAGCGCTTTCAGCGCGAAATAAGTTCCTGGTCTTCCTCCTTGTGGGTTTCCTGACGCTCTGGGGCATCTGGGCGGTATATCATACGCCGCTCGACGCGATCCCCGATCTTTCCGATGTCCAGGTGATCGTTTTCACCGACTGGCCGGGAAGAAGCCCCGACCTGGTCGAGGACCAGATCACCTATCCCATCGTGTCCACCCTTCTTGCCGCGCCGAAGGTTCGGGCTGTGCGGGGCAAGTCCTTCCTCGGACTTTCTTTTGTCTACGCGATTTTCGAGGACGGAACGGACATTTATTGGGCGCGGAGCCGTGTGCTCGAGTATCTCCAGGGTGTGTCGGGCAAACTTCCCGCCGGCGTAACGCCGCTCCTCGGACCGGATGCCACGGGTGTCGGTTGGGGATTTCAGTACGCCCTGGTCGACGAAACCGGAAAACATGACCTTGCCCAGCTCAGGTCGCTCCAGGACTGGACGCTCAAGTATGCCTTCGAATCCGTGCCCGGCGTTTCCGA
>JBARBN010000047.1:0-30516 GCA_049793155.1 Nitrospirota bacterium
GAATAGGGGACGTTGTTTCTATGGTTGCATTATTCTATATAGAGCAACCTTGCCCAGGAAAGCACACATAGAAACAACGTCCCTAAAGGTGCCCTAAAAGCATATCAGGTTAAACAGGTGCTCTTGGCAATAGAGAGGCTGGAGGTGGATCATGTCAAGGAAGAAAGATAGATTTACATACCGGGTAACATGGTCTGAAGATGACAACGAATATGTAGGGCTGTGCGCTGAATTTCCCAGCCTGAGTTGGCTGGCAAAAACGCCGGAATCCGCATTAAAAGGTATTCGTAATGTCGTTGATGATGTAATGAGGGATATGCATAAAAAAGGTGAGGCTATACCTGAACCGATCTCGTCCCGTCATTTTAGCGGCAAATTCATGGTGCGGGTCCCCCCACAGGTTCATCAAAAACTCGCCATACAGGCTGCCGAGTTCGGCGTCAGTCTTAATCGGCTTGTTAGTGCAAAATTAAGTCAATAAGTCAGGTCCCGACCAATCGTTAGAGGGCGCGATGAGGTCGTAAAAAATTCAAATGCGTTTGTATTAACTTACCTACTTCGAATATTTCTGCAGTATCTTCTCAATGATCCCCGTTGTTGACGCCCCTTCGATATACCCCACGCTCACGACCTTGCCGCCCCGGGCCTCAACAATGTCACGGCCGATGATCTTCTCTACCGGCCAGTCTCCGCCCTTGACCAGCACGTCGGGCTGGAGCTCTCCAATGATCCGGCTCGGATCGGGTTCATTGAAGAGGACGACGTAGTCAACGTTCTCAAGCGCGGCGAGCGTTTCCATGCGCTCTGCCTCGGCGTTGATCGGCCGCTTGTCCCCCTTGATGCCGCGCACGGAGGCATCGCTGTTTACCGCTACGATCAGCAGGTCTCCGAAGGATCTTGCTTTCGCGAGGTAGCGCGTGTGGCCGGTATGGATCAGATCAAAGCATCCATTCGTAAAGACGATCTTTCTGCCCGTTGAGCGAAGAATGTCGATGAGCGGCCGCAATTCCTTGACGGTTTTAATTTTACTGTGCATGCGAAACTATAATCTAAAATCGGCACAATTGCAAGAGGGGAGAGGAGCGGAGGGGAGTGGAAAAGAGTGATTATTAGTTGTCTCAAAAAAATGAATCTGATCCCAAAGCCGTGATTCCCGAATGTTTTAAAGCCTGCCCCGGTATGATTTTAAGCCGGGGGGGATCCGGTGCTAAACCATATCCCCGATAGGAGCATTTGGGGATGACTATCGGTTTACTATGTGGACTGCAGTTAAATACAATTATGAAAGCGTTAATAAGAGAACTGATCCTGCGGGCTGTTCTTAATCCTGGTGCATGTTAAAGATCTCATCAAATACCGAGGCGATCTCAATAAAGGCCTTTAAAACCCCAGGGTCAAAGTGTTCCGGCATGGTCCTGCCGTCGCCCTGGGTGATGATCTTACAAGTTGTCTCATGGTCAAATGCGGTTTTATAAGGTCTCTTGCTGCGCAGGGCATCGTACTGGTCACAAAGCATGACTATTCTTCCCTCGATCGGAATATCCGCTCCTTTAAGCCCGGACGGGTATCCTTTCCCATCCCATCGTTCGTGATGGTTGAGCGCAACCGATGCCGCAACCTGAATGCCCGGATAGGTCGATCCGGCGAGCATTTGCGCTCCGATGGCAGCGTGTTTTTTCATGATCTCAAATTCGTCCCGCGTCAAAGACGCGGGCTTGAGGAGGATGCTGTCGGGAATGCCGATCTTCCCCAGGTCGTGCATGGGGCTCGCAAACGTTATGGTCTCGCAAAAATCAACAGACATGCCTAATGTCTCCGCGATCTTGTTCGAGTAGAGGCCGATCCTTGCGATATGGGCCCCGGTGTCCGTGTCGCGATACTCGGCCACGGACGTCAGACGCTGGATGACCTCGGCGCTCATTTTCTTGACCATCAGCAGGGCATCCGCCAGTTCCCGCGTCCGTACCCGCACCGTTTCCTCGAGCATCGTCTTATAATTCTTTTCCATCTGGATGAAACTGGTATATTTGACGGCTTTTTCCACCGAGTGCAGGAGATAATCCGGATTGTAGGGTTTCGTTATGAAATCGAAAGCGCCCTGTTTGATCGCGTCGACGGCAACATCCAACTCCGCGAACGCCGTCATCAGGAGCACTGGGATCTGTTGGTTATAGGCATGAATTTTTTTAAGAAGCTCGATGCCGGTAACCTGGGGCATCTTGATATCGGTCAGGACCACATCGACAGCGGTTTTTTTGATAACGTTCATGGCGTCGTTCGCATTTTGGCAGGAATATACCGTATAGTCGAACGTTTTCAATAACGTTGAAATGGATTCAAGCACATAAGGGTCGTCATCGACAACGAGCAGCGTGTTTTTCCCTTTTTCGTTCATCTATTCAGGACCTCCCTGGATTCGGGGACAACGGCTTTTCCAATTTTACCTTGACTTATAGTATACCTGAAATTCTGCAGAAAAGCCATTCTGGGAAAGTATGCGAATTATTCACTTCCCCCCGGTACATGATATTTGGTATAATCTGCAAGGACGCGCGGGCGGGGTAACCCTGTTCTCAATACCGATGGATCGCATAAGGAGCATGCCATGGCGGTTGTGGACACGAAGAAAAAGAGGATCGGCGAACTGCTTGTAGCCGGTGGGCTGATCAAGGAAGAGCAGCTTGAGCGGGCACTTGAAGAACAGAAGAAAAGGGGTGGCAAGGTCGGCGAGGTCCTCGTTGACCTGGGATTCATCAACGAGCATAACCTGGCGACATTTCTCGCCCGGCAGCTTCATGTCCCGTACCTGGAAATAGAAAAACAACTGGTCGACCCTGACAGCGTAAAGCTTATTCCCGCGGACATGGCCAGACGCATCACGGCAATCCCGCTGTACAAGGACAAAGACGCGCTCGTCGTGGCCATGTCAGATCCGCTCAATATCTTCGGCCTGGACGATATCCGAAAGGCTGCCGGCATGGAGATCCGGCAGGTTGTGGCGACTCGAAGCGACATACAAAAAGCTATTTCCAACTATTATGGAATGGGGCAGACCATTGATGCGGCGACCATGGATTTCGCCGGTGAGACGAGCGCCGTTCTCGCAGAAGCCGCGGAGATGCCCGGAGTTACGTACGAGGACGCACCGGTTGTCAAGCTGGTGAGCATGCTGATTGCGCAGGCTATCATGGACCATGCCAGCGATATTCACCTCGACCCCGAGGGGAAAAACATCAAGGTGCGCTACCGGATCGACGGAGTGCTGGCAGAGGTAAGGACCCTGCCGCGGGAGATGCATGCGCCGATCGTTTCGCGCATCAAGATCATGGCCAATATGGACATCGCTGAAAGACGCATCCCGCAGGACGGCCGCTTTCAGGCCCGGGTGACCCATACCGAATCCGGCCCGGTTGTAACCGCCGTATATCGCGAACGGAACGCCCTGCGCATGAATCAGGACTCCACCGTGGACATACGTGTCTCGACCCTGCCGGTCATTCAGGGAGAGACGGTAGTGATGCGCATCCTCGATAAGTCCCAAATTATCCTGACCCTCGACGGGTTGAGTCTATCTCCGGATATGTTCGATCGATATCGCGCGCTGATCTCAAGACCGTACGGCATAATCCTCGTAACGGGACCGACCGGAAGCGGGAAAACCACGACGCTCTATGCAAGCATCAATTCCATAGACCGGAAGGCAAACAATCTGGTGACCATCGAGGACCCCGTGGAGTATCAGATCATGGGGGTCAATCAGGTGCAGGTAAATCCCAAGGCGGGTGTGACCTTTGCCAGCGGCCTTCGTTCCATTCTGCGGCAGGACCCTGATATCATCATGGTCGGCGAGATCCGCGACCGGGAGACGGCCGAGATCGCCATCCATGCGGCACTGACCGGCCATCTGGTCTTCGCGACGCTCCATACCAATGATGCTGCCGGCGCAGCTACCCGGCTCATTGACATGGGCATAGAACCTTTTCTTATCGCCTCCTCGGCGATCGGTATCCTGGCGCAGCGTCTTGCGCGGAAAATATGCGATCGATGCAAAAAACCTTATACCGCGACCCCCGATCTTCTCAAGAATCTCGGGGTCGCGCCCGGAAGCGTTACCTTCTATCGCGGCGAGGGGTGCCCGGCGTGCAAAAAAACGGGGTATCAGGGAAGGGTCGGTCTTTATGAGTTGATGGAAATGACCGAAGCCGTCAGGACACTGATCATCTCCAAGGCATCAAGCACCGCCATAAAGACGGTGGCTGCGCAGGCAGGATTCAAGACCCTGCGACAGGCGGGGCTGGCCAAAGCCGCGGCCGGGATCACCACGATAGAAGAGGTGCTCCGGGTGACGCAGGAAGCGGAAGGGGGTTAGAGTCTGAGGAGTCTAAAGAGTCTAACGAGTCTGAAGAGTCTAACGGGTCAGATGAGTTTACTAACCTAAAGGAAATACGGATGGCAAGCATAAAAAGATTTGAGGATGTTCAAGCATGGCAGAAATCACGAGAATTTATCAAGTTGATCTATGCAGAAACGGGTAACGGCCCTTTTGCAAAAGATTATCCACTTAAAGACCAGACGAAAAGAGCGGCGATTTCAATCATGCTTAATATCGCCGAGGGTTTTGGCAGAAAGGCAGATAAAGGGTTAAAGCAGTATCTTGTTCAAGCTCATGGTTCATGCGCAGAAGTACAGTCAGCGCTCTATATTGCATTAGATCAATCGTATTTTACCGAAAATGTCTTCAAACAGTTATACGATTCTGTTGATGAAATATCCCGAATGATCATGGGTCTCTATAATTACCTAATAAACAAAGGTTCCGCAACTCTTTAGACTCTTCCGACTCTTCAGACTCTTCCGACTCGTCCGACTATCTAATATACGCTTCCGTCACGTACCGACGCATCATGCGGTGGCTGTTGAAGTAATAGGCGTTCTTGCTGACGGCGTTCTTCATCATGATGCTCCAGTGACTCTTGTCAGGATCATAATATTTAGGAATGATCAGCTTCTCAAGCTTGTCGTAGAGGTCCGCCGCGTCCTCGGCATCCCCGCCAAGGCCGGGATGCTCCTTCTCGGTAGGCATGCCGCCGATGGACCATCCGGTAAATCCCTCGATGTGCCCCTCGATCCACCATCCGTCCAGTACGCTGAAGTTCACGACGCCGTTGTGAGCGGCCTTCATTCCGCTAGTGCCCGACGCCTCAAGCGGTCTGAGCGGCGTGTTGAGCCACACGTCGACGCCGGAGACGAGCTTGAGCGCAATGTCCATGTCATAGCCGGGAAGAAAGACCACGGATATCCTCCCTTTGAGCTTGTCGCGAAATCCGTAGATACCCTGGATCAACTGCTTGCCGTTGTCGTCGTGGGGATGGGCCTTTCCCGCATAGATGATCTGGAGTTTGCCCTTTTCACTGATCTTCAGCAGACGATCGATGTCGGAGAACACGAGGTGGGGACGTTTATACGCGGTGGCCCGCCGTGCAAAGCCGAGGGTGAGCACGTTCGGGTCCATGATCACGCCCGTGGCCTCGCCTACGTAGGTAAGGAGCTTCTTCTTTGCCTCTCGATGCGCTTCCCACATCTCCAACTCGGGAATGTTGCCGGACCGGACGAAGAGCTCGGGTTCATTGGCCCATCCGGGGATGTATCGGTCATAGAGCCTCGCCATTTCATTGCAGGTCCAGGTGAACGAGTGTACACCATTGGTGATGGCATGGATGCGATATCCGGGGAACATGACCTGCGAAACCTCGCCGTGTTTCTTTGCCACCCCGTTGATGTACTTGCTCAGGTTGAGTGCAAGCATGGTCATGTTCAGGTTGTCCTTGCCTGCGAGGTCTTTGAGCACGTCGAACGGTATGATCTCGCCGATGACCTGTTTGACAAGGGGGTAGGGAAATTTGTCGTGACCGGCCTCCACGGGCGTGTGCGTGGTGAACACGCACAGGTCCCGTACTCTGCCGGTGTCCCAGACCGACCGCTCGTCCCACACACTCTCGATGTCGCGCCTGTACATGAGCAGCAGTTCGAGCACGAGAAAACTCGCATGCCCCTCGTTCAGGTGGAATTTCTTGATGTGGAATTCAAGGGCTTCGAGCATGCGCACGCCGCCCATGCCGAGCACGACCTCCTGTTTGATCCGGTACGCGAGGTCCCCGCCGTAAAGGGAGTCCGTGATGCCCCGGTCCTCTGTCGCGTTCTCCGGCAGGTCCGTGTCCAGGAAGAGAATAGGCACCTTGCCGCCCGTGGGACTGATGACCTGATACATCCATGCCTGGATCGCGACGTCCCTGCCCTCGATAGGCACACTGACTATCGCGGGCAGCAGCGTCATATATTTTGCCGGGTCCCACACCGTTGGTTTTTCCTTCTGCCAGCCGTCCGGATCGATCTCCTGATTGAAGTAGCCTTTGTGCGTGATCAGCGTCACGGCCACGAGGGGAAGGTTCAGGTCAGCTGCGGATTTGATGGTGTCGCCCGCAAGGATGCCGAGCCCGCCGCTGTAAGTCGGGATATCATTTTTCACGCCGATCTCCATGGAAAAATATGCGATCAGGGGCTCGGCGGTAAATTCCTGCAGATGGTTGTTCATAGTTCTCCTTTAAGTATTCAGAGCTGATGCGGGATGTAAATGAACGAAGATAAAATTAATTAAAATTTATTCTCGCAAAGTCGCAAAGGTCGCCAAGAAAGACGGAAATAGTCCATGATTTTAAACCAGCCCACAAGTCTTAGAACTTCTTTGCGACCTTTGCGGCTTTGCGAGAGACGCCTTTGGTTTCTTTGGATTGTCCAATCAGCTTACTCCATCCTGATCCGGTTCGGCCAGGTGTAGATGTTCATCCGGTCTCCCCGGGCAAATCCCACGAGCGTGATGCCCATGTCTTCAGCATAGCTGATGGCCATGCACGAGGGCGCTGCGCGGCTGATCAGGACCGGGATGCGGTTGCGACCGGCCTTCGTCACGATCTCTGACGTGACCCTTCCGCTGGTGAGCAGTACCTTGTTCTCCACCGGGACCGTCTGAAGAAACGCCTTCCCTATCAGCTTGTCCACGGCATTGTGTCTGCCGATATCTTCGGAAAAAAACAGGAGGTCTTTCCCGTCCGAGAGCGCTGCGCTGTGCACACCGCCGGTCGAGAGATAAAGTTTCGATATGTTCCGGAAGTCATTGAGCAGGTTCCTGATGCCCTTGAGGCTTACCAGCTGTCCCGTGACGGCGATCCTGTTGTCCGTATCCATCCGGTAACTGGTGAAGGTGATCCCTTTGCCGCAGCCAGAGGAGATCGTGCGTTTTTCGAACATGTTATCCCAGTCCCCGGGCAGATCGGACAATTCGATCCGGATGGCGGCGTCGTTTTCGATGAACTCGAGCTTCCTGATCGCCGATCTTTCGCGGAGCAAACCCTCCGAGAGAAGGAAACCGACGGCAAGTTCTTCGAGCTCAGACGGTGTGCAGAGGAGCGTAACGAGCTGCTGGTCGTTCAGGATGAGCCTGATCGGCAGTTCGGATGCCACCTCGTCGACAACGCCCTCGACGTTGGAGCCGGAAATCCTGAGTATGAGCGCATCTCTTTTCGTTTCCACCGGGGGAATATAACATAATCGGGGTCATGGGGCAAGGGGCATGGGTCATGCGCTGGGGAAAATGTCAACAATGTCAAAATAAAAAGCCCCCGGCTTGCGGCAGGGGGCTTCTGGAACGGATCGTTAACGGGTTGCCGGTGACTTAAAAGTGGAGTCCAGCTTCAACGAAGGGGCCGCCGAACTTTA
This sequence comes from Nitrospirota bacterium, assembly GCA_049793155.1. Lineage (GTDB taxonomy): Bacteria > Nitrospirota > UBA9217 > UBA9217 > UBA9217 > JALNZF01. The sequence goes on from JBARBN010000047.1 coordinate 7,774, forward strand.
TGTCTGCCTTCACATCGCTTTGGTCGATCTTGATGGTTTCTGCCCGGTAACCGGCGGCGATAAAGACCAGCGGGATCGGATTCACCCGTAGCCTGCCGATATAGTCGTAATAGTGACTGTTACTGTATGCGATCCCCCGCACTTCAGCCTCGATGCTGAAGGCATCGATCGGTTTCACCTGGACTGCGGCGAAAATCATTGGAACATAGATCGAAAGGGTCTTGGATGCGGATGTTGTTACAAGGGCCAAGTTAGGACCGGTGATGGTTCCTTCAAAATCGATCTTTCTTGCATTCAAGCCCAGATCGATATTGAGCTTGCCACCCGTCGCAGTTTTCAACACGGGAATAGGGTAAAATAACGCCAGGTCATAGTGGTCGAGCTTGAGCTTTGAATCAACAGGGGCGCCGATGGCGAACTGCTGGTTGTTATACGATATGCTTCGCGTTAAGGTACCGGACCCTTTGAATTGCATCGGGGTGGCCATTAGATAGATGTTCGGCAGGATCAGGGGCAGTTCCGCCCTGATGCGGACGAAGGGTTTGGTCTCCCTGCCTAAATTCAGATCATCCTTGAGATCGATATCACCAACGACGCCCGATCCCGAAACCGGTTTGTAATTCAGCGTGCCCGACGGAGTCTGTCTCCAGTATCCCACTCCGACATCCATGGCAAAAAACGCGAAAGCACTGCAGGGAACAACGAGCAAGGAAAGGACAAACAAGCAGGCAACGTACAATGGCATTTTTTTCACGATTTGTTCTCCTTTTTAAATAGTGTCGATGGCGCCGGGGGCCAGTGCGATTAACGTATCAAACCATGCGGGTTTTGTCAAGTTGAATGTACCGGTGAAATTGCTTGACAAGCGGTGGTGAATGTATTACCTTCCGTAAAAATGTATCGCGGAGGTGTGAATGGCCGGCATCACACGATTTGGCGTTTCGATCGACAGCCAGCTGATCAGGAAATTTGATGCGCTCATCGGACGCAAGGGTTATGCCAACCGCTCGGAGGCCATCCGCGACATGATCCGGGACAATCTTGTCGAACAGGAGTGGGAATCGGGCGAGCATGAGACCGTGGGTACGATCACCATCGTATACAATCATCACACGCGGGAGCTCGAACACGCTCTCACCGACATGCAGCACAGATCATTTCATCAGATCATCTCCACCTTGCATGTCCATCTCGATGCGCACAATTGCCTTGAGGTGCTGGTGGTCAAGGGAAAGAGCTCGGAGATCAGGAAGATCGCTGACCGGCTGATCGGCACCCGGGGCGTGAAGCACGGGAAACTCACGACCACGACCACGGGAAAAGAGCTGGCGTGATATAAAAGGGGCAGGAGTCAGGAGTAACTTACCAGTGGCTATAAATAAAATATTGGGGAAGAACATGATCAATTTCTACAGGGCAGGCATCCTCTGTGTAATCATGCTGATACCGGCGACGGTCTGGGCGACGCACCCGTTTGACGTTGACGACACGGCAACGGAAGGCAAAGGCAATTTTCTGTTCGAGCTTACCGGCGTTTATGCGAAGGACGCATCGCTCAAGTCGACGACGGAGACCGCCTTTCTCACCGTTGGTGCGAGCGAACATACGGACATTTCCCTCGAAGTCCCGTATCTTCTGCTGGACCCGAGCCCGGTAACCGGCGAGAACGCGAGCGGAAAGGGCGATGTCCGGCTCAAATTCAAGCAGCAGATATTTGAGAACGAGGTCAGACAGTCCATGGCCTATGAAATCTACACTGATATGCCGACCGGGGATGTCAAAAAGGGCCTCGGTACGAACAATGTTGTGTGGGGCGCCAAACTTGTCGACACGCAGGAGTGTCATAACAACGCCTTCCATCTGAATGTGGGATACGAGGTGTATGGCCGGGACATGAAAAAATGGCACTATGGCACGAATTACGATATCCGGTTCGGCCTGGCTGCCGAGCATAAGTACACCGAGTCTTTTCGCGTACTTGCCGAGATCACCGGCGAGCACGGGGAATTTGCGGGGAAAAGATTCAATCCTTACCGTTTTCTCGCGGGCGTCATCTATGACATCTCCAAGTCCTGGTACGTTGATCTCGGTGCACAGGTCGGGCTGAACAAGGATGCCGAGGACCACTCGATACTGGCCGGCACGGCATGGAGGTTTTAGCTGCTCGTTGATCCCGGGGGAGCGTCAGGTTCATTGTTGCGGTTAAATTGAATTTTATTTTAAGATATCCGGGAGATCATATTCCCGGATGTAAATATGCAATCCTTGCAATGCATTGAACTCCTGCCAAATTCCCCGCTGTTGCGTTGAACCGGTCATTCTAATTTCCCCCCAATGCGTCCCCATTGCGTCATGAATACACTTCGGGAGGGCGAAAAAAGCACTTGACAGCACTTTTTGAATGTGTTACTTAAATTAAAATCGTAACACCAGGTGACCGCGATACGGGGCGTTATGCCGCGATTATCAAGCATGCTGCTGTTCCGTTTTTTACCATGCTCGGTGGAACCGTTCAACGGGGAAGGGGATCGCCGGATGTTTTCCAAGAGGTTGTTCGGAAGGTTTGTGCTTTGTGTCGTTCTGCTATTGCCGGCATCGGCCTGGTCGGCGCACCCGCTCATTACGGATGATACCGGTACGCAGGGAAAATGGAAATTTCAGCTTGAGGTCAACGGTCAGTATAACGATGACAGGGATGCGATCGCGGGCGCATCGGTCAAATCAACAGGCGGACAGGCGGCGGCGACGCTGACTTATGGGAGCATCAATAATGTTGATTTTATTCTCGGCATTCCCTATTTGTGGAGCAAAGTAAAGGAAGATGGCGTCACTACGTCTGATGAAAAAGGGATCTCGGATACGGTGTTGGAGGTCAAGTGGCGGTTTTTCGATGAAGAAGGGCTCAGTTTCGCCTTGAAGCCGGGGATAAGCTTTCCAACCGGCGATAAAAATAAAGGGCTCGGCGCCGGCAAGACCGGATATCACGTTTTTCTTATAGTCTCGCAAGAGGCAGCCCCCTGGGAGTTCCACGCGAATGCCGGATACAGCCGGAAGGAGAGCAGTGAAGTCGTTGATGAACTGAAGGACATTTGGCACGCGTCTCTTGCGGCGACCGTTGCGGTCACCAAAAACCTGAAGATAGCAGCTAATATCGGCATCGAGCGAAGTCCCGATAAGTCGTCAGACAATGATCCGGCTTTTCTCATTGGCGGGCTCATCTATTCTTTAAACGAGAAGTTTGATATTGATGCCGGGGTGAAGTACGGGGTGACCTCGTCCGAGACCGATCTGGCTCTTATGGCAGGAACGACGTACAGATTTTAAGTATGATCGAGAAGTGACGGCATTGAGCATCTTAAGGGAGGACCATGCACATACCTGACGGATATCTGGGCCCCGCCACCTACGGGACGATGTATGCCGTTACCATACCCTTTTGGGCCTTTGCGTCATGGAAAATGAACAAGACGCTGAAGACCAGGCAAGCCCCGTATCTGGCGCTCGGCGCCGCATTCAGCTTTGTGATCATGATGTTCAACATTCCCATCGTGGGAGGCACTACCGGTCACGCCACCGGTGCCACCCTGATCGCGATCCTTCTCGGACCCTGGGCAGCGATAATATCTGTTTCGGTGGCGCTCATTATCCAGGCATTGTTGTTTGGCGACGGAGGCATCACCGCTATCGGGGCGAACTGCTTTAATATGGGGGTTGTCGGCGGATTGACAGGTTATGGCATGTATCGGCTTATTGCGGCAGGTTCAGACATCAAAAGCAGCAGGCGCTGGGTCGCAGGGGCGATCGCAGCGTATATCAGCCTGAATATTTCGGCATTGGTCACCGCGGTTCAGTTGGGCATACAGCCCCTGCTGGAAAAAACGCCAAGCGGGCAGCCGCTCTACTCACCTTTTCCCTTGAGTGTTGCTGTCCCGGCCATGGTGCTCGAGCACCTGTTCCTGTTCGGGATCGTCGAGGCTGTCGTGACGGCGCTGGTGATAAAGTACTTTCAGAAGAGTGATCCTGAAATGCTGGGATAGAGAGTCAGGGGTCAGGAGGACACACTACAACAGCATGAGTAAAATTAGAAAACTCTGGATAGGCATCGGCATTTTAATATTCCTTTCACCGTTGGGAGTGATCATTCCGAGACAGTTCGGCGCGGGGGGCGCCTGGGGGGAATGGGGCCCCGAGGCGATCGAGAAGGTAGCCGGATTTGTGCCCGCAGGAATGAAACAGCTTGCTGAGAAATGGAAGGCGCCGCTCCGGGACTACGGTCTGCCCGGTCAGAGCAAGGGCCTGGCAGGTGAGAGCGCTGGATATGTGGTCGCGGCCATCATCGGAGTTGCGTTTACAGCGGGAATGATGTATCTTCTTGCCAGGATATTGGGAAGAAAAAAAGATACCGATAAATGAAAGACGGTTTTCCCCGCGTGAGGTCATCAGCAGGGCATTTTGCACGGCGACGCAGAACATATTCTCAGTATATTTCTGATCTCCAGGCCGGCAAGGCCTTCGATCCTCTAACGGGGTTTTCCGGTGGCTGTCTTGTCACGGACTAAATTTTTAGATAAAACACTTCTGGCGGTAGCGCATGTGGCGGAGCAGGCCCTGTTCTCGGAGGTCTCTGCACGGAGGCAGGGATTGCTGCAGTCACTTGACATCAGAATCAAGTTAGTGACATTCCTGCTAATCATCGTCCTCGTCAGCTTTATCCATTCACCGCTGTTGTTATGGTTGCTCTACGGTATAAGTCTCATACTCGCCCTGTTTTCCCGTGTTCCGCTGTGGTTCTTTATCAAGAGGGTCTGGCTGTTCGTGCCGCTCTTTTCCGCGGCCATTGTCTTACCGGCAATCTTGAATATCATCACCCCCGGAGAAACCCTCGTAACGATCATGGATCTCGGACACTCTCGTTCCTGGGGTCCGTATGTGATCCCCGCTGAGATAGCGATCACCCGTCAGGGGCTCTGGGGCGGGATCGTATTCGTGTCGCGCGTGGCTGCCTCGGTATCTTTTGCTGTTTTATTCACGCTGACGCATCGATGGGCTGAGATCTTCGCAGGCCTCAGGTCTGTCTTCGTACCGCGCATATTTGTGATGACGCTCAGTATGACCGAACGATACATCTTTGTTTTTCTGCGTTTGATCCAGGACATGTACCGGGCGAGGAAGAGCCGGACCATCAGGCCGCTTTCCGCGGCGGCTGAGCGGAACTGGACCGCCTCCCGCATCGGCGTCACGTTCAAAAAATCAGTGGAGATGAGCGGAGATATCTATAACGCCATGCTTTCACGCGGCTTCCATGGTGACTATCGGTCCATAAACAGATTGCGCACGAGGGCAATCGACTACGTCTGGCTGGCAACGGTTCTTTGTTTTGCCGGTATACTCATCCTGTTGGAAAGGGGTTTGCCCGGGTAATGAGCGTTTTCAGCTTGCGCAATGTCATTTATTCCTACGCAAACGGCGAAGCAGTGCTGAGCGACCTGACGCTCGATTTTCCGCCGGGCGAGCGGACCGTGATACTCGGCGCGAACGGCACGGGTAAGTCCACGTTACTGTCCTTGCTCGACGGTCTGGTGTTCCCGAGATCAGGCAGCATCCATGCCTTCAGCAAGTCATTGTCCGAAGCAGCGCTTGAAGACAGGTCTTTTTCCATGGATTTCAGAAAGAGAGTGGCTTTCGTGTTCCAAAATCCGGATGTTCAGCTTTTTTCATCCACTGTCTGGGACGATATCGCCTTCGGTCCCCTGCAATTGGGATATTCAGAGCCACAGATAAAAGCGACGGTAGAAGGGCTGCTCGAGATGCTGCGCATATCCGACCTGCGCGACCGCGCGCCACACACACTTTCGGACGGGCAGAAGAAGAAGGTCGCCATCGCATCAAGCCTCGCCACGGATCCTGATGTGCTTCTGCTCGATGAGCCCACGAACGGCCTTGACCCGAGGACGCAGGTTTGGCTCATTGAGCTTTTGAATGAACTGCACCAACGCGGGAAAACCATAATCTCAGCGACGCACGACCTGTCGATCGCCGGTGATATCTCTGACCGGGCGATTGTTTTTTCCGAGGACCATACCGTAGCGGCGGATGGCGCGTTCCGGGACATCATTGTTGACGATGAACTGCTGCTCAAGGTGAACCTGATCCATGAGCATGCGCACCACCACGGCGACACGGCCCATGTGCACCGACACGGGCATTATGGCCACACCCATCTCAATGGAGGATCAAGAGAAGACATGCACAAAGGACATTCGCATAGCCACGGTCACGATCATGAAGAAGATCTCGACCAGTTAGAAACCCTGCGCAAGCTTCAGATAATAATCGAACATTGGATCGATCATAGTGAAAGCCACGCGGAGACTTACCGGGAATGGGCGTCAAAGGCGAGCCATGCGGGGGAGGAGGATGTGTCCCGGGAGATACACCTTGCCATCGATGACAGTGAAGAGGCAAAAAAGCATTTGAAGCGGGCGAAGGCGATATTGGCAGCGAAGATGGTGCTGCGAAGGAATTAAAGGTGAGATGGTAGGAAGGCAGGATAGGCGAAGATGTTTCCTTTTCTCAACGTCTCACCCTCGTCTTCTTAACTTCATGTCTTCAGTGGGAGAAATAATGAACGAACTGAACAATAACGATCTCCGCGACACCGTCCAATTCCACGGCCATCTCTGTCCGGGACTTGCGCTCGGATACCGCGTAGCGAAGGCGGCGCTCCTTGCGCTTGGCGCCGACAGGCCTCGGGACGAGGAGCTGGTCGCGATCGTGGAGAACGATTCCTGCGCCGTTGACGCGATCCAATACATCACCGGCTGCACCTTCGGGAAGGGAAACCTTATCTTTCACGACTATGGAAAACACGTATACACGTTTTATAATCGGCGCACTGGTCAGGGCGTCCGCATATCCGAGGATTATCGCGGGTTCGAGAACGATCAGCGCTATCCCGGGATCAAGAAACGGCAGGAGGCGGGGGAGGATGTGGCCCGCGAGAAGCAGATGTTCATGATGGAAAAGGCTTCTGCGATCCTGAAGGCGGATGAGAAGGAGCTATTTACCATTACGCCGGTATCTTCACCTCCGCCGGAAAAGGCAGTGATACATAACTCGCTGAGATGCGCAATGTGCGGCGAGAAATTCATGGAATCCCGCAGCCGCGAGAAGAACGGCAAGGTCGTGTGTATCCCGTGTTTTGAGAAAACATAGGCTGTCCCTCTGTTTGTCAGATTTTATTATCCCCGATCTGTGAGGCGAGCGACATTCACATCAACCGTCGGCTCCGATCAAAAACCCAGTATTTACGCTCCCAACGAGATACTGAGTCCTCAATAACATCCTCTTTTTTCTACAATATTCTTGACAATAAACAACGCTGAAGTTATTATAACGATGCTCTGTTGTCGGTTATTCAATCGACTCATTGACGTGAGAAGGAGGATATTATGAAGAAAGTTTTTGTTTTTCCAGTATTTATTTTATTGCTCCTGACCGGATGTGTCTCGCAATCAACATACGATCTCAAGGCCAAGGAGTTCCAAACGCTCGCATCGAAGAACGACGACCTTCAGGCCCAGGTGAAGACCCTGACCGGCGACGTCGAAGTGCTCAAAAAGGACAGAGAATCTCTCATGAAGGAAAAGGATGCGGTCCTGAAGGAGAGGGACGAACTTCTGGCAAAGAACAATGATCTGTCGCGGAAGGCCGAGAAGGCCGAGCAGCTTGAAAAGGCCACGCAGACCTACCAGGATCTCCAGAAGAAGCTCGAAAAAGAGATCAGCGAAGGTCAGGTACAGCTCACTGAGATGAAGAACCGGCTGACGGTAACCATGGTGGACAAGATCCTCTTCCCCTCGGGCAGCACGCAGATCAGCAAGGAAGGGAAGCAGGTTCTGGACAAGGTGGTCAGCATCCTGAAAGACGTAAAAGACAAACGCATTCAGGTCGAAGGGCACACTGACAATGTGAAGATCGTGAGCGATCTCAAGAAGCGGTACCCCACGAACTGGGAGCTCTCGACTGCCCGGGCCACCGAGGTGGTGAGGTATCTCCAGACCGGCGGCATCAACCCCGACCTCCTGTCTGCTACGGGTTATGGCGAATATCAGCCAGTCGCTCCGAACGACACTGATGAGGGAAGGCACAAGAATCGCCGCATTGAGATCGTCCTGCTGCCTCCGTTAAAATAGGCACACCAGGGTTTTCAGCCAGGGGTTGGGGATCATGACCCTGTCCGTTTCTTCCGTGCGCGTGAAGAGCCGGCGGCGGTAAAAAAAGGAACAACGATGTTCACCGGGATCGTAGAAGAAATGGGGAGCGTGAAGGCGCTCAGGCGTGATGCAGGATCGGCCCGTTTGACGATATCCGCGTCCACGGTCCTCGGCAATACGGCGTTAGGCGACAGCATCTGCGTGAACGGCGTCTGCCTCACCGTCGTCGACATGACGAAGAGCGATTTTGCAGCCGATGTTGCAGTGGAAACGCTGAAGGTCACGAACCTCGGGGAATTGAGGACCGGCTCTAAGGTCAACCTCGAGCGGGCACTTCTCTTGTCAGCGCGAATTGGCGGCCACCTGGTGAGCGGTCACGTTGACGGGGTGGGGCGCATCCGTGAGAGGCGCGAAGAAGGCAATGGCTGGCGGATCTTCATAGATGCGCCGCAGACCGTCCTTCGATATGTAATTAAAAAAGGCTCCATCGCGATAGACGGGATCAGTCTTACGGTTGCCGATATCGACAAAACCGGTTTTTCCATCGCCATGATACCTCATACCGCGAAGCTTACGACGCTGGGATTCAAGTCCGCGGGCGACAGTGTAAACCTGGAGTCGGACATGATCGGGAAATATGTTGAACGGCTTCTGCAGGACAGGGTCGAGGGCGGTGTGAGCCTGGAACTCTTAAGGGAAAACGGATTTGCGTGATAGATAAAAGGGGCTAGGGTTCGGGATGCAGGGTTCAGAAAGACGCAACTCCCTTCCAGCAGTTACTGTACCCTGGCCCCAGTACCCGGAACCCAGTACACCGAGGTGATTTTATGAAGTTTAACACGATAGAAGAGGCTGTTGAGGATATCAAAAACGGCAAGATGGTCATCCTTGTTGATGATGAGGACCGGGAGAACGAAGGGGATCTTACCATGGCCGCGGCTGCCGTAACACCCGAGGCCATCAATTTCATGGCCATGCACGGCCGCGGACTCATCTGCCTGTCGCTTACGTCAGAGCGCGTGGAACAGCTGCAGCTCCCCATGATGACCACGGACAACACGTCGTCCTTTGGAACGGCGTTCACGATTTCCATCGAGGCGAAGAAGGGTGTGACCACAGGTATCTCCGCGGCTGACCGGGCCGTGACGATAAAAGTCGCCATAGACCCCAAGTCCAAGCCAACGGACCTGGCCCGGCCGGGGCATGTGTTCCCGCTCCGCGCACGAGTGGGCGGTGTGCTGCAACGCGCAGGCCAGACCGAAGGGTCCGTGGACCTTGCCCGGCTCGCGGGGCTGTATCCGGCAGGCGTGATCTGCGAGATCATGAACGATGACGGCACGATGTCCCGTGTGCCGCAGCTCATGGAATTCTCCAAAAAATTTCACCTTAAGATCATCACGGTGAAAGACCTGATCGCCTACCGGATCAGAAAAGAGTCCCTCGTTCGCAGGGTCGCGGTCACGAAGATGCCGACCAGCCACGGGAGTGACTTTACCGCGATACTTTATGCGAACGACATCGATCGGATGAACCACATCGCCCTGGTAAAGGGCGACATCAAGCCGGAGGATGAGGTCCTCGTGCGGGTGCACTCCGAGTGCCTTACGGGCGACGTGTTCGGTTCGCTTCGCTGCGACTGCGGCGACCAGCTCCACAAGGCAATGAATATGATCGAAGACGAAGGCAAGGGTGTGATCCTTTACATGCGCCAGGAGGGCCGCGGCATAGGCCTTGAGGGCAAGCTCAAGGCGTACGAGCTTCAGGACCAGGGCAAGGATACGGTCGAGGCGAATCTTGCGCTCGGATTTAAGGCCGATCTCAGGGACTACGGCGTCGGTGCCCAGATCCTGCGCGATCTTGGTGTCCGCAAGATCCGTCTGCTTACGAATAATCCCAAGAAGATCGTGGGTCTCGAGGGCTATGGATTGACCGTTGTATCGCGCATGCCGATCGAGACGCATCCCCATGCCAAGAACATCCACTACCTGAAGGTGAAGAAGAGCAAGATGGGGCATATACTGGAGAAAGTTTAGAACAGAGTTCGGAGTAGTAAACAGTCAAGGGCATGGAGGGTTTGATGGCGAAGATAATCCAGGGAGAGTTGAGCGGCAAGGGTCTCAAGGTAGGCATTGTCGCGGCCCGGTTCAATGATTTTATCACGAGCAGGCTGGTTGACGGCGCCCTCGATGGATTGCAGCGGCACGGAGTGGCCGAGACCGACATTGAGATCGTGAGGGTCCCCGGGGCATATGAGATCCCGCTTGTCGCGAAGAGGCTTGCTCAAACAAAGAAATACAACGTCATCATCTGTCTTGGCGCGGTGATTCGCGGCGCCACACCACACTTCGAGTATGTGAGCGCCGAGGTGAGCAAGGGTGTGGCTTCGGTTTCGATGGGATCCGACCTGCCGATCATCTTCGGCGTCCTGACCACCGATACCATCGAACAGGCGATAGAGCGCGCCGGCTCCAAGGGCGGCAACAAGGGATGGGATGCGGCCCTCTCCGCCATAGAGATGGCGAATGTCATGAAGCAGTTGGCCTAACAGGGATGCATGCACAGGAACGGCGGTCAGGCGACAGGGTATGAAGAGACGCAAGGCAAGGGAGTACGCGCTCCAGATATTGTTCCAGCTCGATATAAGAAAAGAGAAGCCCTCGGCTGTCGTTCTGAAGCATTTCTGGACAGAGTACCAGCCGGATGATGAGGTCAAGGCTTTTTCCGAAGAGATCATCAAGGGGACCTACAAGCATCTTGCTGAAATCAACAAGCTGATCCACGCGTGTGCGAAGAACTGGAGCCTCGACCGTATGGCCGTGGTTGACCGCAATGTGCTCAGGATGGCGGTGTACGAAATTCTTCACCGGATGGATATTCCCACCAGTGTAACCATCAACGAGGCTATCGAAATAGCAAAAAAATACGGTACGGAAGAATCCGGTGCGTTTGTGAACGGCATTCTGGACAGCGTGGCCAGGACGACCGGCAACCTTGATGAGGGAAAGTCGGGGTCGAGGCAGGTCTGATTTTGCGCATAGGCGCGAGGATGCAAATTTCATCAATTTCCCGTTCTTTCCGATTTTGGGTCTTCGGGTGAATATTTTTTAGAGACCATCAGAGAGAGTGTCATAGGAAGAAGAGTCTATGTCCAGCGTGACGGTCAAGGTGGTCCTCCAGGACATTAAAAAACTTGAGACTGAAGCCCTGATCGTCGGTTTCACTGAGGATGTCCGGCCGCTGAAAGGCATGGCCGGCGAGCTCGACTGGCTGCTCTGCGGCGCTCTCTCATCACTCGTTCTCACGAAGAAAATCCGCGGATCGCTCGGTGAAGTTGCACTCGTTACGTCGCAGGGCAAGGTGCCCGCGCAAAAGATCTTTCTGGTGGGGTTGGGACCCCGGGCAGGGTTGACTCCGGCAGCGCTGAAGAGCGCGGCAAGGAACGCGGCGGCAAGCGCGGCAGGGGCGGGCGTCAGGAACGCGGCAGTTGAATATTTTCCTTCTTCCGATATGACGCAAGACGGCGGGGCGGCCGCTCTTCATCAGGGTTTGAATGAGGGCGCCGGCGATCGAAGCCTTGAGGTCCTCTTGATCGCGCCGGATGCCGTTGCCTACGACAAGATTTCCCGATCGCTTAACCGGTAACGGCAACTTCGCAGCACCTTACAACCGGGCGCTCACGCGAAGGTGCGAAGCGTTCAGCGAATGGCATGAAGACTAATCAGCTTTATGGTTTAAAGCTTTTCAGAGTGTCTTTGCGGCTTCGTGCGAGACAGGCCTGCGCAGGTACGAATAACGTAATCAGGAGTATCCGATGATCCCTCGCTACAGCAGACCGGAGATGACCCATCTCTGGGAACCGGAGAACCGCTACAGGACCTGGCTTGAGGTTGAGATCCTTGCCTGCGAGGCGAACGCCAAACTGGGGCTTATCCCTGCCAGGGCGCTCGCAAACATCAAGAAAAGAGCCGACTTCAAGGTCAAGCGGATCGACGCTCTTGAAAAGATCGTGAAACATGACGTCATTGCCTTTCTTACCGCCGTTGGCGAGCATATCGGCCCTGATTCCCGCTACGTCCATCTTGGGCTCACGTCCTCGGATGTCCTTGACACCTCGCTCGCCGTTCTCATGCGACAATCATCGGACATTATCATCAGCGACATCCACCTTGTTCTCAAAACGCTCAAGAAGAAGGCTTTGCGGTATAAAAAAACGGTAATGATCGGCCGTTCTCACGGCGTGCATGCAGAGCCGGTGACCTTTGGCCTCAAGATGGCCCTCTGGTTCGAGGAAATGCAGCGCGCCCTTGAACGTATGCAGCGTGCCCGCGACGTGATCAGCGTCGGCAAGGTTTCCGGTGCGGTCGGGACCTTCGCGAACGTGGACCCTTTTGTAGAGACTCATGTTTGTCGCAAACTTGCCCTTAAACCTGAACCGGTTGCGACGCAGGTGGTGCAGCGCGACCGGCATGCCGAGTTCCTGACAACGCTGGCGCTTATTGCGTCGTCGATCGAAAAATTCTCCCTTGAGCTCCGCCATCTACAACGGACCGAGGTCCTGGAGGCGGAGGAGTATTTCTCCGAAGGCCAGAAGGGTTCCTCCGCAATGCCGCATAAACGCAATCCGATCTCGGCGGAGAATCTTTCCGGACTTGCCCGCGTCGTTCGTGCGAACTCCATCGCTGCGATGGAGAATGTCGCTCTGTGGCACGAACGGGACATCAGCCATTCGTCGGTCGAGCGGATCATCATTCCCGACAGCACCATTCTCCTTGATTACATGCTGGTGCGTTTCAATACCCTGATCGACGGGCTTTTTGTGTATCCCGCGAACATGCTGCGCAATATGGCGATCTCCCGGGGGCTCTTCCATTCAGAGACCGTGATGCTTGCGCTCGTTGGCAAGGGGATCAGCCGCGAGGCCGCATATTCCGCTGTGCAGAGGAACGCGATGGATGTATGGAAACACGGCGGGGATTTCAAGCAGCTTCTGAAGAGCGACAAGGATATCCGCAAATACCTGAACAGCAGGGAGATCGACGAGTGCTTTGACCTTTCGCATACGCTTTCGAACGTTGATTATATTTTTAAAAGGGTCTTTAAGAAAAAGAACCAGTAATTGCCACGATGGCCAAGAAGAGGGCCACACTGAGGCACGAAAACTCGAAGTAAACCAATCAAGTCTTTCTTGGTGTCTTAGTGTCTTCGTGGTGAAAAGGATGTGTAAAAATTATGTTCGACAAATTTCATGAAGAATGCGGCGTGTTCGGGATCTTCGGCCACCCCGATGCCGCGAACCTGACCTATCTGGGGCTTTATGCGTTGCAGCACCGTGGCCAGGAATCGGCGGGAATCGTATCGTCCGACGGTAAGCGGCTTTACGGCGAGAAGTCCATGGGTCTTGTGGCCGACATCTTCACCGAGGACCGGATCAAGAGGCTTCCCGGTCACATGGCCATCGGCCACAATCGCTATTCGACCACCGGCGACAGCATCGCCATCAATATCCAGCCCATTCTCGTGAATTTCGCGCTCGGCGGCCTTGCCATCGCCCACAACGGCAATCTGGTTAATGCCGGGATCCTCAAGGACGAACTCGAGGCCTACGGTTCCATTTTTCAGTCTACCATGGATAGTGAGGTGATCGTCCATCTCATCGCCCAGTCGCGCATGTCCACCCTGCACGAACGGATCATCGATGCCCTCAGCCATGTGCAAGGCGCTTACAGTCTGCTCATTATCACCGAAGATGAACTTATCGCGGTCCGCGACCCTCACGGGTTCAGACCGCTCTCGCTTGCGGAACTTGACAATGGGTATGTTGTCGCTTCAGAGACCTGCGCCTTCGATCTGATCGAGGCCACCCACATCCGCGACATCGCACCCGGCGAGATGATCGTGATCAACAGTCATGGCATCAGCTCGTCGTTTCCCTTCAAGCCTGCGGATCCATCCCACTGCATTTTTGAGTTCATCTATTTTGCAAGGCCCGACAGCATGGTCTTCGGTCAGAATGTCTATACCATCCGGAAGAATTTCGGCAGACAGCTCGCCCGCGAGACCGGCATCGAGGCCGACGTCGTCATCCCGGTCCCGGATTCCGGCGTGCCTGCGGCCCTGGGATTTGCCGAAGAGGCGGGAATTCCCTTTGATACCGGACTGATCAGGAACCACTACGTAGGACGCACGTTCATCGAGCCGCGCCAGACCATCAGGCACTTCGGGGTCAAGATCAAGCTTAATCCGGTCAAAGACGCGCTGAAAGGCAAACGAGTGGTCGTGGTGGATGATTCCATCGTGCGCGGCACGACGAGCAAGAAGATCATCAAGATGATCAGAAACGCGGGCGCGTCGGAGATCCATATGCGCATCAGTTCTCCGCCGACCGCGTTCCCCTGTTTCTACGGCATTGACACTCCAACGAGACAGGAACTCATTGCTTCATCGCACAGTATCGAGGAGATCAGGAAGTACATAACCGCGGACACGATAGGATATATCAGCATGGATGGTATACAGAAGGTGGTGCCGTTCCGCATGAATTACTGCTCAGCCTGTTTCGACGGTGAGTATCCGGTGCCGTTCCCCGGCGAGAAGATGCTTCAATTGGGATTGTTTGATAAAGAATAGGAAGATTTTATTGCCGCGGATGGACACGAATGGTCACGGATAAAACCTGAATAAGGGGCTTAAAATGTCAAGGCTTCTTATCCGTGTGAATCCGTGAAAATCCGTGGCGAATGAATTGGTTTTGTTTTTTTTGTTGTTCTGTGCTCATCTGTGGTTACAAGAGAGAAATGGAAAGAATGGTGCCGAGGCGCAGAATCGAACTGCGGACACGAGGCTTTTCAGGCCTCTGCTCTACCAACTGAGCTACCTCGGCAGTTTTTGACGACTGCTTTACGAGACGGTAAAATAGCAGAGTAGGGGGTTGATTGTCAAGGATTTTTCTTTTGCCGGTCATGAAGAAGTTTTTCTCCATGCCCAATTGTTTTTCGAGACGCCGTTAATATAAATGTTTTTAGTCGAACCCGAACAGGTGTATCTATCAAGATCAGTAACCAGCCACTACCCTCCCTCAACGAGCGAATGCGATCTCCTCTGCGATGGCACATTAATAGTTGTTTTCATGTGCCGGTTGCATTACGCCCTCAGAAAAGTATTACCTTGACTTTAGTTGCCATTGTTTGGTAAAATTTCGTCTATCATTTTGATATGACAAGCAAATTCCATGGATAAAGAAACCACTGAAATAGCCAAGTTGACGGCGCGTATTTCGAAAGACCCCAAGTCAAAACTTTTTGTTCCGCTGGCGGAAGAGTACAAAAAAGCCGGCGACATTGAGATGGCTATTTACGTGCTTTTGGAGGGGCTCAAAAGCAATCCGGAATATGTGACCGGGCGCTTCTCCCTTGGCAAACTTCTCCTCGCAAAGGGGGATTTGTCAGGCGCGCAAAAGGAATTTGAAGAGGTTTTAAAGACCAATCCGGACAATCTTATGGCCCAAAAAAAACTGGGCGATCTTTTTATTCTTCAAGACAGGCCGCATGACGCGCTACCGCATTATAAAAGTGCCCTTTCTTCCAGTCCCGGTGATGCGGAGTTGGCTTCCCTGATCCTGGACCTTGAGGCAGGCCGGGATGTCAGGTCAGGATTCCAGACAGCAAAGGCGAAGACGACTGATGAACAGGTGGTAAAACAGGAACCGCCTGCATCGGTAACGGTCCCTGAACCGTGGCCGGTTCCAGTTCCCCCTCAACCATTGAATGTTGAACTAAAAACAGCTCTCGAAGCTCCGCTTGAATCTCGGGCGGCATCAGCGGCGTCTCTTACCGGGATAACGCAGGCGCCATCATCTTCGATGATTGGAACTGAAGAGCCGGAAGAGGTTCTCGTCGTGGAGCCGCTGGAACCGGAGACCTCCGGGCAGCCAGCGCCCATGGCCGTCATTGACGGTTCAAGCTCCCTTGAACTTCAGGAGGAATCAGCATCTGTCTCGGAAGAGCGTTTCGATTTTGGTCTTTCCGCGGACAATAAACTTCCTGATGAGCCCGTCGTCAGCCAGGACATCCGTTCTGAAACGGATTCGATCGCTGTTGAGGACGGTGGAGCGATCCCGGCGGTAATTTCTCAGCAGACACCAGCGGACGAGATCATTGAAACCGGGTTCAGCGAAGAGGTCTTTGAAAACGGCCCTGAATCGTCGTTCGAAGACGATTCTGGAAAATCAGATGATTTCACGACCGACACGCTCGCAGAACTTTATATTTCCCAGGGCTTCTATGAAAAAGCCATTGAAATATACGAGCGAATGCTGGCCGATAGGCCCAACAGCCGGGGATTGCAGGACAAACTTGCGTGGGTGAGGGCCGCATTTGCCCGAACAGCTGCTCCGGAACCAGATCAAAAAGAAGAAGTGAATATTTTCGATTCTCAGGAGGCGAGGGAATACGTTCCTGTTGCCGATGCCGAAGAAGTAGCGGGTGAACAGCTGGAAGAGCGCGGTCCGCTTCAAAAAGACGATACAACGGAATTTAAGCCCGAGGCCGACGCTGACGCGGGTGAATTTGTTCCCTCGATCGAGCTGGAAGAAACGTCGATAGAAGCCGACGTTGTCGAGACGCCGGGCGGGTTCGGGCGGGATCAAGATACATCGGAAGAGAAAAGTAATGAAGAGTCCCGGGAACAGCCGGGATCAGAGCAGAAAGAGCAGATAATAGCGGCGGGAGATGCAGAGTTCGACATATTTTCTGGTTCTCCTGCCCTGACGCAGGACAGTCCGGAGCCAACGCGCACCGATTTTGAACCGCGGGAGTATGTCCCGCCTGCGATGGAGCAAGAGCCGCCGGAACCGGGCTCTCAACATGAAGGCAAGACACCAGTTCCTCGCGCCGGTCGCAAGGAAACAATTGCACGTCTGGAAACCTGGCTCACGACTATCAAGAAGGAGAGATAAATGTCCTTTTCCGAGATCCTGAAAGAAGTGGTCAGTAGTACGGAAGGAGCCCTTGGCGCGCTGATAGTGGGTCTTGACGGTATTCCCGTTGAAGAATACGCGGTGAGCAGCGATATTGACATTCAGGCCATGACCGTAGAATTCTCTTCGCTCCTCAAGGAAATAGAGAGAGGCTCTCAATCCGCGGAGATAGGTTCCACCAGGGAAGTGACGGTCATCGCGGACAAGGCCATGATCATGCTGCGAAGGCTGAACGATGAATATTTTTTCGTTTTGATCTTGAAACCTGACGGAAATTTCGGCAAAGGAAGGTTCCTCCTCCGGATCTCGGCACCCAGGCTGCTCAAAGAGTTCTGAGGAAATTGACTTTCTCTGCTCTGCGGTCGTTCCGGAAACTGCCTCGGGCAGTTTTTTATTTTGTGCGGGGGAAACATGAAGATCCTGGTCATTCACGGGCCCAACCTGAACCTTCTCGGCAGGCGGGAACCCGATATTTACGGCACGTTCACGCTTGAAGATATCAACAGCCGGCTTTCTTCGGTCGCAAAGGAGCTCGGCGTAGAGGTATCGTTCTATCAGTCGAACCATGAGGGAGAGCTGGTCCAGAAGATCCAGGAGGCCATGGGCGTTTACGGGGCCATCGTGATAAATCCCGGCGCGTACACACACACCAGCGTAGCACTCCGGGACGCGATATCATCCACCGGCATTCCGACCGTGGAAGCGCATATCTCCAACATTTATAGACGTGAGGAGTTTCGCAAGCATTCGTACATTTCCGGCGTGGCAATAGGGCAGATCACCGGCTTTGGGGCCGACAGCTACCTTCTCGCACTCAGGGCAGCGGTCGGGCTCGGGAAGGCCGGTGCTGGCAAGAAGTGATGCGAAGGCCGGAACAGGACCGTCTCGCCAGACTCAGGCAGAGCATGAGCGAGAACAAGCTCGACTCACTGCTCGTTATCAGGCGTGAAGACGTCCGTTATCTAAGCGGCTTCACCGGTTCATCCGGTTCTCTGCTGGTCTCTTCCACCAGGTCATGTCTGATCACCGATTTCCGATACAATGTGCAGGCCCGCAAGGAAACCACCGGAATCGCGATCCTGATCCAGAAAAAAGATCATTTTACGGCTGTCCGGGATGCCGGCGAACGTATGGGCGTTGATACGCTCTGGTTCGACGAATCAGCGCTCACCGTCGAAGGGCTCAAAAATCTGAAAAAAAAGGGGTTCAAGCTCAAGGGACACGCTGACCTGATCAAGACGCTCAGACAGCAGAAAGACAAAGAGGAACTTGCGAATATCCGAATGGCCGTCCGCCGGGCCGAGGAAGCGTTCCTGGCATTAAAGGCGGAGATCAAGCCGGGCGCCACGGAGCAGGGACTCGGATCTAAGCTCGAATTCCTGATGCGGGAGAAAGGGTCCCGCAAGGGGGCTTTTGATACTATTGTGGCTTCAGGCGACAATGGGGCCATGCCGCATGCGTCGGTCACAAACCGCCGCATTAAAAAAGGCGATATGGTGACCTTCGACTTCGGCGCTGAGGCGAACGGGTATTACAGCGATATCACCCGGACCTTCTGTGTCGGGCGGCCTTCAGCACGGCAGAGGGAGATCCATGATCTTGTACTGCAGGCCCAGTCAGCCGCGGTCCGGAGCATCAGCATCGGCGTTCCGTGCAAGTCTGTCGACAGTGCCGCACGGGAGGTCATCAAGAGAGCAGGACACGGGATGCACTTCGGCCATGGCACCGGACACGGCATCGGGCTCATGGTTCATGAAGGGCCTTCCGTCTCTCCGCTGTCTCATGATATTGTTGAAGAGGACATGGTTTTCACCGTCGAGCCAGGCGTGTATATACCCGGCTGGGGCGGGGTCCGCATCGAAGACATGGTCCTGGTGACTGAAAAGGGAGTAAAGGTGCTGACCACGCTGCCGAGGGAGTTGGAAAGCTTAAAGAGTCTATAGAGTCTAAAGAGTTTGTAGGGTTTGTTGTCTGAGTGAAAGAGCAGGGCGGTCAAGTAGACCTGATATTATATGGCAAGACGAAAGGGAGGTAGTGCGAAGTGCCGGTATCCACAACAGAGTTTAGAAATGGTTTGAAAATCGAGATCGACGGCGAGCCGTACGTGATCGTGGAGTTTCAGCATGTGAAACCCGGCAAGGGCGGGGCATTCGTGAGGACGAAGTTCAAAAGCCTCAAGTCGGGGAACGTCACCGATAAAACCTTCAGGGCAGGCGAAAAAGTCGATGTCCCCGACCTCGAGGAAAAGACGATGCAGTATCTCTACGGGGCCGACAAGGACCGTATATTCATGGACACCACCAGCTACGAACAGGTATCCCTGAACGAAAAGCAGCTCGGCGACAGTATCAATTATCTCAAAGAGAACATGGAGATCAAGGTCCTCTATCATAAGGGGATGCCGATAAACATTGAAGTGCCTATGTTTGTGGAGCTTGCGATCGCCAAAACCGATCCGGGTGTACGGGGCGACACCGCCTCGGGGGGCTCCAAGCCTGCAACGCTCGAGACCGGGGCTGTGGTCAAGGTGCCTCTTTACATGAACGAGGGCGATGTCATCAAGGTCGACACGCGCACGGGGACCTTTATCGAGCGGGTCAAGAAATAGTCCTGTTCACCATCATATCAGCGACGTGAAAAAGGAGCAGTTATGAACCTGAAAGAGATCAAGGAACTGATAGAGCTGATGAAAAACACGGACATCTCGGAACTGGAGATCGAACGATCCGGTGTTAAAGTTCGGCTCCGGAAGGGCGGTGACGTCACGTTCCATCCGTCAATGCCGCGCATGGAATATCCGCCTGCCGCTATCGTTGCGCCGGCGGTCACCGTGGTTCCGGCGCCGGGAGCAGTTGCCGAGAAGGCAACGGAGGCGGTCAAAACGAACATCATCAGGGTCACCTCTCCCATTGTCGGCACATTCTATCGGTCAAGTTCTCCGGACAAACCGCCATATGTGGAGGTGGGGGATGTAGTGAAAAAAGGGCAGGTGCTCTGCATCATCGAGGCGATGAAGCTCATGAATGAGATCGAATGCGAGAGCGCCGGGAAGATCGTTCAGATACTGGTGGAGAGCGGCGCACCCGTGGAGTATGGAGAGCCGCTTTTTGTGATCGAGCAGGATTAGGATCGCAGAATGAAATTGCGATGGCTTCAGCCTTCGGTCTTCGGCTGAATATTCCGGGTGAAACTATTTGAGGTGAGTTAGTGTTTAAAAAAATATTGATCGCCAACCGCGGCGAGATCGCCCTCCGTGTCATCCGGGCATGCAAGGAGATGGACATCAAGACCGTTGCCGTGCATTCCACCGCGGACGCGAACTCACTGCATGTGCGTTTCGCGGATGAGAGCGTGT
The DNA here is from genome assembly GCA_049793155.1 of Nitrospirota bacterium. Taxonomy (GTDB): domain Bacteria; phylum Nitrospirota; class UBA9217; order UBA9217; family UBA9217; genus JALNZF01. The sequence goes on from JBARBN010000047.1 coordinate 28,319, forward strand.
GCATCGGCCCGCCCAAGAGCTCGGACAGTTATCTGAACGTACCGAGCATCATAAGCGCCGCGGAGATCACCGATTCCGAGGCCATCCACCCCGGATACGGCTTCCTGGCGGAGAACGCGAGTTTCGCCGAGATCTGCAACTCCACGGGGATCCGCTTCATCGGACCGAGCCCCGAAAGCATCAAACAGATGGGAGACAAGGCAAGGGCGAGGGAAACGGCGCAGAAATCGGGAGTTCCCGTGCTGCCGGGCAGTAATGGCGTGGTGACCGAGGAAAGCAGCGCCATTGAGATCGCGCGGGAGATCGGCTTCCCGGTGATCGTCAAGGCCGCGGCGGGGGGCGGCGGCAAAGGCATGCGTGTTGTGCTGGAAGAGTCCGAGTTCGCCAATGCCTTTGTCATGGCCCAGACCGAGGCGCTTGCCTCGTTCAGCAACGCCGACGTCTATATAGAGAAGTATATCCTCCAGCCGCGGCATATCGAGATCCAGCTTATCGCAGACGAAAAGGGGAACACGGTCCACCTTGGCGAACGCGAATGCTCGATCCAGCGCAGGCACCAGAAGCTTATCGAGGAGGCCCCCTCGGTCATTGTCAACGAAAGTTTGCGAAAACAGATGGGAGACATGGCCATTGCTATTGCAAGGTCCGTCAAGTACCGCAACGCGGGCACTATTGAGTTCCTCATGGACGAAAACGGAAAATTCTACTTCATGGAGATGAATACCCGTATCCAGGTGGAGCACCCTGTCACGGAGATGGTCACGGGGATAGACCTGGTGAAAGAGCAGATCCGCATTGCGGCCGGACTGCCGCTTTCGTTCACTCAGGGCGATATCAGGATCAAGGGACACAGCATCGAATGCCGGATCAACGCCGAGGACCCTGACAAGTTCACTCCCTCGCCGGGAACGATCACCGCGTTCAATCCCCCGGGGGGGCCTGGTGTGAGGGTGGAAACCGCCGCGTACACCCAGTACGTGATCCCGCCCTATTATGATTCGATGATCGCCAAACTGGTCGTGCACGCGGAGACGAGAGGCGATGCGATCATGAGGATGAAGCGTGCACTGAATGAGTTCATCATTGAAGGGGTCAAGACCACGATCCCTCTGCACAAAAAAATCCTTGACGACCCTCAATTCCAGAAGGGCGATATTTCCACGAAGTTCATGGAGCGGTACAATAACCCGGCGAAGTGATATCAGAGGGCTCTGCCTGATCCTTGACCAGGATATTCTCCGCGTCAGTGCGGAGCAGGCGATGCAACAGGCACTTGCTGCGGGGGTGAAGTTCTTCCAGTACCGGAGCAAGAGCGGAGCGCGAAAAGTCATCTATGAGACCTCACTGACGCTTTTACGTATTGCCCGGAACGAACAGGCGTGTTTCATTGTCAATGACCATGCCGACATAGCGGCGGCGGTCGACGCGGACGGCGTGCATCTGGGGCAGGACGATCTCCCGATCGAATTCGCGCGAAAAGTGCTCGGCAGGGACAAACTCATCGGGATCTCGACCCATAGTCTTGAACAGGCCCGCGCAGCAGAGGCCGCAGGCGCCGACTACATTGGGTTCGGCCCAATCTTCAAGACCTCAACCAAGGCTGCCGGACAAACGCAGGGCGTACAGAAACTCACGATCATAAAAAATTCAGTCGCCATCCCGGTGATCGCGATCGGCGGCATCAATCAGGCGAATGTTCAACTCGTTGTTCAAACCGGCGCAGACGGCGCGGCGGTGATATCGGTTGTACTGGCCGCACACGATATAAGGTTCGCGGCACAGCAGCTCGTCGGTATGTGGGCGAACGTCAGGAGGGATACATGAAGAAAATCATTTTATTGCTGTTCATGGTGACGCTCTTCGGGTGCACTCATCAGGATGAAAAGGTGATCAGGATCGGCGCCGCCGGCCCCATGACCGGAGACCAGAGCAAGATGGGCATTGACCTGAGGAACGGCGTTGAACTCGCTGCTGCGGAATGGAATGAAAAAGGCGGCCTCCTCGGGAAAAAGGTCCTGGTGGTACCGGGTGATGATCAGGCGGATCCCAAACAGGCTGTGTCGATCGCGAACAAGTTCATAAACCAGAAGGTAAATGCCGTCGTGGGGCATTGGAATTCCAACTGTTCCATTATCGCGTCGACGTATTACGCCGCCGCACATATGGTCGCCATTAGCCCGGCCTCGACGAATCCCCGT
>JBARBN010000048.1:0-38384 GCA_049793155.1 Nitrospirota bacterium
AAGTACCAGGGGAGGCCATATGGCAAGGATCGTTCTATTAGGGGGGTCGTTCGGGGGATTGACTGCGGCCTTTGAACTAAAACGGCTGCTCGGCAAGAACGCAGCTGTAACTGTAGTGAGCGACGATGACCGCTTTGTGTTCCTGCCGTCGCTGCCCTGGCTGATCATGGGATGGAGGAAGCCGGAGGACATCACGCTCAAGGTGAGTGAGATTCTGAAGCCGAAGGGGATCGAGTTTGTTCATGATGCTGCAAAGCAGATTGATGCTGATTCATCGAAGGTCATCACTACGAAAGGAAAAGAGCTTTCCTATGATCATCTCGTCATATCAACAGGCCCTTATCTTGCTTTTGACGAGATCCCCGGCCTTGGACCGGATAAAGGATATACGGCCTGCACCTTTACGCTCGACCACGCGATCAAGACCGGAGAAACATGGAAGAGCGTTCTCGAAAGCCCCGGTCCTATAGTCCTCGGTTCATCACAGATGGTGAGCTGTTTCGGTCCATCGTATGAGCTTGCATTCGAAATGGACGCCGAGCTTCGGAGGCTGAAGATGCGGCATAAGGTCCCCATTATCTACCTCACCTCAGAGCCCTACCCCGGGCACATGGGTGTCGGCGGGCTCGGCAACTCAAAACGATTCATCGAAGATGAATTCGCCGTGCGTGACATCAAGCCCATGGTGAGCCAGGCCATAGAGGAGGTTACACCTGGGGAGATCAAGCTCAAGGGCGGTGCCAAGATACCGTTCAAGCTCGCGATGATCGCGCCGCCGTTCAAGGGTGTGCCCGCGGTCGCTCCGCTCGGTAATCCCCGGGGCTTCATCCCCGTGGACAAAAATTACCGTCATACGAAATACAAAAACATCTTTGCCATCGGCGTTGCCATAGCGATCGCGCCGCCGGAGGTTACGCCCGTGCCGACGGGCGTTCCCAAAACGGGATTCATGACCGTAAGGATGGCTAAGATTGCCGCGGCAACGATCGCCTCTGATATCACCGGAAAGACACCGCCCCAGGCGGACGAACTCGGCGTGATCTGTCTCATGGACATGGGGAACACGGCTGCGATCATGAAAGCATACCCTATCCTTCCCCCGAGACAAAGTTCCTACATGAAAAAAACGATCTGGGTAAAATGGATGAAAGTCCGGTTCGAGAGATACTTCTTGTGGAAGATGAAGAGGGGGCTCAGCAATCTGCCGTGAAAAAAAGAGATGTCGTTTGTCCTGAGTATTCTTGACTGATAAGCGATACTACGCCTGCCGGACCTCAGTATCTCAGCGTTTTTGATGTGGCTGTGACTATCGCTGGAGCAATTTAATACTCTTCGTTTTACTGCGAATAGTCCACCCTTGACTCAACAATGTATTGACATTTACTATAAAAATATCTAAATTCAACTATTATGGAAATCAAACTCACACAACTTTCCAGCTGCGCCGGTTGAGCGGCAAAGTTCAGCCCTGCTGAACTGTCCCAGGTTCTGGGACATCTGCCGAAGATCATTGACCCGAACGTTCTCGTGGACTCTTCAAACGCGGACGATGCGGGTGTTTACCGCGTAACGGACGATCTTGCCATGGTCTTTACGGCTGATTTTTTCACCCCGATCGTCGATGATCCCTATTGGTTCGGCGCGATCGCGGCAGCCAACTCATTGTCCGATGTCTACGCAATGGGCGGTAAGCCGCTGGTGGCCCTGAACATCGCGGCGCTGCCGAGCGGGGATGATTTTTACGACATCAACAAGCGGATCATGCAGGGCGGCATCGACAAGATGACCGAGGCCGGGGTTGCCATCATCGGCGGCCATACGATCAAGGACAAGGAACCGAAATTCGGATATGCCGTGCTGGGCAGCATTCACCCTGATAAGATCCTCGACAATTCAAAAGCGAATCGGGGCGATGCCCTGATCCTCACCAAGAAGATCGGCACAGGAGTGATCTCAACCGGGATAAAATCCGGAAGATGCAGCACAGCGACGGCGGACGCGTTCACAAAATCAATGGCAACGCTGAATAAACGTGCGGGTGAGATCATGCTCGAGGTAGGCGTCAGTACAGCCACTGACATTACCGGATTCGGTCTTATCGGCCATCTCATAGAGGTCCTGACGGCGAGCAACTGCTCGGCCAGACTCCACGTCCGCCGGGTTCCTTTTTTCGAGGAGGCGGCGACGATCGCGGGTATGGGCATGATACCGGGCGGCACGAGGGCCAATCAGAAGAGCTATGATCCCTTCGTGGAATGGAGCAGCGAGATGTCCCTGACCGACCGGGTCCTGATGAACGACGCCCAAACGTCGGGCGGTCTCTTGATGTTCGTGCCTCAGACCGGAAAGAACAAACTCATAGCAGCCCTGCAGAAAGAGCATATCCTGGCGGCCCATATTGGCGACGTACTCGAGGGAGATGAAAAAGGATCGATTCGGGTCTTCGTGGTGCAATAAATGGAATCCACATTTTTCCTGTTCCTGGCCCTGGTCGGTGTGTCAGTCGGGTTTCTCTCGGGATTGCTCGGCATCGGCGGCGGCATCATCATGTTCCCGCTTCTGCTCTACGTGACGCCCTTCCTGGGATTCAGCGGGATCGATATCAAAAGCATCACCGGTCTCACGATGGTCCAGGGGTTTTTCTCAGCCCTTGCGGCGATGTTCTATTACCACAAAAATGCGCTCGTCAATAAATCCCTCGTCATTACACTCGGGCTTTCCTTGTTTCTGTCATCATTGATCGGGTCGCTGGTTTCGAAGAACGTGCCGGACGGGCCATTGCTCATGGTCTTCGGGTCGCTGGCGTTTATCGCTGCCGTGATGATGCTTATACCGCGAAGTTACGCCCATGATGATCTGACCGAAGAGAAGGTGCTCTTCCATAAACCCGCAGCGATCGTGATCGGTGTCGTTATCGGCTTTTCCATCGGTCTGGTAGGGCAGGGTGGGGCTTTCATACTTATTCCAATGATGCTGTATGTCCTGAAGATACCACTGCGGGTGGCCCTCGGAAGCACGCTTGCCATCGGACTGTTCTCTTCTTCGGCGGGCCTGGTCGGGAAGGTCGCTACCGGCCAGGTGCCGTATCTCATGGCGCTGCCGCTTATTATCGGAGCGGTCCCTGCGGCACGTTTCGGCAGTGTTGTCGGGAAAAAAACCAACACGCGTTTTCTCAAGTGGCTGCTCGCGGCGATCATCTTCGCCACCGCGGCGAAAGTCTGGAGCGCCATTTTTTGACCATTCAACCCTCGTATTCCTTCTCATCCTCAATTGGCGGATTTCGCCGCAGCAGTGCAAACGATTCTGTACAATAATTCGTGTTGATGTTACAATTAACCAGAATGAAAAAAATCTGTGATGACGTATTAACTCGTCATGCCCATGAAAACGGGCATCAAGGAAAATAGAACCGTTACTGAAGGCGTTCCACAGGCAATGTGTCGACGGAGGAATGTGATGAGACAGATCAACAAAGTGGCTGTCCTGGGTGCTGGGGTAATGGGATCGACCATCGCAGCCCACTTCGCGAATGCCGGCATCCGGGTGCTGTTGCTCGACATGGTGCCGAAGGAGCCGAGCGAGACCGAGAAAAAGGCGGGTCTCAACCTTAATGATCCCGCTGTACGAAACCGGATCGCAATAGCTGGACTGGAAGGACTCAGGAAAATAAAGCCCGCGGCGTTTTTTCTGCCCTCCTATGCTTCCTCTATAGAAACAGGTAATTTCGACGACGATATCAAGAAACTTCGGGAGTACGACTGGGTCATCGAGGTCGTCGTTGAAAGGATGGAGATCAAGAAGCAGCTTTTCAGCGAGAAGGTCGTCGCGAACCTGAAGGAGGGCGCCATTCTCTCGACCAACACGAGCGGACTTTCCGTCAATGAAATGGCAGAAAGCCTTCCGGAGGCGGTACGGAAAAATTTTCTGGTCACGCACTTCTTCAACCCGCCGCGCTATATGCGCCTTCTTGAGATCGTCCCGAACAAGTTCACCGATCCTGACGTTGTCCGGTTCCTGGCGGGATTCATAGAGAGGCGCCTCGGGAAGGGGATCGTCTTTGCCAAGGACACCCCCAACTTTGTTGCCAACCGGATCGGTACCTATTCCATCTTGAGCGGCATTCGTCTTATGATCGAGATGGGAATGACCGTGGAGGAGGTGGACGCAGTTGCCGGGCCCGCAACTGCCCGACCGAAGAGCGCCATTTTCCGCACCGCTGATCTGGTGGGACTCGACACCCTGCAGCACGTGGCGGACAATGCCTATGAAAACCTGGCAGAGGACGAGGAGCGGGAGGTCTTCCGCCTGCCCGGTTTTGTCAACGAGATGGTGAAGAGGGGTCTGCTGGGGAACAAGAGCGAACGGGGATTTTTCAAGAAGGAGAAAGACGAGAAAGGTTCAAAATATTTCTACTATGATTATAAGACCGGGGAGTATGTGCCGTCCGTGCGGCCAAAGTTCGCATCAGTGGACGCTTCCAAGCCGATCGACGATCCCGGGAAAAGGCTGCAGGCGGTCATATCCGGCGCTGACAAAGGTGCGGTGTTCGCCTGGAAGAATTTGCGCGATACCCTGATCTATACCTTTAATCGGATTCCCGAGATCGCCGATGACATAGTCAATATCGACAATGCCATGAAGTGGGGATTCAACTGGGACCTCGGCCCCTTCGAGATGCTCGATGCCATTGGCGTTAAAAACTTTGTCGATAGGGCGGCACAGGACGGGGTGGAGGTGCCTGCGCGACTCAAGACGATCGAGCGATTCTACAAATTCGAAAACAACAAAGACTACTTTTATCACATCAATGCCGGGGAATACCGTGAGGTGGCCAGGCCGGACGGGACGATCAGCCTCTCTCTCCTGACAAAAAGCAACAATGTCGTAGAGAAGAACAGCGGCGCTTCCCTGCTCGACCTCGGGGATGGCGTATTCTGCCTCGAATTTCACACCAAGATGAACGCCATCGGCAACGAGATCCTGTCCATGATCCTCCAGGGCATCAGGCGAACGGAACAGGACGGTATGGGTCTCGTCATCGCGAACGAGGGGAGGGTCTTTTCAGCGGGCGCCAACCTGATGCTCATTGCCATGGCCATTGCAGAAGGGGCCTATGACGACCTTGCCATCACCATCAGGAGCTTTCAGCGGGCGATGATGGCGATCAAGTACTCGAAGATACCGGTGGTTGCTGCTCCCCACAACATGGCCCTGGCTGGCGGGTGTGAGGTCTGTCTCCACGCGGACGCAATGAATCCGCATGCAGAGACCTACATGGGACTCGTCGAGGTGGGCGTTGGACTCATTCCGGCAGGCGGGGGGACCAAGGAGCTGGCGGTCCGCGCGATAAAACTGGCCGAGGAATACGATACCGACGTCAGCCCGTTCATCTTTAAAAACTTCTCGAAAATTGCCATGGCCAGGGTGAGCACGTCAGCTGCCGAGCTCTATGAGATGGGCTTCATGCGCCATGGCGACGCCGTCTCCATGGATCCTGACAAAAGGATCATCGATGCCAAGCAGAAGGTGATCGCCCTCTCGGCCAACTACCGTCCGGCGAGACCGCTCATCGACCTGAAGGCGCCGGGACGAAGCATCGCCGCCACGATCAAGTCACATGCATGGAATATGAAGATGGGCGGACAGGTCACGGAGTTCGAAGAGCTTCTCGCCGGAACGATCGCCGACGTCATCACCGGCGGTGATGTTCCCGCCGGTACCCTGATCACCGAGGAGTATTTGCTTGACCTGGAGCGGGAGGCGTTCCTCAAACTGTGTGGCCAGAAAAAAACGCTGGAGCGTATCCAATACATGCTGAAGAAGGGGAAGGCGCTGAGGAATTAAACTAATCGTGAACCAAGAATGCCACGAAGACACGAAGGCTCGAAGAAATTCAAATAACCAGTGATATGCTTAACTTTTTGAAGATGTTCTTCGCGTCTTGGCGCCTTCGTGGCTGAATTTTGTTTTCATAAGAGACAACGGAGGATCCCGATGAGAACTGCATATATCCTGGCCGCCTACCGTACTCCCAGTGGCAAGGCGAATAAGGGACATTTAAAGGATGTAAGGCCCGACGACCTGGCAGCGGCTGCTCTGAAAGGACTGCTGGAGAGAACGGCCATCGACCCGCTCCTGGTCGAGGACGTCATCATGGGATGCGCCTTCCCCGAAGGAGAGCAAGGAATGAACATGGCGCGGGTCGCGGCGTTGAGAGCAGGGATCCCCTACCAGGTGCCGGCCCAGACCGTCAATCGCTTCTGCTCGTCCGGATTGCAGACAATAGCCTCCGCCGCGGAGCGGATCATGGCGGGGTTTGCCGACTGTATCATCGCGGGCGGCGTGGAGAGTATGACCATGGTGCCGATGGGCGGCAATAAGTACAGCGTAAATCCCACACTGGGGGCTTCCTGGCCGGAATCGTTCACGACGATGGGTATCACTGCCGAGCTGGTGGCGGACAAGTACCACGTCTCCCGGGAAGACCAGGATATCTTTGCGACGGCGAGCCATGTCCATGCCGCGGCTGCCGTCGGGCAGGGAAAGTTTCGTGAGGAGATCATTCCCGTCGAGGTTGAAAACTGCGCCTTGGTCAACGGCAAGATAAAAAGAGAGAGGACGCTCGTCAGTATCGACGACGGTGTACGGGGGGAGACTACCCCGGAGATCCTGGCAAAGCTCAAGCCCGCTTTTAAGATGAATGGTACGGTCACAGCCGGCAATTCTTCGCAGATAACCGACGCGGCTGCGGCAGCGATGGTCGTGTCCGAGGAGTTTTTGAAGAGGATCGGCAAATCTCCCCTGGCGAGGTTTGTCTGCTTTGCCGTGAAAGGGGTACCGCCGGAGATCATGGGGATCGGCCCCATCGAAGCGGTACCGGCCGCCCTGAAGCTCGCCGGGTTGAAACAGAACGATATCAGCCTAATCGAACTCAACGAGGCCTTTGCCGCCCAGTCTCTTGCGTGCATCCGGACCCTCGGACTCGATCCGGGCCGCATCAATGTGAACGGCGGCGCGATCGCCCTGGGGCACCCCCTGGGCTGCACCGGCGCCAAGCTGACCGCAACCCTTCTCCACGAGATGCGGCGCATCAATGTCCGTTACGGCATGGTCACCATGTGTATCGGCGGCGGCATGGGGGCCGCGGGGATATTTGAGAAGATGTGAGACCATGGATCAATCAAAACCAATTTTCGCGCGAAGACGCAAAGACGCAAAGGAAAGCAAGGCAGATCCTGGCCTTGGTTTAAAACAAAAAATGATTTTGATTTAATGGTTTTCTTTGCGCCTTTGCGGCTTTGCGCGAGACAGGCCAGCAGTTATAAAAAAAGCGAGGTGAATACGATGACGGCGAAACTCTTCAAAGGGGCTGAGTACCTGATCACCGAGGTGACCAGGGACGATGTCTTTACACCCGAGGACTTCACCGACGAGCAGAAACAGATCGGCGAGACCACCGAGAAATTCGTCCAGAACGAGGTCGTCCCGCGCCAGGAGGAGATCGAGAAACACAATTTTGACCTCGTGGTCCAGCTCATGAAGCGGTGCGGCGAGCTCGGGCTTCTCATGATCGACGCCCCTGAAGAGTACGGCGGTCTCGAACTCGACAAGGCGACCAGCATGCTGGTGGCGGAGAAGATATCGACTGCGGGCTCTTTTTCCGTTACCTACTCAGCGCATACGGGCATTGGTACGCTTCCGCTTCTCTATTATGGGACCAAAGAACAAAAGGAAAAATACCTGAGGAAGATCATCAGCGGCGAATGGATCGCTGCCTACTGCCTGACCGAACCGGACTCCGGGAGCGACGCCCTTGGGGCAAAGGCCTCAGCCGTTCTCTCTGCCGATAAAAAATACTACCTCTTGAACGGCACGAAGCAGTTCATCACCAACGGAAGCTTCGCGAACCTTTATACGATCTTTGCAAAGATAGACAAGGAGCACTTCACTGCGTTCCTCGTGGAAAGGACCACCGAGGGATTGTCGGTTGGACCGGAGGAGAAAAAACTCGGGATCAGGGGCACCTCTACCACGCAGATCGTTCTTGAGAACGCGAAGGTGCCGGTGGAAAACCTGCTCGGCACGATCGGCAAGGGGCACAAGATAGCCTTCAATGTCCTCGACGTCGGTCGCTTCAAGCTGGGTGCGGGCGTGACCGGTGCCGCGAAGCACGCCCTTGGCGAGGGGATCAAATACGCCGCTGTCAGGAAGCAGTTCGGCGTCCCCATCGCAAGCTTCGGCGCGATCAAAGAGAAGATAGCCGATCAGACGGCCGCGATCTTTGCTTCGGAATCGCTTGTCTATCGCCTGGCGGGGATGATCGACAATAAACTCGCCACCATTGCAAAGGACATCCCCAATTACTACGAGGTCTACCAGAAGGGGATCGAGGAATATGCCATCGAGTGCGCCATTGCCAAGGTGTTCTGCAGCGAGGTCCTTGCCGACGTGGTGGACGAAGTAGTGCAGATCTTCGGCGGCTACGGTTTCATCGAGGACTACCCGGCCGAAAGGTTCTACCGAGATGAACGGATCAACAGGATCTTCGAGGGGACGAACGAGATCAACCGCCTCCTGATCCCCGGCATGATCCTGACGCGGACCCTGAAAGGGGAGATCCCGCTGCAGCGCGAGGCGATGAAGGCGCTCGAGGCCCTTACGACCCCCTCCCTCGATGAGTCCGGAGACGGCGGCCCCTTTGGCGGGGAAAAGACGCTCCTCGCAAATTTGAAAAAGATCTTCCTGGTGATCGCGGGGAGCGGGGCTCAAAAGTTCATGACCACTATCAAAGACGAGCAGGAGGTCCTCCTGGCCCTCGCCGATGTTGCCATCAACATCTTCGCCATAGAGAGCTCTGTCCTGCGCGCTGAAAAGATCATGCAGACGCTGAGCGATGCCAAAAAGGCGGTTGTCACGGCTGCCGTGAAGGTCTTTACGTTCAATGCCGCTGAGCGGACCGCCACTGCAGCTCGCAAGGCGGCCTACTTCATCGAAGAGGGAGACAACCTGACCGTGCTGCTGAGCGGGATCAGACGTTTCGCCAAATACGATGCCACCGGGCTTCTCCGCGAGAAGCGTCTGCTGGCTAACGCCGCTGTCGAGGCAGAGAAGTATATTTTTTAGCCAAATGCTCAAGTCGAAAGCAAAGCGTCTCGCGCAAAGTCGCAAAGCGCGCAAAGAAAAACAGAAGTCCTGAATTATTAGTTCTTTCTTCGCGTCTTTGCGTCTTGGCGCGAAAATGATTTTGCTTTGTTAAAAGGAGCATTCGTGGAAGCCACTCGGGAAATATATTGGAACGTCGGGCACGGGGTCATAGCGCCGATGTACTTCTTCGCCTTTGTTGCCATCGCTCTGCTCCTGTACGGATTTTACCGGCGCTTTGCCACCTATGAACTGGGAAAGGCACTGAACAGGCTCGACCGTCTTCCGCTGCGGATCTCTCTTCTCCTGAAAAATACGTTTGCTCAGGTGCAAGTACTTCGGGTGCCTGGCCCCGGTTCTCTCCATGCCTTCTTTTTCTGGGGCTTCGGCCTTCTCTTCATCGGCACTCTTCTCATCATGATTCAGGTCGATTTCACCCAACCGATCTTCGGGTGGATGTTCCTCAAAGGTTCCTTTTATAAATTGTATTCCCTGGTTCTCGATGTGGCCGGACTTGTCGCACTGGTCATGCTGGGAGGGCTTCTCGTTCGCCGTTTTTTGTTCAAGCCGGAAGGGTTGGAGACCAGCAGTGATGACTATTTAATGCACGCCTTGCTATTTACCATCCTGGTGACTGGCTTTGTCGTCGAAGGTGTGCGTATAGCCTCCACCGAGCTGAGGAACAATCCTGACCTGGCGGTCTTTTCCCCTGTCGGTATGCTTATCGGAAGGTTGTTCCTCGATATGACGCCTGAAGCCCTGTCCGTTTTCCACAAGAGACTCTGGTGGGTCCACTTTTTCCTGAGCATGGGCTTCATTTCCATCATCCCTTTCACCAAGCTGCGCCACATCTTCACCACGTCTACTAATTATCTGTTTACCGATCTGCGAGCCAGGGGGACTATAGCCACCATCGACCTGGAGGACGAGGGCACAAAACAGTTCGGCGCGGCCAAGGTCGCCGATCTTACGTGGAAGGACATTTTCGATGCCGATGCCTGCACAACCTGCAAGCGCTGTCAGGAACGCTGCCCTGCCTATGCAACGGGCAAACCCCTGTCTCCCATGAAAGTCGTGAAGCAGATCGGCGAGGTGGCCTTCACCAGACCCGAGGCAGGCCTGATCGAAACCGTCAGCGAGGACGTCCTGTGGGCCTGTACCACCTGCTACGCATGTCAGCATATCTGCCCGGCAAATATCGAGCACGTCAACAAGATCCTCGAGATGCGCAGGGACCTTTCCCTCATGCAGGGGGTTTTCCCCGGTGACGAGGTGAAGACCGCAATCAACGATGTGGAGGTGAACGGCAATCCCTTTGGCCTTGCGTATGCTGTCCGGGGGGAATGGGCAGATGGGCTCAAGGTGAAGATCATGGAGCAGGACCGTGACGTGGACATTCTCTACTTCGTCGGATGTTTCGCTTCGTTTGATAAGAGGAACCGTGAAGTTGCCCGGAACTTCATCAGGATCTGCAATGCCGCGGGAATCCGTGTCGGCATCCTTGGCAAAGAGGAGAAATGCTGCGGCGAGCCGCCAAGGAAGCTGGGGAACGAATATCTCTACCAGACGATGGCCGCTTCGAACATCGAGCGGATCAAGGCATACGATGTCAAGAAAATCGTCACCACCTGCCCCCATTGTTTCAACACACTCGCGAGAGATTATAAAGACCTGGGGATGGATATCGATGTAGAGCATTACAGCACCTATATCAGCGGACTGATTAACAACAACAGACTCAACATACAGCCATCAGTCTTCGATTTCACCTATCACGACTCCTGCTACCTGGGACGCTACATGGACATTATCGCCGAGCCGCGCGTCGTGCTCAAGGCGGCCGGCGGCCGGATCAAGGAGATGGAGAAGTCCGGGTACGCGAGTTTCTGCTGCGGCGGGGGCGGCGGCCTGATCCTTGCGGAAGAGAAGCTGGGGACGAGGATCAGCGCAGCAAGGGTAACCATGGCCCAGGCAACAGGGGCGCCGCTCCTGGTCTCCAATTGTCCGTTCTGCCTCACCATGTTCGAGGATGGGATAAAGATCAATAACTGCGAAGAAAAACTGAAAGCGGTTGATCTGGCCGAGATCGTCGCTGCAAGACTAGTAACTAAAGAGTAAAGAAAGAATAAATTAATCAAAATCTATTTTCGCGCGAAGATGCAAAGGCGCAAAGAAAATCTTTACTTCTGGTTTTTTTGAACTTAAGGATCTGTTGACTTTCTTTGCGACTTTGCGGCTTTGCGCGAGACGCCTTTTGGTTTTGATTGCGCTAGGGGGTGAAATGAAAATTCTGGTTTGCATCAAGCAGGTGCCTGACATGTCATCCCGATTCAAGGTCAACGGGGAAGGGACATGGTATGACGAGACAGACCTCGCCTTCAGGATGAACGAGTATGACGAGTATGCTGTTGAGCAGGCGGTGCAGCTCAAAGAACAGCTGGGCAACACGCCCGACATTACCGTCCTCTCCATCGGCCCTGACCGGATCGTCGAAATGATCAAGAAGGCCCTGGCAATGGGATGCGACCGCGGCGTCCACATTCAAGACAATGCCTCCTTTCGGAAAGATCCCTGGCAGATCGCTTCGACCATCGCAAGTTTTAGCCGCGACAAGAACTTTGAATTGATCTTCACCGGTATGCAGTCACAGGACAGGGGATCTGCCCAGATCGGGGTCTTCGTAGCCGAACTCCTTGGCATTCCCTGTGTTACCACAGCGGTTGGCTTTGCCTTTGCTGACGGGGTCATCACTGCAAAGCGGGAACTTGAAGGTGGAATAAAGGTGGTCGTGAAGCTCAGACCGCCGGCGTTGTTTACCTGCCAGCTCGGACTTAATACGCCCCGCTATCCGACCCTTCCCAACATCATGAAGTCGAAAAAGAAAGAGCTCCTCGCCTTCCCGATCACCGACTTCCTTAAGGAAAAGGAACTGACCGCTACCACCAGCGCGTATCCGCCGGCAAAGAAGGGGAGCGGCGTTGTCCTGGAGGGGGATGTGAACGACATGGTCGGCAAGCTCATTGGTATTCTGAAGGAGAAAACCAAGGTAGTGAGATAGTAACTATTCTCAAAAAAAATAAAAATAATTTTGCCGCGGATTAACGCGGATAGACACTGATTGAAAATAAAAAAGATAACATAAACTTGATTTTTATCCGTGTTCATACGTGTGCATCCGTGGTTGATATGCTTTTGTTTCTTAGTTCGGTTTGTCCAGATTAGGAGGTTAGACATGAAAGCACTGCTCGTTTGCGAATATCGGGAAGGGAAGCTTCTGGAGTCAAGCTATGAACTAATTGCCTTTGCCGACAAGCTGGGTGCCGACAAGGTAATGGTACTGATCGGGAAGGAGGCGGAATCCCCCCGGGTCAACGCCAAAGTATACATGGCAGAAGCCGCGAAGTACGGTGAATACAATCCGGACCTGCACAAACATATCGTGTTAGAAGCAGTCAAGAGGGAAAACCCGGACTATGTCGTCTTCCTCCATTCCTCATATGGTTGGGACTTGGCCCCGCGGGTGGCCGCAGCCCTTAGAGTCGGCCAGGTTTCCGAGATCACAGGGATCAATGACGGAAAATTCGAAGTCGGCCTCTGCAATTCCAAGCTGCGGAGGATCGTCGCCCCGCGAACGGATAAGGTGGTTCTCACCATTCAAGAAGGAGCCTTCAGCGTTATTGGGGAGCCTCAGGGGAATGCGCAGCTGGAAAAGATCGACCTGACAGACTCGGTTTCCCCACAGGAGTTTGTCGGCTACGAGCCGGCGCAGAAAAAGGAAGTGGACCTGACCCGGGCAGAGGTGATCGTCAGCGCTGGCCGAGGGATCGGCAAAAAAGAAAATTTGGCGATCATCGCAGCGCTGGCCAAGGTCCTTGGGGGTGAGCTGGGTGCAAGCCGGCCGGTGGTCGATGCCGGATGGGTCGAGCACAGCCATCAGGTCGGGACCACCGGTCAGATCGTGGCGCCCAAGCTCTATGTGGCGTGCGGTATTTCAGGGGCAATTCAGCACGTGGCAGGGATGAAGAAATCGGAGTTTGTGGTTGCAATCAACAAGGACAGGGACGCTCCCATCGGCGAAGTGGCGGACGTACTGGTGGTAGCCGATGTGATGCAGTTTGTTCCTGCTTTGACTGCAAAGCTTCAAAAATAAATTCCACCGAAAAAATCCACCACGGAGGCACTGAGACACTGAGGAATAAACGGGCATGACGGACGAGGGAAGAAAGACTAAAAACAAAAAAAAGACACGTCCCTCGTCATAGTGAGCGAAGCGAACGGTCGTCCATCCTCCTTCGGATTTCTACTGCTGCGTCTTCTTCATCTCTTCATCCCGGAGGATCCTCCGAAGCACCTTGCCCACGAGCGTCTTCGGCAGCTGGTCCCGGAACTCGACCTCCTTCGGGACTTTGAATTTCGAGAGTTGTTCCCTGCAAAACTGGATGATCTCCTCCGCCGTGGCCGTCTCTCCTTCTTTGAGCACGATGTACGCCTTGATCTTCTCGCCGAGGAATTCCTCGTGAGGAATGCCCACCACTACGGCGTCTTTTACCTTGGGGTGCATGAACAGAACCTCCTCGATCTCCCGGGGGTAGACGTTTTCGCCCACGGTCTTGATCATGTCCTTGATCCTGTCTACTATATAGAAGAAACCATCTTTGTCCATTTTCGCGATGTCGCCGGTGTGAAGCCACCCGCCGCGAAGGGCGTGGGCTGTTTCGTCAGATTTGTTCCAGTATCCTTTCATGACCTGCGGTCCCTTGACTACCAGCTCGCCAGTCTCGCCCACCGGCATTTCCTTTTCACCGGTTTCGATGTCCACTATCCTTGCCTCCATGTCCGGAAAAGGCAAGCCGATGCTTCCCGGCTTGCGCGTGCCGAAAACGGGATTACAGTGGGTGACGGGAGAGGCCTCGGACAGGCCGTAGCCTTCCACGATCCGGGCCTTGGTCAGTTGCTCGAACCTTTCCTGCACCTCGTGCATGAGCGGGCCGGCGCCGCAGATCGCGGCTTTTATCGAAGTAAGATCGTACTTCTGGATTTTCGGGTAGCTGCCGATTGCCAGGTACATGGCCTGAATGCCGGGGAAGATCGTGGGCCGATACTTGCTGATGAATTCAAGCACTTCCCTGGTATGAAACTTGGGGAGGAGGATAAGCTCAGCACCCATGAGCACTCCGAGATTCATGGCAGTGGTCATACCGTACACATGGAAAAAGGGGATGACCGCCAGTATCCTCTCTTCACCCTCCTTTCCGCGTGTGAGCCAGACCCTGTTGTGCACGGCATTGGCAACGAGGTTTCGATGAGTGAGAATCGCGCCCTTGGGCGTACCCGTCGTGCCCCCGGTATACTGCAAAATTGCAATATCGTCGGGAGAAACATCGACGTTTACCGGAGTTGTCCGGACCTTGTCGAGCAGGGACAAAAAGTCATAGATCGGCGCTACCCGTTTCACGCTCACCCACTGTTTTTCGATCTTAGCCTTGATCGGATAAAGCAGGTTCAGCGGGAAGGGCAGATAGTCTTTGATACCGCAGAGGATGAGTTTTTTGACGCGAGTCTTGGAAAGGACAGGGGAGATAACAGGGTAGAACATATCTACTGCCACGAGCGTTTCGGCGCCGCTGTCCTTGAGCTGTACTTCAAGCTCATGCGCATGGTAGAGGGGATTGGTGGCAACGGCAATGGCCCCCGTCCTGAGGGTCCCGTAATAGGCAATGACCATCTGCGGGATGTTTGGGAGCATAAGCGCCACCCGGTCCCCCTTTTTTACTCCCAGCCCGGTGAGCGCATGGGCAAACCCGTTCGCGAGCGCATCAAGCTGTTCATAGGATATCTTTTTCCCGAAAAAAAGGAGAGCAGCATGGTCAGAAAACTTCGACGCGGTTCCGGACAGTATCTTTCCCAGGGTGATGTCGGGATACTCCAGATGCGCGGGAATACCCGCTTCATAAAAACGAAGCCATGGATGCTCGGAATATGACGGGACGGCTTCCATCGATGATCTCCTCATTCGTGCTGATGTCAAGACCCGTGAACAGCGTCCGCGAAGAATTATTCAGAATGGTTATTTGATGTGAATAACGTCGACGCATATTTTTTAAAGGCCCTACTGGAACTATAGCAAAAAGAGGATGGACTTGCCGCGAATTCTGTGCTGAGATGGACTTCATAATTTCTTGTCATTATGGTTAATTGGTGATATGGTGAATTGCAATTTGTCGAGGAGCGCTCTGCGGTTGCCCATTATCAGGGCGGCTGCAGCGTGTCGCCCCTGCGGTCTCGAGAGAATAATTGAATGACTGATGACCTGCAGAGAGAACGGTGAATACGGGCATTGTCATGCATATGAAAAAAGATGTCATTATTGTCGGCGCCGGCGCATCAGGCCTTTTATGCGCTCTCGAATGCGGTAAGCGGGGCCGGTCCGTTCTGGTGATCGACCATGCAGAAAAAACAGGCTCCAAGATACGCATCTCCGGCGGTGGACGATGCAATTTCACGAACCTGAACGTAACCCCTGAGCACTATTATTCCCGGAATTCCGACTTCTGCAGGTCGGCACTTGCTCGCTTTACATCCCGCGATATCCTCTCCTTTGTCGAGAAATACGATATCGCGTATTATGAAAAAGAAGCGGGCCAGATGTTCTGCGTCAAGAGCTCCCGGGAGATCATTGCCGCGCTCGAACAGGAGTGCGGCCAGGCGGGCGTGGAGATACGGCTCATGTGCCGCGTATCAGATATCAGCCATGAAGGGGTCTTCACCGTTACGACGAGCGAGGGAGCATTCTCATCGGACTCGCTGGTCATTGCCACGGGAGGACTTTCCTATTCCAGATTGGGAGCGAGCGGATTTGGACATGAAATAGCAAGGAAGTTCAGGCTCAAAGTCACGCAGGTCAGGACGGCGCTCGTTCCCTTCGTGTTCGCGGGCAGTGACCAAAAGGTCTTCAAGGTACTGGCAGGTATTGCATTTGATGCCGCTGTTTCCATCGGCAAAAGAAAATTTCGCGGGAATATTCTCTTCACCCACCGAGGACTGAGCGGACCAGCGGCGCTCCAGGCATCGCTTTACTGGGAGCCCGGAGAACCATTGGTGATAGACCTTCTCCCTGCGTCGGATATTCACGGAGTCTTTCACTCAGCGCGGCAGAGCAGGATGGTGATGCAAACCCTGCTCGCGGGATATCTCCCCAAGCGGTTCGTCCAGACCTGGTGCGATCACCTGGTCATCTCAAAACCGATCAATCAATATTCCGACAAAGAACTGAAGAATATAGCGGAGGGACTTCATCACTGGGAGATAATCCCCAAAGGGACCGAAGGGTACGATGTTGCGGAGGTGACCGCGGGCGGGGTGAATACGGACGAGCTGTCCTCAAAGACCATGGAGGCAAAGAAGGTTCGCGGTCTCTATTTTGTCGGAGAAGTGGTTGATGTGACAGGATTGCTCGGCGGATATAATCTCCACTGGGCCTGGGCATCGGGACACGCTGCTGGGCAGTTCGCGTGAATTGGCCCTGCGCAGGGATCTCAATGAACCTGCCGTGGCGTAAAAGTCATCCTTGAGCATAAGCTCCGGCAGATGGTATGATATAATAAACACTCGTGCATATCCCAAATTCGGTTGCGTTGTCATGACCAGGTTGCCGATGAAAGTGAATTCCAAATCAAAAAATGCCATGACCCAGCTTGAAATGAAAAAATATATTCTTCACTGCCTCGAAGAGAATAATCTGGATGACGTTGTCTCGTTCGTTCAGAAAGAAAGAAAGACTTTGAGCCTGCTTATCCGCATGGCATATGACAAAGATACCCTTGTGGGATGGCGTGCGATAAAGGCGGTAGGCCGTGTTGCGAAAGCGCTTGCTGGAACGAATCACGAATTTCTGCGCATTGCGGTGCGGAAACTCCTGTGGTCTCTGTCTGATGAATCCGGCGGTATCGGCTGGGCCGCGCCCGAACTGCTGGGTGAGATAGTGAGCTCCGATCCCGAAGGTTTTGCCGATATAATACCCCTGATTGCCGAGGTCTATGATATCGAAGAGCAGACGTTTAGGCCGGGAGTTGTCTATGCCCTATCGCGGGTTGCAGAAGTCTCGCCTGAGCTTATTGCGAGCTATCAAAAAATTGTCATCAAGTCTCTCATTGATACGAACCCGCTTGTAAGAATCTATGCGATTGAACTGATTGGACTATTGTGGCCAGTTGCCTGTATTAAAAATCTATGGAGCGTTGAATATCAAAAAAAAGTACAAAGCATCATAAATAACATAAAAAACGACTTTGGAGTGGCATGGATATATTATAATGATGCCTTTATTGACGTAGAAGTGGGATATTATGCCTCTATTACGGCAAATAAATTGAAAAATTAGCCCGGAATAAATAGACATATTTTTTTTACCCAAAACTTGACAATGTGTCACTCATATTTTATAATGTAGATGTTATTAACCTTGAGGTGATTATGGGAACAGCCACAAAAAGAGATTATTACGAGATATTGGGTGTTAAGAAAGGTGCGTCTGATGCCGAATTAAAGAAGGCCTTCAGGAAACTTGCGAGGAAGTATCACCCGGATGTCAACCCTAACGATAAGACCGCGGAACATAAGTTCAAGGAGATGAATGAGGCTTACGAAGTTCTCTCCGATCCGAAGAAGAGAAAGCAATATGATCAGTTCGGGCATGCGGCGTTTGATGCAGGTTTTGGTCAGGGTTCCGGTTCCGGTCCCGGCCCGGGGCAGGGGTTTGAGGGCTTCACACAGGGTGCGGATTTCTTCAGGGGCGGAGGTGGAGCCGGGTTTGAGGACATCTTTGGTAATATATTTGGCAACAGGGCAAGGCCCCGGGGACCGAGTAAGGGTGAAGACATAACCTATTCTGTTGAAGTCGATCTTGAGGATGCGATCTTGGGACGAACCATGCAGGTTGATATCCAGCGCGAGGTGACCTGTTCAACGTGCGGCGGCTCCGGCTCTCAGCCGGGTACTTCTCGTAAAACTTGCCCAACCTGTATGGGCTCCGGGAGTATTGCCCAGGGCAAAGGATATATGCGCATCGCCCAACCTTGCCCTACCTGCGGGGGAGAGGGAACAATCAATCCGAGTCCCTGCCGGGCCTGCGGAGGAAACGGCCTTGTCCAGAAATCGGAACACATAAATGTCAAGATACCCTCAGGTGTGGACAACGGCTCCAGGGTGCGCGTTGCAGGCATGGGCGGGCCCGGCGAACAAGGCGGGCCTGCCGGAGATGTCTATATTGTCACGAAGGTAAGGCCACATGGGTATTTTGAGCGCAAAGGCGATAATCTTTATTCTGAAGTGAAGGTAACGATGAAAGAGGCGGTCTTCGGTGACAAGATAGAGATTCCAACGGTTGACGGCATGGTTTGGCTCACCCTGCCGCCGGGAGTACAGACCGGGCAGCAACTCAAGTTGAAAGGCAAGGGAGTGCCTCACTTTGGTGGAGGAGGCGTGGGGGATCATTATGTGACGATCAAGGTGGTCACTCCGACCGGGCTTTCAGCACGCGGGAAGGAACTCGTGAGCGAGGTTGACAAAATGCATCCATCCGAACCGCGGAAGGACATAACATTCAGAGGATTCAGAAAGAGATAATACGTAGTTCGGAGCGAAAAGTTCGGAGTTCGGAGCTTAAGATGTTCAGGAGACACGAGCCGATGCTTATTACTACGAACTCCCAACTCCGAACTCAAAACGGAGTGATATATGGTTGCTCGTGAACACAGACTGTTTATGATCAGCGTGGTCTCGGAAATGCTCGGCATCCATCCGCAAACGCTCCGTATCTATGAGCGCGAAGGGTTCGTCAAGCCCAAGCGGAGCGGGGGAAATACGAGGCTC
This sequence comes from Nitrospirota bacterium, assembly GCA_049793155.1. Classification (GTDB taxonomy): domain Bacteria; phylum Nitrospirota; class UBA9217; order UBA9217; family UBA9217; genus JALNZF01. The sequence continues at coordinate 19,012 of JBARBN010000048.1, forward strand.
TATTCCGAGGAGGACGTGGAGAAGCTTGAGATGATCCTGAGGCTCACGCGCGAGCTTGGGGTGAACCTTGCCGGGGTCGAGGTGATCCTGTCGATGCGCGAGAAAATGGAGCAGATGCAGCGCGCGATGGAGAATATGGCGAGCCCTCTGCGCGACGAACTTGAACGCGAGATACGGCGGAGGGAAGAGATGAAGACCGCTATCGTTCCGGTGAGAAGGATACGGATTAGGAGAGAAGAGTAACGAGGGACGATGGACGAGACACGATGGACGAACAGTTGTTGCATCTCTCGTCCAAGCGAATGAAGTGAGTGGTCGACCGTCGTCTATCGTTGATTCAGAAGGAGGCAAACATGGCCCGTCTTGACAAATTTACGTTAAAATCCCAGGAAGCGGTGCAGGCGGCGCAGGAAATGGCCGGAAAGCTCCGTCATCAGCAGATCGAGAACGAGCACCTTCTGCTCGCCCTCATTGACCAGCCGGAAGGCGTGGTGGTCCCCATCTTGAAGAAGCTGGGCGCGGCCCCGGGCAGAATCAAGGCCGAGACTGATGAGGCGCTTAACAAGTTACCGAGGGTGGAGGGACTGGTGCAGACCTACCTTTCGCCGCGGCTCAACAAGTTATTCGAGCGGGCCGAGGTGGAGGCGGAGCGGTTGAAGGACGAGTATATCAGCACTGAGCACCTCTTGATCGCCGCTGCCGACGGGGATGGCGCGGCCCGGGACATCCTTTCTCGTCACGGCGCGACAAAGGACAAGATATTCACAGTCCTTGTTGACATCCGCGGTTCCCAAAGGGTAACGGACCAGAATCCCGAAGATAAATATCAGGCCCTTACCAAATATGGCAGGGACCTAACCGATATGGCGCGGCGCGGCAAACTTGATCCCGTGATAGGCAGGGATGAGGAGATACGCCGGGTGGTTCAGGTATTGACGCGGCGCACCAAGAACAATCCCGTGCTGATCGGCGAGCCCGGCGTTGGCAAGACCGCGATAGCCGAAGGGCTTGCTCAGCGCGTGGTCAGCGGAGATGTGCCCGAGGGGCTTAAGAACAAACGGGTGATAGCCCTTGATATGGGCGCCCTGATCGCCGGCGCAAAGTACCGCGGCGAGTTCGAGGACCGGTTGAAGGCAGTGTTGAAGGAAGTGACCGAAGCGAGCGGCGAGGTGATCCTGTTCATCGACGAGCTTCACACCGTGGTCGGGGCCGGCGCGGCTGAGGGCGCCATGGACGCATCGAACATGCTCAAACCCGCGCTTGCGCGCGGCGAGCTCAGGTGCGTGGGCGCTACTACCTTGAACGAATACCGCAAGTACATTGAGAAGGACCCGGCGCTCGAGCGACGGTTCCAGCCGGTCATGGTGCGTGAACCTTCGGTGGAGGACACTATCTCCATTCTTCGGGGTCTCAAGGAACGGTACGAGGTGCACCACGGGGTCAAGATCAAAGATTCGGCACTCGTGAATGCAGCGGTCCTTTCACACCGGTACATAGCGGATCGTTTTTTACCGGACAAGGCCATTGATCTGATCGATGAAGCTGCGTCGCGGCTTCGCATGGAGATCGATAGCATGCCCACAGAGCTCGATGAGGTGGAACGCAGGATTACCCAGCTCGAGATCGAGCGCGAGGCAGTGAAGAAGGAGCAGGACCTGGCATCGCGCGAGCGGCTTGCGAAGATCGAAAAGGAGATTGCCGAGCTTTCGGAGAAACGGAGCGGCCAGCGGGCGCAGTGGCAGTCGGAAAAAAGCGGCATCCAGAAGATACGGACCATCAAGGAACAGATAGAACAGGCCAGGATCGACGCGGATAAGGCTGAGCGCGAGGGAAATCTGGGTCAGGCAGCCGAACTGCGCTACGGCAAACTCCTGGAGCTCGGAAAGCAGCTTGAAACAGAATCCGGGAAACTGGCGGAGGTGCAAGAGCATCAAAAGATACTGAAGGAGGAGGTGGACGACGAGGACGTGGCGGAGATCGTGTCCAAGTGGACCGGAGTTCCGGTGACCAGGATGCTTGAGGGAGAGATGCAGAAGCTCCTTCATATGGAAGACCGGCTGCGCATGAGGGTAGTAGGACAGGACGAGGCGATCCTTGTTGTGTCCGACGCGGTGCGCAGGGCGAGGGCGGGCATCCAGGACCCGAACCGGCCGATTGGAAGCTTTATCTTCATGGGCCCCACGGGCGTGGGAAAGACAGAGCTTGCGCGGGCGCTGGCCGAGTTTCTCTTCGACGACGAGCAGGCCATGATCCGCATCGATATGTCGGAGTACCAGGAACGCCACACCGTCTCGCGTCTCATCGGCGCGCCTCCGGGATATGTGGGATACGACGAGGGCGGCCAATTGACCGAGGCGGTGCGGAGGAGACCTTACTCGGTGATCCTGTTCGATGAGATCGAGAAGGCCCATCCCGAGGTCTTCAATGTGCTGTTGCAATTGCTCGACGACGGCAGGCTTACCGATGGCCACGGAAGGACTGTTGATTTTAAAAATACCGTGGTGATCATGACGTCGAACATCGGAAGTCAGTATATCCAGGAGCTGCAGAACGACGAGGAGGAAATGCGGCGCAGGGTGATGGATGCAATGCGTCAGCACTTCAGGCCAGAGTTCCTGAACCGTGTGGACGATACGGTCATCTTCCATCCCCTTGACGCGGAGGTGCTGAAAAAGATCGTCACGATCCAGGTCGGGCTGGTGCAGAAACGGCTGGCGGACAAAAAAATCGAGATCGAACTTACGGACGGTGCGAAAGAACTGCTTGCCGAAGAAGGATTCGACCTGGTCTACGGTGCGCGGCCACTCAAGCGAGTGATCCAGAGGGACGTATTGAACCCGCTGGCGTCGAAGATCCTCTCCGGCGACATAAAGGAGGGTTCCAGGATTATTGTTGACAGGAGCGACCGGAGACTGGTGTTCAGGGCGGAAGCTCATGCGGTTGGTGCGAAGTGATTGATCCGGAAAGCCCGGCATGAGACACCGCTTGCATCAATTATATAAAGAAATTTTGTTAGGACACTTTGAAAAGGGCTGTCGTATTTTTACTGCAACGGACAGACAAATGACGCAGTATTACTGTATGTACTGCAAAAGATAAAATTAAGGTTCTTCCGTAATAAAAGTTGAAAGACAATAAATAATCGCAAAGAACTGGATTCCTGCTTGTGTATAAATGATTAAAAACAGTCACTTAGAAATGTAATCCCAACAATAAAAATAATTCTTGTGAAAAAACGAATAATGTGGTATATTCTTTACTACGATATACCAATCCCTTTCTAATGCAGGTTGTTGATGCTGAAAAGGAATATTGTGAGAGAGAAAAAGAGTAAGCGGACCACACCCGACCGAGACTATAAAACACTTTTTTACCAGAAGCTCACCGATACCCACCTCTTCTATGACGTCGGTAAAATAATCGCCTCAGAACTGGAACCTTCCGAACTTATTCAAAAGATCATGTCGTCCATCGGGAAGGCGGTCAGCTTTGAGGACGCTTCCGTTTATATGGTAAAGAAGGACCTTACCGGTTTGGAGCCGATCTTTTTTCAACTGCCCTCGATGCAGTCCAGAATGATGGAATCCATTTCGTTTGACAACGGCGCTCCGGGAGAGATTGCCACGAGCGGTGAGCCGATCTTTTTGGATGATTCCGCACTGTTCGGCAGCTTCCTTCATCATCCGGACGAAAAAAAGGGGATCGGGAGCTATATCGGGATACCGCTCAAGAATGAGAACCGCATCGTCGGGGTCATGGGTTTCAGCCACAGCAAACTGTCCGCATTCAAGGTAGAGGAATTCGATCTCCTGCGGACGCTCTCCCATCTTATTTCTGCCGGACTGGAGAAGGCGGCACTCTTTAAAAAGACGCTCGAGCTGGCGCGCGTGGATGAACTGACCGGCCTGCTGAATTACCGGGTGCTTATCGAGAAGCTCGAAGAAGAGGTCCGAAGAAAAGTGCGCACGGGCAGGGAGTTCTGTTTTATCATGATCGACATTGATGATTTCAAGCGCATCAACGATCGCTACGGCCATCTTGAAGGCAGCAGGTTAATAGCCCAGATGGGGCCGTTGTTGAACGCAGCGTGCAGGACCGGGAGCACAGACACCTGTTTCCGCTACGGAGGTGAGGAATTCTCGATCCTGCTTGCGGAGACCAGCGTCGAGGAAGCCCTGCCAGTCGCCGAGCGGGTGCGAAAAACAATCGAGGAATACCCCTTTTCGGTGAAGGTTTCCCACCCCTTTGAAAAGGTTACGGTAAGTCTCGGTCTGTCGAACATGGGGCAGGCTGTCTTGAAGAGCTATTCCGAGTTGATCCAGGAGGCCGACATCGCGCTTTATCGCTCAAAGGCGATGGGCAAGAACCTGGTCACCTGTTTCTCCAGTGCCCTGACCATGCCCGGTGTAAAATTGGACGAGGAACACGGCATCCATTAGAAATGGTGTAATGCATCTAAAAACACCCGAGCTGGCAGTCGGCGATCTTGATTTTAAGTTCATCGCAGAGCTTGCCGATCTCGTGTAACGAGGTGTTCAGTTCCTTTGCCAGTTCGTGCGCCCTCTCGCAGCTCAGCCGGTTATTTACTTTCGCCATTTGAACGGCCTCTATCATCTTTTCCCGCGTCATGGTTTTCCTCCTCGCGTCTTCGTCCTATCTTACCCGATGCCCGGTGCATCTTGCAAGCGTTATGCGTGTCAATAAGTTTCCGGTGTTGACTTGTCCCTGTCGCTCGGATAAAATGAAGTAATCAAAATGTTCTGGAAAGATGCTCGTGCATGTCCGGGGCGGGCATCTCTCGCCCATTCGCATCAAGGAGGAATTACCCATGGCTCAGTTCTACGACGTAATCATTATCGGCTCAGGCCCCGCGGGCCTCACTGCAGCACTTTATTTAGGACGGGCAGGCCAGAAGTGTGTCGTGCTTGAAAAGGATTTCGTCGGCGGCTATACCGCCAAGATCGCCCACATCGAGAACTATCCGGGGTATGAGACCATCAATGGCATGGACCTCACGCAGATCATGGCCAGGCAGGCTGAGAAATTCGGCGCAACTATCATCTATCCCGTGGAAGTGGTGGACATGGAACTGAAGGGTGAGGTCAAGCTTGTGCGCACCCGTGAAGAGGTGTACGAAGCTCACTCGGTGATCATCGCCATTGGTGTTGCCCGGAAAAAGCTTGAAGTGCCGGGTGCCAAGGAGTTTCTCGGCAAAGGCGTGTCTTACTGCGCGACCTGCGACGGAAACTTCTTCAAGGGCAGAAAGGTGGCCGTGGTCGGGTCGGACGACGAGGCCGCAGAAGAGGCGCTCCACCTCGCGGATCTTTCCGAGAAGGTGACCATGGTGCCGCACAAGGAACTCGATATCGTATCAGCGGTCATGAAACGCCTTACGTCCAAGCCGAACGTAGAAATCCTGCCGACGGCGAAGATCCATGCGGTCGTCGGCGACGAACTCGTCACCGGGCTCAGGATATCCCTTGACAGCGTCGAGAAAGTTCTGCCCGTTGAGGGCGTGTTCATCGCCATGGGTTCTACCCCGATCTCGCAGCTCATTTTAAAAGCGGGAGGGCTGTCCGATGATCGGGGCTGTCTGATCGTAGACAAGCACCAGCGCATGAATCTCGAAGGCGTGTTCGCCGCCGGCGATTGCACCTGCGGCGGGATGCAGATAGTGGCCGCGGCGGGCGAGGGATCGGTCGCCGGCATGCGCGCCGCATCGTATGTACGGAAGATCAAAGCGAAGGCGGAAGGGAAGTAACAAGCACCAAACTCCAAATAACAAATCACAAATAATATCCAAATCCGAAATGCCAGTGATCGAACCTATTGGTTCCTGGGCCTTGGAAATTTGGGATTTATTCGGGATTTGGCGCTTGGAGTTTTGTATTTCGGGGACCTCATGACTCTCAAGGATATGCTCGGACGAAGCGGTGTGGTCTCGCGGGAAGACGCCCTCAAAACGCTCGAAGGGCATTTCACGGCTCCATTCCTCTCCCGGGAAACAATTCAAATCAGCTATTCCCTTGGCAGAGTAATGGCTGAGGAAATCCTCTCCCCTGAACATTTTCCCGAATTCGACCGCTCCACCATGGATGGATACGCGGTCAGGAGCGTCGACACGTTCGGCGCCGCTGAATCGCGTCCGGCGTTACTCACCGTTGTCGGAGACATTCTCATGGGGACCATGCCCGAACGCGGCATTGGCAAGGGCGAGGCAATGAAGATCGCCACCGGCGGTGCGCTGCCGCAGGGTGCGGACGCGGTGGTGATGTTCGAGCAGACCCAGCCCGTGAATGAGACGAGCCTCGAAGCCGTGAAAGCGGTCGCTCCCCAGGAGAACGTAAGCCGGGTCGGCGACGACATGCGTAAAGGCGAAGTCGTTTTAAGCAGGGGGCATGTGATCAGGCCGCAGGACATGGGGGCGCTTGCCTGCATGGGTATCACGGAGGTTCCCGTTTTTGTCAAGCCCAGGATCGCGATCATTTCCACGGGGAACGAGCTTGTTCCTGCGGACACGTTGCCTGGTCCGGGAAGGATACGTGACAGCAACTCCTACAACCTTGAAGGTCTGATCGAATCGGCAGGCGGTATGGCGGTCAGGATGGGCATCCTGCCGGATGTTTATGACCGTCTGCGCGAAGCGTTTGAAGAGGCCATATCGAGCTGTCATATTATTCTCTTCACCGGGGGAAGCTCGGTAGGCACTGCGGATTTCACGGCCAGGGTCATTAACGCCTTTGGGCCACCGGGGGTGCTGGTCCATGGCGTCTCCATTAAGCCGGGAAAACCGATCATTCTCGGAGTGGTGAAAGAAAAGGGGACGGGTGCCGCCATCCCCGTCTTCGGGCTGCCGGGGCACCAGGCCGCGGTCTCGATCTGCTTCGAGGTGTTCGTCAAACCGGTATTGACGCGGTTCACAGGCGCTATTCCCGATCCAGCGCTTGCAGATATTCCTTCTTATCGCATGGTGAAGGCAAAACTTGCCCGGAGCATCCCGTCCGCTCCCGGCCGAGAAGACCATGTGCGGGTAATGCTTGAAAAGAAGGATGGTCTGCTCTTGGCGCGTCCTGTGTTCGGCGCGTCAGGTCTCATCAGCACGCTCGTCAAAGCTGTGGGCACGGTGGTGGTGCCGCCCAACAAGATCGGCATCGAGGCGGGAGAGGAAGTGGACGTGAGGCTTTTCTGATCTCTGGGAACTTACAAAAAAAAATAATGAAAGTGGAAAAGGGCGGAACAAATCCGATTTCAAACTTACTATGTCATTCAAACAAAAAAAATATCTCTCCAACGAACCGCTCGCAGACGCTGTCAAAAAGTATAACGACGCGCTGACGGCCGCGAACATCGGCGGGTCGCTCCCGGGTGAGCGTATTCCCGTGGGCGATGCGCTCGGTCGGGTCACATCCGAGGCGGTGATCGCGAAGATCTCGTCACCCTTTTACCACTCCGCCGCAATGGATGGTTATGCCGTCAAATTCGTCGATACCTTTGGCGCCGCAGAGACCAGGCCCAAGCGGCTAAACGTTCCGACGCAGGCAGTCGCGATCGATACTGGCGATCCCATGCCGGAAGGTTTTGATGCCGTAATCATGATCGAGGACGTGGAAAAGATATCCGGATCCGAGATCGAGATCCTGAGGCCGGCTACGCCGTGGCAGCATGTGCGATTGGTGGGTGAGGACATTGTTGCCACCGAGCTGATCATCTCTGAGAACAACGTGATCCGTCCCGTGGATATGGCTGCGATGATGGCCAGCGGCCATACGACGGTGATGGTGCGCCGGAGGCCGGTTGTTTCGATCATCCCCACCGGCACCGAGCTCGTGGAGCCGGGCAGCGAACTGATGCGGGGCGACATCATCGACTTCAATTCAACCATGCTGGCGGCGATGGCTGCGGAGTACGGCGCCCATGCTATTCAAAAGAATATCGTAAAAGACAATGCCGCTCTTCTGAGACAGGCCATTCTTGATGCGCTTGTTGATTCTGATGTGGTTGTGATCAACGCGGGGTCATCGGCGGGCAGGGAAGATTTCACCGCAAATGTGATCGCCGAACTCGGGGAGGTCATTGTTCATGGCGTCTCCATCAAGCCGGGAAAACCGGTGATCCTCGGAGTCGTCAAAAGCAAGCCCGTGGTCGGCATCCCGGGCTATCCGGTCTCTGCTGCGCTCACGTTCACACTTTTCGTCAAACCCCTGGTCTATGCATTGCGGGGACTGAAAGCGCCGGGTCCGGACACGATCGCGGCCAGGCTCAGTAGACAGGTGGCGTCCTCGCTCGGGCAGGAGGAGTTCATCCGCGTGAAGCTCGGAAGCGTGTCAGGCAACCTGATTGCCACGCCTGTTACGCGGGGCGCGGGAGCGATCATGTCGCTGGTGCGCGCCGACGGCATCGTCCGTGTTCCGGAGCAAAGCGAGGGGATTGCGGCCGGTCATAAAGTGACCGTGGAGTTATTGCGCCCGGTACGCGAGATTGAAAACACCCTTGTTTGTATCGGTTCGCATGACAATGCCCTTGACGTGCTCGGCAATTATCTCAGGAAAAAACACCCGGAGTATTCGCTCTCATCGGCGCACGTCGGAAGCATGGGCGGCCTCCTCGCGCTCAAACGCGGAGAGGCGCATCTCGCGGGCACTCATCTTCTCGATGAAGAAACGGGTGAGTATAATATCAGCGCCATTAAGAAACTTCTGCCCGATACGAGGATCATGCTTGTAAACCTTGTGTACCGTACCCAAGGTTTCGTTGTTCCCAGGGGCAATCCCAAAGGGATCAAAGGATTCGACGACCTGAGACGCATGGACGTGGTCTTTGTGAACCGCCAGGCGGGCGCGGGTACGCGGCTTTTGACCGACCTGCATCTGAAAAAATTACGGATTGACCCGGGCTCAGTAAACGGGTATTATCATGAAGAATTCACCCACATGGCGGTTGCAGCGGCCGTTCTTTCGGGAGCCGCGGACACCGGGCTTGCCGTGCTCTCGGCCGCGCAGGCGCTTGATCTGGATTTCGTCCCCGTGGCGCAAGAGCGCTATGACTTGGCCATACCCCGGGAGTTCTATGATACGCCGATGATGCTGGCCTTGCTCGGGATCATCCGTGAGGACAAAGAGTTTCGGGAGCGAATCATACGTATGGGTGGGTACGGGGTGTCTGATATGGGGAGGGTAATGGGAGAAATTTGACACATCGGAATGTAAAACGTCATTGCAAAGTGATGACACGGCTCTGCAGTTCTCAATTTTGCATATTGCACCTTGCATTTTGAGCATTAAATTTATTTTATAATCGGAGGTAACAATGCTTGCAATCAGCGCAGTGCCCGGAATTGGCACGGGAGTGGTCGGACTCTTCGCGGAGGTCACGTGGTTTGGCAAGGTGATCGTGTTCATCCTTTTAGGGTTTTCGGTGGTCTCATGGGCGATGATCTTGCTCAAGTATCAATTTCTCAGAAGATCGGAGAAGGAGTCCCATGCCTTCCTGATCGAGTTTAGAAAGACGAAAAAAATCGAAGAGTTATTAAAACATGCTGACGAGAAAAAATATAGTCCTCTCGCAACGCTCTTCGTGGAAGGTTACCGGAAGGCCGAATCGATTATCAAGACCCTGCCGGACGGCAAGGTTACCGAGGAGGAGCGGCCGCTCATATCCCAGGAAATTGAGCGCTCGCTGAAGATCAACACGCAGGACGAAATTGTTTATATGGAGCGTTACCTCGCGTTCCTCGGAACAACGGGTACGGTGGGACCGTTGCTGGGCCTCCTGGCCACGGTTTGGGGCATCATGGAAGCATTCTATGGAATCGGTCTCAAGGGTGCTGGCGATATCAGCGCGCTTGCCCCTGGACTGGCGGCAGCGCTGGTCAACACGTCCATGGGGCTATTCGTGGCTATCCCTGCGGTGATCGCCTATAACTATTTTTCGGAGAAGATCAGGGGCATTGCCACGCGAATGGATTCCTTTTCAATGGAATTTCTCAGCTTTATCGAGAGGAACCTGCTCCGGAGGAAACCATGAGCTTCGAGCGACGGGAACGGCATCTTATGCGCGAGATCAATCTCGTGCCGCTCATCGATGTGCTGCTCGTGGTGCTGTTCTTTTATATGATTATATCACCAATGATGAGCCGGGGACTGGATGTGAACCTGCCTAAATCCGAGGCCAATACGGTGAAGCAAGAGGACCGGGTCGTGCTTACGGTCACCCGAGCGCAGACGCTGTTCGTGGAGCAGGAGCGGGTGGACATCTCGAAGCTCAAGGATGTGCTCGACTCCATCCGTAAATCCAAGCCGCTCATCAATGTGTATCTTCGCGCCGATAAAGACGCACCCTATGGCGCCGTGGTGCAGGTGATGGATGTTGTAAAACGTGCGGGCATCGACCGGCTCGGCATGGTGACCGAACCCGCCTCCGGGGGTGAGTCCGCTCGATGAAGTTGCTTTCGAGGGAGAAGCCTGAACAGTCGGAATATACGCTTGCACTTGCGGTCTTCTATTCCTTTTTTCTGCATGCCGCCATTGTGGCGACTGCCCTCTTTCTGCATTTCGAGGTGACCCCGAAAGCAGTACTTCCACCGGCGTATCAGGTGAAACTGGTGGGGCAGCCGAAGGAATCCGTACCGACACCAACACCCGCTGCCGCACCCGCACCCCCGAAGAAGGAGGCAATGCCGGAAACGGCTAAGCCGTCTCCGAAGTCTAAAAAGTCGGTCGTGGCGCTTAAAAAGGTTGCCCCAAAAAAAGACAGTTTGCCTGACCTTACCCGGCAGAAAAAGACACCGGCGCCGTTGGAAGAGAAAAAAAACAATGAGACAACGCCTCAGAGATCTGCTGCCGTTCCTGCTGCCCCCGCCGCCGGACCTGCGACAACGGGAAAGAAAAGCGAAGGTGTTGGCAGCATCACACCGCAGCAAGATTTTAAAGATTCTAAATATTCCTGGTATATCGACGTTGTCAGCAATCGGATAGGGCAAAACTGGAACCCTCCGCCGGACAGTAAAGATGCGAAAGCGAGGGTCATATTTAAAATTAACCGATCGGGTTTAGTAACATTTGTTCATTTGGATAAAGAACATTCGAACTGTTCAGCCACCTTTGAGCAGGCTGCGGTGCGCGCAATATATGCATCAAACCCATTTCCTCATTTTTCAGACGAGTTTTTTCAATCGTCGTTAGAGTTCACCGTGGATTTGATTCCGGCAGATTGAGTAACAAGAGAGGGTACCGGTAAAGGGTTCAGGAACCCGGAGTCCAGCGCAGCGTTCCTGAATCCTGACCAAAGAAAATCATGAAAAAACGCATTCTGTTCATCATGCTCCTTTTTCTTCTGACCGCAATCCCTGCGGCCGCCCAATATTATCTCGGAGTAATCCGCGGCGAAGCAAAAAAGATCCCCATCGCCGTGCTCGATATCTACGATGAAACAGGATCTCCAAAGCTGCGCGCCATGGCGCTCGAGGTGCTGCAAGCGGACCTGCGACGCTCCCAGATCTTCGACGTCATGGACCCGAAAAAACTGGACCTCAGGACCACCGGGAATGGTGAGCCGGCATCGGACCTGATCAAGCGCGGCGGGACCTTCGGCCTTTCGGGCGTGGTGTGGGCCAGGGTCCAAAGAAAGGACAAGGACCTTGTGCTTTCCGGCAAGCTGTATGATGCAGCATCGGGAATGCGGATCACGAACAAGGATTATTTCGGCAATGCAGAAACGTTCCGGCGCATGGTCCATACCTTTGCCGACGAGATCGTCTCGAGGTACACGGGCGAGAAGGGAATTGCGCGGACGCGAATCGCCTACGTCTCGGACAAGACCCGCTCCAAAGAGCTCTATGTCATGGACTACGACGGCCAGAACCCGATGAGGATCACCGCGGATCGCTCCATATGCCTGTCCCCCGCCTGGAGCCCCGACGGCAAAGCGCTCGCCTACGTTTCGTACAGAGACAGGAACCCTGATCTCTTCGGGCTGGACATGGAAACGGGCAAACGATGGAAGATAGCGGGAAATGAAGGGCTGAACATCTCTCCAGCCTGGTCACCGAACGGGAAACGCCTTGCCCTGGCCATGAGCAAGGACGGCGGCACCCAGATCTATACCATGAGCAGGACAGGGAGTGACCTTGAACGGCTTACGTACGGGGCCTACGACAATGTTTCTCCCGCGTGGGCGCCGAACGGACGGGAGATCGCGTTCACCTCCGGCAGGGCGGGGTCGCCACAGCTTTACATCATGAGCACCGACGGGACCGACGTACGCCGGATCAGCTTCGAAGGACCGTACAACGCGTCACCCAACTGGTCGTCGCGGGGAGACCGGATCGTGTTCGTCTCTCAGGTCAAGGGGCTTTTTAAGATCGCGACAATGAACCCGGACGGGTCGGACATGCATCTCCTCACGAGCGGGCCGGGGAGCGATGAGAACCCCGCGTGGTCGCCTTCGGGCAGACAGATACTGTTCAGCTCGAACCGCGAGGGCAAGTCGAACCTTTACATCATGAATGCCGATGGAACAGACCTCGAGCGGATTACACCGAACGACGCAAATTACACATCGCCGGCGTGGTCACCCTAAAAAAGAAGAGCTTATTCCTCCACCAAATACCACGGCACTATCTGTTTTTCCCCGTGCCATTCTCTTTATTTGGTACACTGTGTTTAAAATATATTTGTGTCGCGATTCCCATCCTTTACACCGGCTTGCTCCAATGAATCTCGTGCAGATATATCCGAGAGAGACCATGGATCTGAGCTGAAATAATATCCCCTGGTGGACACAACACATGGATGAACAACTCACGCGGTGGCTCAAGAAAATCGAAAACTCTTCACAATCCGTAAGAGGTAATTGATGAATACTATGCAGATCGAAGAAATCGTGGCAAGTCTCATGATTTTGTGCGGGGCTATTTTCATGTCCATCGCCATTTACCGCAGCGAAAAGACAAGCAGAAATGTCCCGCGTGAGGTGCAAAGACGATGGATCGTCCTCCTCATCCTGATGGTCTTTTTTCTCCTGGGGTATCTTGCCTTTGTGGCAATTCTCGCCAGCCGACTTCAGATTCGCTCGGAACTGGTCACGGGGACGATCTTTCTGGGGGGCGCGATCTTTGTGTATATCGTGGTCAATCTTACGAGAGACACAATCGCGCGGATAAAAACCACAGAAGAAAAGCTCAGAGAGCTCAATGAGACACTGGAACATCGCATAGAGAAGCGAACTACGGAACTTAAGCGCTCTCGTAATTTTTTAAAGACCGTTTTGGACAGTCTGAGTGATTCCGTTATGATCATTGACGCAAAAGACCTCAAGATCATAGGCGCCAATGCGTCTTTTCTTCAAGAGTTCGAAGCACAAGAGGACGAAGTCATCGGCAGAACCTGCTTTGAAGTGACCCATCATCGCCGGGAGAGGTGCGTTCCTCCCGACGATATCTGTCCGCTTGAGGAAACTATCAAAACAGGTACGCACCAGGAGGTAGAGCATGTCCACCATGCGAGTGACGGGAAAAAGCGTTATGAGGCAATCACCGTGTCACCCGTCAAAGACGACAATGGCAACGTAGTTCAGATCGTTCATGTCTCAAGGGATATCAGCGAGCACAGGCGCGCTGAGGATATCCTGCAGGAAAGCGAGAAAAAGTATCGGATGCTTTTTGAGAGCGCGGGAGATGCTATTTTTATTCTTGAGGCGGAAGGCGGGGACGCCGGGAAGATCGTGGCGCTCAATAAAACAGCGGCGGAAATGCACGGGTATACGGTTGATGAATTGCTGAATAAGAACATTCGGGAAATAGACACTCCGGAGGCCGCGCGAAGCGTCCCTCACTTGATCCATCGCATATTGGGCGGAGAATGGATAAAATCCCAGGAGGTGACCCATCGCAGAAAGAACGGAACGGTTTTTTTTGCTGAAATAAGCGCCGGTTTGATGGAACTCGGCAATCACAAATATATCCTGGCCTTTGACCGGGACATTATGGAACGGAAGAAGGCGGAAGAGCTGATATTACACACCCACCAGACGTTACTGACAACCCTGCGTTCAATGCCCTATGGAGTTGTTATCATCGGCATGGATAAGCGGGTCCGAAGCGCCAATAAAGCAGCGTTAGCGCTGATGGGGTATGATTCGGAGGAGCAGATTATTGGAACGACATGCAATCAATCGTTCTGCCCGACCGATGAAGACATATGCCCGATCATCGATCTGCATACTACGATAAACCAGGCCGAGACAATTCTTGTAAAAAAAGATGGCAGGAATCTTCCTATCTTGAAAACAGTCGTTCCCCTTGAGATCGATGGTGAGCAGGTTCTTCTCGAGGCTTTTATCGACATTACCGATCAAAAGCACGCGGAACAGAAGCTTCAGCAGTATGCCACGGAGCTCAAGCAGAGCAACGAGGACGTATTGTCGTTCGCGTATATCGTTTCACACGATCTGCGGGCGCCCCTGGTCAGCATCAAGGGATTTGCCGGCGAGCTTCAGCACGCGTTGCAGGACATAGAATCGATCCTCGATCAATGCGTACCACACCTGAGCGAAAGGGAGAGAGTGCAGCTCGCGACAACATACCGGAAGGATGTGCCCGAGGCAATGGACTTTATAAAATCATCGGTTGGCCGGATGGACAGGCTCATCAGTGCGGTCCTGGTCCTGTCACGTTTGGGACACCAGGTGCTCAAGCCTGAAGCGGTCGATATGAGGGAGGTCGCGAAATCGATCCTCAGCGCGCTCGCACACCAGATCGAGCAGCGAAAAACCGTGGTAACTATTGGGGAGCTTCCGACCATTACGGCTGACAAGCTCGCCATGGAGCAGATCATGGGAAACCTTCTCGATAATGCCTTGAAGTACCTTGATCCGGCCCGCACAGGAAAGATTGCGATCTTAGCCGAACAGAACGGTGAAGAGATTGTCTTCCATGTCAGTGATAATGGCCGCGGGATCGCGCAAGAGGACATGCATAAGGTCTTCGAGATCTTCCGAAGGGCGGGGAAACAGGACGTGCCGGGAGAAGGCATGGGGCTCGCGTATGTGAAGACGCTGGTCCGCAGACAGGGCGGCCGGATATGGTGTGAATCGGAGCCGGGAAAGGGAACGACCTTCAATTTTACGATCCCCCATTCGGCCGCTGCGCCTTTATAAATTCGAGGAAAAAGGAGAATCCTTCTTATGGAACACCCAGAGGCGGTGATGATTTTATTAGTTGAAGACGACCCCGGCCACGCGATCCTGATAGAAAAGAACCTGAGGCGTGGCGGCATTGCCAACACAATCGTGACGGTCAATGATGGCCAGAAGGCCGTCGACTTCCTGTTGAAAAGAGATGTCTACAAGGGCGACACGCATCCTGCCCCTCTGGTCATACTGCTCGACCTGAACCTGCCTGTTCTCGACGGCTACCAGGTGCTTAAGATCATTAAGAACGATGAGCGAACCCGGCAGATCCCCGTCATCATGCTCACAACCACGGATAACCCCGCTGAAGTGGCGAAGTGCTACGAACTGGGATGCAACGTGTACATCACGAAGCCGGTCGAGTACGAGGCGTTCAGCAAGGCAATCCAGAACCTCGGATTGCTCCTCTCGATCATCAAGGTGCCGATGTAAGGGTATATCGGATACGATGCCTATTCATCATGGAGGTCCCTGTGGAGGAGAAACAGCATTGCACAAGAAAGACATAAATAGTATTACGCTGCGGGGATCATTGTGCTGCATTGCGTTAAGCCTCTTGGTCCATCTTTATGCCGGGGAGGCGATGGCGGAGAAAAGGATCGGAGTCCTTATTTATAATGAAGAGGCGCGCTTTACCGAGTCTCAGCAGGGAATTCTGGACCAACTGAAGATAGATGGATTTGGGGAGCCTGCAGCGAAGTTCACCATGGAAAACGCAAGGAATAGTAAAGCGAAGGCAGCTGAGGTGGCGCGGAAATTCGGCGAGGCAAAGATGGATTTGATCATTGCCATAGGCACGCCTGCTACCCTAGCGGTCACCGGCGAGATAAAAGACGTACCGATAGTCTTCAGCATGCTTTATGATCCTGTGGAAGTCGGCGTTGCCCAGGATTGGAAAAGTTCTGGCAACAACACAACCGGCGTCAGCCCCCGGGTTCCCGTGGAGAAGATCGTGGATGCCATGCGGGAGGTTGTGCCAATAAAGCGATTAGCGGTCCTTTATACGCCTGGAGAAAAACATACCGAATTACAGCTGAAAGAACTGCAGAAAATTCAAGCTGATTTTAAGATCAGGGTCATCCCGGTCATTTTGGACAACACGGAGGAAATAGCCGAGACTGTGTCAATCGTCGCCTCAGCGGTCGATGCAATGTATCTGACCGGAAGCAGTATTATCAATGCATCGATCCCGGTGATCGTAGAGATTGCGACCAGGGCAAAAGTGGTGACGGCGACCCACATCGAAGAATTTGTGAGTAAAGGAGTCCTTCTGGGCATTTGCGTAAATCCCTATCGCGTGGGCCGTCTGGCGGGGGAAAAGGCAGTAAAAATCCTGAGGGGGACGAGGCCGTCAGATATCCCCATTGAAACCCTGAAAAAATTCGATTTGATCGTTAATAAGAGGACCGCAAAGGCGGGGAAGTTTGATCTCCCGCCCGCTTTTATGAAAACAGTGACAAAGACCATAGAATAACCTGAGAAGAATATATGGCTGAAGCCGGAATGGAACCGTGACCATGTTCACTAAAGAATTCGGGAAAGGCATCAGGTTCAAATTTTTAAGTGTTTTATCCATATTTCTCTTTATGGGCACCGTCGTGTTGAGCACGGTGATCGCCTTAAATGAAGAGAAGACGTTCGAGCATTCCTTGACGACCAAAGGGATCAGTTTTGCATCCTATATAGCCAAACTCGGCCAGGACCCCTTGATCACGAAGGACAGTATTCACCTGGATTCCCTGGTAAACGAAGCGAACAAAGATGAAGATATCAGCTATACCGTTATAAGGGACTCCGGGGGGAATCTCGTTACTTCTCAGTATGCGAGTGTTAATTATACGATGCCGAGGTTCAAAGCGATCCTGTCGGGATTGCCAAAAGACAGTGAGTTGCCCGATATTATTGCAGCCATCAAACAGAAAGAGGCAATTATCGAACTTTCTGTCCCGATCCGAACAGGCGCCGATACTATCGGTCTGGTCACCATCGGCATGTCGGAGTATAACATTCACAAACAGATCAGAGAGACCATACTGTTCGTTATTGCGCTCAACCTTACGGTGGCGGCGGCACTGGGGGTAGTATTGTTCGTCAGTTCAAAAAGATCGATCCTGGACCCGATCGTCGAGCTTGGTCAGGCGGCCGAGCGGATAGCCAATGGTGACCTCTCCACCCAGGTGAAGATTGATGCAACGGGCGAAATACGGATGCTGGTAGACAATTTCAACCAGATGACCGCGAATCTTGTCAAAACGACCGTATCTAAAAATTACCTGGATGAGATCATCAGCAGCATGAGTGATGCCCTCATTGTCGTTTCCCCTGACAGGAAGATCACTCGAGTGAATACGGCCACTACCGCTCTTCTCGGGTATGACGAGACGGAACTCGTAGGAAGGCCCCTGGATGCCGTTATCCCGGTTGAAACGGGTTTGGAAAGCGATCCGCTGTCCCTGGTGCTTGAGCATGGCTATAGCTCGGTCAATTTGATCGAAAAAAGCTGTCTTACCAGGCAGGGAAATAAGATCCCGATACTGTTCTCCGCGTCGGTCATGCGCGGCACGAACGGCGAGGTCCAGGGGGTGGTATGCGTTGCGCAGGATATCACCGATCGCAAGAAGGCCGAGGAGGAACTGAAAAAATCCTCCCGTGAGATCAAGGAAATGTACGATGAGCTCAGGTCGTTCTCCTACATCACTTCCCATGATCTCCGCGCGCCGCTTGTCAATATCAAGGGGTTCACCCAGGAGCTCCTGCACGGGTTCAGTGAGATCGGTCCGGTGTTTGTTAAAAATCTTGAGCATGTCGAGGAAGGGCAGCGACAGAAGTTCAGTGAGATCATTGAGAAGGACATCCCGGAGGCGC
The DNA here is from genome assembly GCA_049793155.1 of Nitrospirota bacterium. Lineage (GTDB taxonomy): Bacteria > Nitrospirota > UBA9217 > UBA9217 > UBA9217 > JALNZF01. The sequence continues at coordinate 37,063 of JBARBN010000048.1, forward strand.
TGAAATTCATCGATTCGTCTGCCAGCAGGATGGACATGCTCATTAATGCTATTCTGAAGCTGTCCCGCGTGGACCGCCGCAAAATCGTGCCTGAGTTGATCAAGACGGAAGATATGGTGCGGAGAATTCTGGATACCCTGGCCCACTCAATCGCGTCATGCGGAATTTCAGTGGCCGTGGGAAAGCTTCCCGACCTTGTCACGGACCGGACCGCCGTGGAACAGATCATCGGCAACCTGCTGGATAATGCGATCAAGTATCTTGATCCAGTCCGGCCCGGCGAGATAGCGATAACTGCCGAACTCGGCGACGGGCAAACGATCTTTCATATCCGTGATAATGGCAGGGGAATGGCCGCCGAGGACATCCCGCGGGCATTTGAAAGCTTTCGCCGCTTGGGGAAACAGGATATCGCCGGCGAAGGAATGGGTCTTGCCTATGTGAAAACCAGTGTTCGCGCGCTGGGCGGCCGTATCTGGTGCGTGTCGGCGCCCGGGAAAGGGACGATGTTCAGCTTTTCACTTCCCCTCCGCGCCGAGAGGTCCGTAGAACGGCGCCACAAGGAACGACACGTTTGAGTTAGCACGCGCGGCACAGTACCACCGTGAGTCTCTACGAAACAGTTGCTAAGCTGCAGAACGGGGCGCTACTTTGCAATGACAAAACCGATCGAGTACGAGCAGTCCTCAGTTGCCATCCGGAGGCCGGGGTCATTCCGCTCGGGCATCAAGTCCCCGGACAAGGAGAAGATCCATGTCTGAAGCCAGACTAACCCGCGTTCTCTATATGGAAGACGACCCCGGCCTTTCTCTGATACTGAAGAAACACCTCGAACGCCGGGGGTACAGTGTTGATCTTGCCGCGGACGGCGAACAGGGACTCAAGATGGTCGATGCGGGACAATACGATGTGCTCCTCGTGGATTACCACATGCCGGTCCTCAGTGGGATCGATGTTATTCGCGGGCTGTCGTCAAAAGGCATACCGGTGCCCGTCATCATGTTGACGGGCGAAGGGAGTGAATCCGTGGCAGTCGAGGCACTCAAGGTCGGGGCGTCCGACTATATCGTGAAGGACCTTGAGGTGAGATATCTCGAGCTCCTGCCGGCGGTCATTAACCGGGTCTTCTCCAGGCAGCAAGTGAGCAAAGAGCGTCGACGCATGGAAGATGCGATCCGGGAAAGCGAAGAGCGGTATCGAAAGCTTGTCGAGCTGTCGCCGGACGGCATTTCAATTCATGCAGAGGGAAAGTTCGTGTTCATGAATCCGGCCGGGGCGCGCATGCTGGGGGCAGCGCATCCGGACCAGATCATCGGCATGTC
>JBARBN010000049.1:0-8464 GCA_049793155.1 Nitrospirota bacterium
CTGACAATTACGTTACCCTGAACTTCACGAATATCGATATCAACGCACTGATCAAGGTGATGAGCGAGCTTACCCGCAGGAACTTTATCCTCGACGAGAAGGTGGCGGGAAAGGTCACGATCATGACGCCGACGAAGATGTCGCCTGACGAGGCGTATCAGGTGTTTCTTTCTGCGCTCGAGATCAAAGGCTTCACGACCATGGAAGACGGAAGCGTCACCCGCATCATTCCCGCAGCCATGGCCCGGCAGAGCGGGATCAAGGTGTTCCAGGACGGAGATACCCGGGGTGAGGGGTTCGTGACCCAGCTCATCAGGATGAAATTTGTCAATCCCCAGGATATTCTGCGCACCATTGGCCCGCTGATCAGCAAGGACGGCAACCTGATCGCCTATCCAAACACGAATTCGCTCATCATCACGGATTCGGTGTCCAACATCAAAAAGATCGAGAGCCTGGTCCATGCTATTGACGTTGCAGCACCCGAGGGGAAAGGGAAGATCAACGTCTATAACCTCACGAATGCCAATGCCGACGACCTCGCGAAACTTTTGACCGCGCTCGTCGCGCGGCTGCCCGTACCCCCTCCGCCGGGGTCTCCCCAGCCGATCAATCCCTCCACGATTCTGGAAGGGGCTGTCAATATTTCAGCGGACAAATCCACCAATTCGCTGATCGTCGTCGCCTCGCCGGGCGATTACGATACCGTGAAGGACGTGATCCAGAAGCTCGATGTCCGTCGCCGCCAGGTATATGTCGAGGTCTCCATAATCGAGTTGAGCCTGTCAAAGATGCGCGATCTGGGGTTCGAGTTTGAGGCGCCGATAAAAACCAGCAACTTGGGCGAAGGTGCGACATCCGCCGTCGTGGGAGGAACCAATTTCGGCAACATCGGCAACGTCATTGCGAACGGACCGGCTGCACTTGCCCAGATGAGCGGCCTTGCGGTAGGCGCGATCAAGGGCACTTTCACTTTCCAAGGCAAACAATTCCTGAGTGTGGGCGCGCTTCTTCACGCGCTCCAGACCGACGGCGACGTAAACGTGCTTTCAACGCCGAACATTCTCACCATGGACAACCAGAAGGCAGAGATCATGGTAGGTCAGAATGTCCCGTTTATTACCGGCCAGACGCAGAACGCGATAACAGGCAGCCAGTCGCTTTTTAATACAGTTACCCGGCAGGACGTCGGCATCAAGTTGTCGATAACGCCGCAGATCGCCTCCTCTGATAATGTCCGCCTCGAGGTCAATCAGGAAATTTCCGATGTGATCGCATCCACCCTGACGAATGTGGCCGGACCAACGACCAGCAAGCGGTCCGCGACCACCGCTGTTTTGGTGAAAGACCGCCAGACCATGGTGATCGGCGGCCTGATCCGCGACAATGTCACCTCCTCGACTTCAAAGGTGCCGTTCCTGGGCGACATTCCTCTCCTCGGCTGGCTCTTCAAGTCCAAAACAACCAGCATCGATAAGACGAACCTCATGATCTTCATTACTCCCTATATCATCAACAATGAAGGCGAGGCCGGGGATCTGGCAAAGCAGAAGAATGATGCAATGGAAAAGTGGCGTGAGGAATACCGCATGGAGAAAAAAAGCGGTTCCCTGCAGCCGATGCTGAAGCCGCAGGACAAGACCGGAAGCGTGGAGCCTGCAATGACGTCCGCGGACACCGGCACTACGGTTGGGAATGAGGGCTATCCGACCCCCTCTGCACCTGCTGCGGGGCCAGTGGAGAGCGCTCCCGCATCGACCGAATCATCCGCTCCGGCTGCAGGCGCAGTGAAGAGCGCACCAACAACAACCGCGTCCTCCCTGGCGGCGCCGGGTGCAATGGAGAGCGCTCCAACTACAACCGAGTCATCCATGCCGGCCGCGGGCGCTGTGGAGAGCGCCGCAACAACATCCGCATCACCCTCGCCGGCTGAGGAACAGACGACAGTACCAGCGGAGGCCGGCCGGTGAGACGCCTGCTCGGCGAGATACTCGTTGAGTCCGGGCTTTCAGCTGAACGGCTCAAAAAGACGCTCGATCTTCAAATGAAGCGGGGAGGCAGGATCGGAACACTGCTCGTCCGTCTCAACTTCGTGACCGAGGCCGAGGTGCTCACGGCGCTCGGCGCGCAGCTCGGCCTGCCGTTCCAGGCAGGCCTCGGTGAGATCGATCGTGAACTCGCGCTCAAGCTGCCGATCACCTATGCAAAAAAAGCGATCGCGATCCCGCTCCGGCGCGAGAACGGCAGCGTTCTCATAGCCACCTCCGAACCGCTTGCGCTTTCCACGATCGACGACCTCCGGATCCTGTTCAACGCAGATATTTCCCTCTGTCTGTCCACTTCCGAAATCATCCTTGACACCGTCAATCGACTGCACAGCGAGGACATGAACCGCGCCGAGGACACGGTGCAGGAGATGGAGGAAGAGGACCTGACATTCCTCGCGGCGGAACTTGATGAGCCCACGGACCTGCTCGAGGCGACCGATGACGCACCGATCATCCGGCTCGTGAACTCGCTGCTGTCCCAGGCGATCCGGGAACGCGCGAGCGACATCCACATCGAGCCTTTTGAGAAGGAGATGGTCGCCCGGTTTCGCATTGACGGCATTCTCTACAACATATTGACGATCCAGAAGCGCTTTCAATCCAGCATCGCATCGCGCGTCAAGATCATGGCGGACCTGAACATTGCCGAGCGGCGGCTGCCGCAGGACGGCGGCATGCGGATCAAGATCGGCGGCAAGGACGTGGACATCCGCGTCTCGATCGTGCCCACCGCCTTCGGCGAGCGCATTGTGCTGCGCCTCCTCTACCGCGAGAGCGCGCTCCTGCCGCTGGATCAGATCGGGTTCTCCGGCGATACGCTCACCCGTTTTAATGAACACATCACCCGGCCCCACGGGATCATTCTGGTGACCGGCCCCACGGGCAGTGGAAAGACCACGACCCTTTACGCGGCGCTCTCGAAGATCAACTCTCCCGACAAGAACATCATAACGATCGAGGATCCCATCGAATACCAGCTCAAGGGAATCGGCCAGATACAGGTGAACGCGAAGATCCATCTGAGCTTTGCCGCGGGGCTCCGCTCCGTTCTCCGGCAGGATCCGGACGTGATCCTGGTGGGCGAGATCCGGGACTCGGAGACCGCTGAGATCGCGATCCAGGCGGCGCTTACCGGGCACCTCGTGTTCTCCACGCTTCACACGAACGACTCGGCAGGGGCCGTGACAAGACTGATCGACATGAAGGTCGAACCGTTCCTCATTTCGTCATCGGTCATGGCCATCCTGGCGCAGCGGCTCGTGCGGGTTCTCTGCACGGAATGCCGGGAGCCCTACCCGATCACGCCCGCCGAGACGTCAGAGCTTGAGCTCAAGACCGATGCAGCCGGCGCGACCGTGTACCGGGCGAAAGGCTGCCCGGCATGCTTCCAGACCGGCTACCTCGGCAGGAGCGCGATCTACGAGCTTTTGAGCGTGGACGACGAGGTCCGGCAGCTCATCATGAAGAACGCAGACGCGGCCATGTTGAAAGCGCTGGCCGTGGAAAAAGGCATGCACACGCTCCGGCAGGACGGCGCAGACAAGGTGCTCGCGGGGATCACCTCGGTTGATGAAGTTGTGCGAGTGACGCAGCGCAGAAACAGGTCTGAGAAAGGCAGAGGTCAGGAGTCAGGATCCGGGAACCAGGAGAAGGGCCGTTCTTCCGGCCTTTGAATTCTGACTGCTGTCCACGGTATTTTAATTCATGCCGGTTTACGAATATAAAGGGGTCACGAGCGGTGGCAGGAACGTTTCCGGCGTTCAGGACGGTGAAGGCCTCAAGGCCGTCAAGTCGAGACTCAAGAAAGAAGGGGTCATTGTCCTTGAGATCCGCGAAGGGGCTTCCACGCGGGCGGCCCGGCGCGAGACCCTGTCTTTCAGGTTCGGGAGCAGGGTGCGGCTCGCCGATGTGGCGAATGCGACCCGCCAGCTTGCGACGCTCCTGTCGTCCGGCCTTCCCCTTATGGATTCACTGACCGTTCTCGTGGAGCAGGAGGAGAATGTCAGCCTGAGAGGAGCGCTTTCTTCGGTGCGTGATGGGGTGCGCGAGGGCGCCTCGCTGGCTGATGCCCTCAAGGAAAACCCGAAGGTCTTTTCCCCGCTCTACATCAACATGGTCTCGGCGGGCGAGGCGAGCGGGACCCTTGAGATCACGCTTGACCGGCTTGCAGACTTTCTTGACGAACAGATCAGATTTCGCGGCAAGATTGCCGCTGCGCTCGCGTACCCGGCGTTCATGTCGATCATCGGCCTCGGCATGCTTCTCTTCATCTTCAGCTTTGTCATGCCCCGTATCATCGGCATGTTCCAGGACATGAAGCAGCAGCTTCCCTTTATCACCCTTATGCTCCTTGCCGTGGTAAGGTTCCTCTCAACCTTCTGGTGGGCGCTTCTGCTCGCGCTGGCCGGCGGGGCCTACTTCATCAGACGGTACGCGCGGACACAGGCCGGGAAGGAAAATATCGATGCGCGGCTGCTCCGGCTGCCGGTCTTTGGATCGCTCATCCGCATGATCGCCGTGTCACGGTTCACGCGCACGCTGGGTACGCTGCTCCAGAGCGGCGTTCCCACGCTCGCAGCACTCGATATCGTCAGGAACGTGATCGGCAACTCGGTGCTCGCGAACGCGGTGCTGAAGGCGCGCGAGAACGTGCGTGAAGGCGAGCCCATCGCCGATCCGCTCCGCAGGAGCGGCCTGTTCCCTCCGGTGGTGGTGCAGATGGTCGCCGTGGGAGAAAAGAGCGGTGAGCTCGAGAAGATGCTGCTCAAGATATCGGACTCCTTCGACCGGACCGTCGAAACGAAACTTACCGGACTTATGGCGCTCCTGGAGCCGGTGATCATCCTTGCCATGGGCCTGGTCATCGGTTTCGTGGTGATTGCCATCATGCTGCCGATGCTCGAGATGAGCTCAGGAGTACAGTGACACGGAGAGCGTACGAAGTCCGGGTCAGAACAATATCTCTTCCCGGGCAGCGAATATTGGCTTAAAAGGAGTTGCTATGAAAAAAAATAAATTCAAAGGCTTCACCCTCATCGAGATCATGGTCGTTATCATTATCCTCGGGCTGTTGGCAGGCCTGGTGCTGCCGAAGTTTCTGGGGCAGGAGGAAAAAGCGAAGGTTGAGGTTGCGAAAACGCAGATCCGGTCGCTGGAGGGCGCGCTCGATGCGTTCAAGCTCGATAACGGGTTCTACCCGGGGACAGAGCAGGGGCTTGAAGCGCTGATCACAATGCCCACGGTCGGACGTATTCCAACGAAGTGGCGGGAAGGCGGGTATCTCAAGCCTGCGCGCATCCCGAAAGATCCCTGGGGCAAGGATTATGTCTACATCTCTCCTGGAAGCGAGAACAGGGAGTACGAGATCATTTCGTACGGCGCCGACAACGAGCCCGGCGGTGAAGGCAACAACGCGGACATTGAAAGCTGGAAGATGCAATAAAAATCATGGGTCAAGGGGCAAGGGTCAGCGGTCAGGGGAAGGACGCGGATAATGGTTTCACGCTCATCGAGCTCACGGTTATCATCGTGATCCTTGGTGTCATGCTTACGCTGATCATTCCGCGTCTGGGCGAACTCGGCGAGGCGAACCTGAAGCGCAGCGCCAGACATCTGACGGGAATGATACGCTTTCTGAAAGACGAGTCCCAGGCACGGAAGGCGGTATTCCGTCTCAGATTCGATGTCCACGAGGGGCGCTACTGGACCGAGGTCATGACTCCGTTGAACGATCAGACCGTGGAATTCAAACGCTTCTCTTCAGAGATCGCATCCGAGGGAAGCCTCTCCGGCCAGACGACGTTTCGGGACGTACGGGTAAGCAGCCATCCTGATGATCCCTACATCCAGTTCACACCAGACGGGTGGGTTGAACAGGCTTTTATTTATCTGCGGGATGGATCAGGCCGGGATTTCACGCTTCTCGTGAAGCCGCTTTCCGGCGACACCGAACTCCGCGAAGGATATGTGGAGGGGAAATGACCAGGGTCAGGGGTCAAGGGGCAACGGTCAAGTTTACAAACGGCGGTTTCACCCTTCTCGAGGTGATGGTTGCCGTGTCGATCATGGCCACGGTGCTGGTGATCCTCCTGGGGCTCCAGAGCAGGACCATGCAGGATGTTGCGCAGGCGGAACAGATTACCACGGCGACCCTGCTTGCAAAACGCATGATGGTGGACGTGATCGTGTCCAAGAACTGGCTGCCGGTTGAGGAAACCGGTGACTTTAAGGACGAGGACAAATTTAAAGACTACGCCTGGAAGAAGACCCTTTCACAGATCCCCCTTTTCAGCACGGTGTTTATCACCGAGATCCGTATTGCGGTCCTGTGGAAGGAAGGTACGCACCAGGAGATGGTGGAGCTGGTTGATTATGAGTGACGCCGGGTCAGGGGCCAGGGGTCAGGAATGCGGAGGAGCTGGATTTTCGCAATCGAAGGGCTTCACGCTTCTCGAAGTTCTTATCGCTGTGGCGATCATGTCGGGAATCGTGACCGTGATCTATGCAAGTTTTTCCACGGCCAGCAGGGGTGTAGCGCAGGCTGAGGCGAGAAGGGACGCGGGGGACCTGGCCCGTACCTTGCTGACGAAGCTTTCGAACGATATTTCGAATGCCTATTACAACCAGTTCATGAAGGAAACTTTTTTTTACGGCAAGAAGTCCAGCGCGGAACTGGCTGCTCCCCGGTTCGATACGATAGCCCTTACGACGCTGACGAACTGGCGCAAACCAAATTCAAAAGAGACCGATCTCTGGGAGGTGGGCTACCGGTTCGAGGATACACCTGAAAAGAACGGCACTATGCTGATCCGGAAGGAAAAACGGGAGTTCGGCACGGAGAATACTCCGCTCGAGGGCGGCATGGATTATGCCCTTACGGAGCGGATCAAAAGTCTGCGGCTGAGGTATTTTAACGGGTTAGCGTGGAGCGACGACTGGGACAACACGTCCCAGCGGTCGCTGCAGCTCCCGAAGGCGGTGGAGATCACGCTTGTGCTCGATGATGATTCTCTCTATAGTACGAAGGTCGAAGTGGGATCTGCCGCTCTTGGGCAATGACCGGTGTCGAGGGTGAAGCCTCTTATGACTCATGAACCAAAAGATCCTGCAGTTCTCAGGGGCGATCGCGGCGTTGCGCTGATCATTGTGCTCCTGGTAACGGCGCTTCTGATCGCGCTTATCTTTGAATTTGCCTATGGTACGCGGATAAGCCTTCGCGCGGCTGTCAATTTTCGCAACAGCCAGCGCGCCTACTACCTTGCGCGCTCGGGTGTAAATTTCGTTGGAAGATTTCTCGCCGCCAACCTGAGTTCCGGTGTGACGGGAACAGCCACTATCTATGACAATCTTGAACAACGGGAATGGCAGACAGTCCCTTTTTTGCCGGGAAACGATGCGGAACTCAGGGTAAAGTGGGACGATGAAGCAGGGAAGATAAGGATCACCGATATGCAGACGAACCAATACCGGCAGGCCATGCTGAGCGCGCTTTTTGAGAATAATGGCATTGACCGCATTGTTCTCGATAACATGACCAATAATACCAGCGGAATAAAGAATATCGGGTTGTTGACGGGTTTGCATCAATACATGAGCGATGAAGATTACAACAAGGTAAAAGATTTTGTGACAACCAGCCAGGTGGATAGGATCGACATCAATACCGCGTCTCCGCAAGTGCTGCAAAGCCTTGGGATAAACTCAGGAGCGGCGGGCTTAATCATCGAAGAGCGAAAGAAAGCGCCCTTTACCGACCACGCGAAGGTCAGCGACTTCCCCGGTATCAGCAACACTTTTTTGCCGTCCACGACCTTACAGGTTGCAAATTTTTTAACTGAAACGAGCAATGTTTTCAAGGTGTATTCCTACGCAACCGTAGGAGGATATACAAAACAGGTCGAGGCTGTTATTACGCGGTCAAATTCAGGATTTACCGTAAATTACTGGAGAGCGTTGTGAAGATCGTCGGGTTGAACATCGATCAGGGACGGGTGGCCGTGTCGGTCGTCGTGACCGGCCTGCGTCAAAAAACAGAGTTCATAGACTCTTTCAACCGCGCCTTTGCCACCGATGCGGAGCTGGTAGATATCCTGAGAGAGAAGTCCGCGGAATGGGCAGGCGCCCGGATCGTCTCTTCGATCCCCGGCCGCCATTTCAGCCAGCGTATCGTCCACTTCCCCTTCGTCGACCGCAAACGCATTGAAAAGGCCCTGCCCTTCGAGATCGAGGACAGCCTGCCCTTTCCTCTTGACGATGTAGAGATCGATCACTTTATCCTGGACAAGGCGGGGAAAAATGCCGATAAAAAGACAGAGGCATCGGTGCTTGGCATGCTGCTGCCCAAGACGGTACTGCGGCGGCACCTCGATCTTCTTGCCTCGGCCGGTATTGATCCGCAGGTCATTGTACCTTCCTAT
>JBARBN010000050.1:0-45280 GCA_049793155.1 Nitrospirota bacterium
CCAGAGGAACAGCGCCGACAAGACCGGGAACCAGAGCATGTGCATGCTGTAAAAACGGAGAAGCGTCTGACCCGTCACTTCCGTGCCGCCGCGTACAAAGGCGGTGAGATGAGGTCCGAAAAACGGCACCGAGCCGAGCATATTCGTCCCCACCACCGTTGCCCAGTACGCCTTCTGGTCCCAGGGCAGGAGGTATCCGGTGAAACCGAACGCCAGCGTCATTACGAACAGCAGGGTGCCGGCGATCCAGGTCAACTCCCTGGGATTTTTATAGGAACCGGTGATGAAGACCCTGATCATGTGGAGCAGCACCATCACGACCATGAGGTTCGCCGCCCATTTGTGTACCGAGCGAAGCAAACCTCCCAGCGGCACGGTCTGGTCCAGGCGCTGGATGCTCGCATACGCCTCCGCGTCCGATGGATTGTAGTGTATCGACAGGAGCAATCCGGTCAGGAGCTGTACGATGAACAGCGTGAACGTGATCCCCCCGAAGCAATAAACATAGTTGATCCACCCCGGCACCGGCCTGTCCATAACCCTCCGGTGCCTGCTCGTGATTCCCATGCGACTGTTGAGGTAATCGAGAAGTTTCATATACGGTGCTCGGTACTCGGTCTTCCGCACTTACACCTTGACCCCGACGAACAGCATTCCATCCCGGATCTTCAGGGGAAAGCGAGTAAGGGGCGCGGGAGGCGGGCCGGAAATGTTCCTGCCGGTAAGATCATACTTCCCGCCATGGCAAGGGCAGACAAATTCCTGTTTTTCTTTATGGTAGCTGACCAGGCATCCAAGATGCGAGCAGACAGCGGAAAAAGCCACCGGGCCCCCGGGAGAAGATACAATAAAGACCCTGGCTTTCCTTTCTTTGCCCAGCACGGTGAACACAAGCTCCGCCTTTTTCACGCCGATCCGCGGGATCTCCTCTTCGGCCATGAGCGGGAAAAAGGCCAGCTCCTTCTCACGGTTGCCGGCAGGAGCGAAGATCTTGACGGCAGGGATCAGAAATCCGAGACCGAGCAGAACGAGCGCACCGGCGAGCGCCTTTTTAATAAATTCCCGTCTGCCCGTTTCCATGGATTTTTATACTACGATAGGGAGATGGTGTCAACCCCGAAAGAGAGTCAGCCTTAATACGGACAATGCCGCCAAGGGGCGGGGTGAACGCCTGCTGTTTCCGGGGACAGCCGGGATGAAGGTAATCATGAGGATGCGGTGGGTACTACGCTCCGGCGAAATGGCCTTTCATTCATTTAGTCAGACACGATTGTCGGCGTAATGAAGATCATGAGCTCCGTCTGGTTCTCGATCGTGCTCTTCTTTTTGAAGAGCCAGCCGAGGACCGGTATCTGCGAAAGGAGCGGAACCCCGGACTCGATCTCGCTCTCATTCTTAGTGAGGATGCCGCCGAGCACGATCGTCTCCCCGTTGTTCATGACCACCTCGGAGGTCGCGTTCCGCTTCGTGATCGTGGGAATGCCGTCCACCTGGTGAGAAAAATCGGGTTCAGATTTTTCTACATTGATCGTCATCGCGATCTTGTTGTCGTTCGTAATGGTCGGAGTGGCCGACAAGCCGAGGCTGGCGGATATCATCTGGACTGAGGCGGTATTGATGCTCCCCCCGGTGGTTTGGGCGGTGGAACTTACCGTCCTGACCGGAATATCGGTGCCGCTCGATATCTTCGCCTCCTTATTGTTCATGGTCATTACCTTGGGACTGGACAGGATCTTGCCGTTGCCCGTGGACTGCATGGCTGACAGCTGGAGATCGAGCGCCAGTTTCCCTCCCAGCTTGCCGAAACTTATGCCGAGCGCGCCGCCCGAACCAACCCCCACATTGGCCGGCAGGTTCACGACGAAGGCATTGCCGCTCGCGCCGATATCGCCGGTCTGGGGATATTGAACAGTGCTGCCGACAACGGCTGCCTGGCCGCCGGTCGTGCCGCCGCCCATCACCGTGGTCCCCTTGGAGCTGGTACTTGAAAACTGCCCTCCCCACTGCACCCCGAGCTCGCGAGCGTAATTACTCGATACCTCCACGATCTTGGCCTCGATCAGGACCTGCGGCATTTTGACATCAAGTTCCTTGAGCAGTCGCGCCAGACGGTCGAGATTCAACGAAAGATCCCTGGCCACAATCGCGTTCATTCTGCTGTCCTCGGAGATCTTCGCTGACGGATTATCGCTTTTGAGAATGGGAAGAATGTCCTTGCTCTTTGCATGCTGCAGTGGAAAGACCCTGGTTTCCATGTCAATATCCCTCGCCTCGGCCACCGAGAGGACGCGGACCATGTTCCCGTCGCGGACATAGGTGAGCCCCTTGGTCTTGAGAATGGACTCGAGCGCGGTCCAGATATCGACGTCCTTGATGCTCAGGGAGACCTTTCCACTCACGGCATCGCTCACGATCATGTTCAGGTTCGCCGCCTGTCCCACTGCCCTCAGCACGTCCTTGATCTCGGCATCCCTGAACTCCATGGAAAACTCCGCATGCGTTTTCTTGATGTCGACCGTCTGAGCAGCGGCCGGCGCGGCGATCAACCATAGGGCGACGCCCACAAGCGTCACCAGTCGAATCAGCGATCTGGCTGTACAAGGAACCATAGTCACCTCCGGGCGAGCCGACGAAATCACGGGAATCCGGGGGGTCGAGACGGCATCGCCCTCAGACCCCTCAGACTCAATAAACTCAACAGACTTGATAGGTTTCTTCCTCACTTGTTCATGGTAAAATCTTCGAGAAACACTTCTTCCTTTTCGCCGGCGGCGCTCCTGAAAACCACGCTCCGCCTGCGGATTTCCACCAGTCTCCTGTCGCCGACCATACTGCCTTCTTGATACGTCTCGCCGCCGAAGATGGCCAGCCGCACTTCCTGGCTGTAAATAATGCCGGTCAGCGCACGCTGGCCGGGAGCAGGCGCTCCCTTCTGTACCGGCGACCTGCCGGCAAGGGGGTTGTTGAACGGGTCCCTCCCCCATCGGCTCTCATCAGCCCCGCCTGGGCGGGTAGAGGTCACGGAAGGCCGGTCCGGGGAGGGATAGAAGGGATCTCTCTCTTCAGCACGTTCCTGCGCACCGGCGGAAGCAGCGCAATACATCAACACGCCCAACAAGCCAAGTAGTGCGAACTTTTTTTTATCCATTCTGTTCATGAGAAATCCCAAATTCCAATTTACCATTCCCCAATAATACCCAAAGGCCAAGATCTAAATTGCAAAACGTTTTTTCGTTTGATGCCTGGAACTTGAACAGTATGTGCAATTTGGCACTTGTAATTTGGCATTTTACTGTTGAATCCCTCACTTCGCCATATACGTGACCGCCTCGATCTGTGCCGCGCACACGGAAGAAGAATCCGGACAGGATTCGATGCGGATCTTGCGGATGTTCACGACCTTGGACAGCTGCTCAAGGCGCTTGAAATACTCTCCAAGCTCGCGGTAACGGCCTTTGAGGTCGAGGCTCATCGATATCTCTTTATACTTCTCCTTGTTGATTTCCTGGGCAGGATGGACAGACACCAGACTGACCCCCATGCGACGGGCAGTGCCGGACACATCTTCAAGGAACAGGACCGCGCTCTTCTGGTCCGCGAGGTCCCATCCAGCGGAGGCCGACATATCAACGGATGCACGGCGCTTCAGCTCGATGATCTGCGCCGTCTCGTCGAGAATGTCCTTTTCCATGTTGCTGATGCGCACCCGGGTGGAATTCAATGACCGTACCAGCATGGAATAGGGAAATTGATAAAGGAACCCCGAGAGAACACATAACAGGGTGATTGCCACGATAATGCGCTCCCGCTTCGTGAGCTTTTGCCAGAAAGCGGCTATGCGTGAGGAGATATCAGCCATCACCGCGCCCCCTCCGACTTCTTCGTTCCGCAGATGATCTCAAACCCGACGACATCCTGCCCCTGGACGACGACCTTCTGGGCATAGGAAAGCTGGGGATGGATGAAAAATCCGGATTTTTCCATGGAAAGCATAAAATCGGCTATTGAGATGTAGTTGAATGCGCCCCCCTTGATCTTTATCTCCGCCTTGCCGTCTGCGTTGCCTTCAAGATAATCGAACCAGAGGCCTGTGGGGACAATTTGAGAGAGCTGCTTGAATACCTCCGACCACAGCACACGCTCGTGAAGGATATCCTGGATCAACGCGGCCTTGTCCCGCGTCATTCCCGACGGTGAGACGATCGCAAGCTCCTTACGCAAGGCGTCTGCCTGCAACTGGATGGTCTGTTGCTGTGATCTCAGCGTCGCGATCCGGTTTTGCAGCATACGGTACTGCCGCGCCTGCATTCCGAACAATACCAGCCACACCAGTAGGAACAGCACGGCCAGGAGGGCACCCCACGTGGCAAAGGGAGAGGGCTTCTTTTCCTCCTGGGGCATCAGATTGATATAATCTTTTAACGGTTTCATGGTCTTGTTATAGTTCCCTCCGGGCACTATCCCGGGCATTATGAAACAACGCTACACCTTCCGCATTGCCAGCCCGATAGCTGCTGAAAACCGCGGCGCAATCGGTCCGAACTCTTCAAACATGTTCTTCCCGCAGGTCAGGCCGTCAAAGGGCTGGTCGATCTCCACCGTGCCCTCGAGCGATTGGGCGAAATAGTCCTTGAGTCCGCGCATAAGCGAGACACCTCCGCTCAAGATCATGCCCTCCACGTTTTTCTCCCGGAAGGTGGTCTTATAATATTCAACCGACCGCCGGATCTCCATCAGCAGGCCGTCTACCCGCGGCTGGAGCGCAGCGATCGCCAGGTCCTGATCAGGAGGCGTCAGAATGTTCAGGGTGCGCTTCTTGTCCTCCGCCTCCTGAAAGCCGATGTTCAATGCCTCGGCCACTGCACGGGTCATGTCCAGGCCTCCGCTCTCGACGCAGCGGCTGAAACGGAGCATTCCGCCCTTATAAACATTGACCTCGGTCTTGCCGGCGCCAAGGTCCACGACAAGGGTGTTCTCGTCAACGGGCATGTCGCGGATGCGGAGAACATTTCGGAGGGCCAGGGCGTTTGCGTCAACGGCGGACACTTTGATATTTGCATCATTGAACGGAGCCAACTGCTCAAGCACCTTCACCCGTTCAGCAGCCACCATGACGAGGTCGTACCTCCCCACCGCGCCCTCAAGTCTTTCACCCACAATCAGGTATTCGATCTGTGCGGAATCGACAGGATAGGAAATATGCCGCTTCGCCTCCCACCGGACCGCCTCGCGCAGCTCGTTGAGCGGCATCTTGGGCAGGGTAAGCGAACGGATCGTCAGATGTTTGCCCGGCATCAGGGTGACAACGTTGGCGCCGCCGATCATCTTGCTGGTCTGGAGATGCTGGAGGTCGCTGCCGACGCTCGCAGCCAGGGCAGGATCGGGAGACAATTCCACAAGCATGGCCGAGAGAAGTCTTGGACGCTTCCCGCCTCCCGACAGGCGCACAACCTTGATGCTCCCCGCGCCGATGTCAACCCCTGTTATGTCCTTTGAAAAAAGTCCCATAGTTTTATTTCATAAGATACGATGGACGACAGTTCGCTTTGCTCGCCCGGACGATGGACGTTTTTAGATCCTTCGTCCTTCGTCTCTCATCAACTCCCCGCCTTCTCCGTCTTGAGTTCTTCAGAAGCCATCTGGAACGCCATCTTGTGTTTATACCCGCGCCGCAGGTATTTCCAGATCACCCGGACCCGTTCGTAGTCCTGCTTGCTGTATTCCCGCGCCTCCAGGTCGCCCATGGGGATGCGTTTCGGGTTGATATATCCCTTCTGCTCGAGGTAGTAAAGCTTGTGCCTCGGGATATCGAGTTTGCTGATGATTTCAGACGTCTTCATGTACCTTCTCCCTAACAGGGAATGAATTAAAAAATAGAGTTGAATTTAAGTTTAGGTTTGAGTTTGGGTTTATTTTTCTATAGATTGGATAAAAAATAGCTGATATTGTGGCTTTTGTCAAGGAAGAAAGTGATCTTTTAACGATTATTTTTTATAAACGAAAAGGCCGACCTTAGTATGATTCCTGCGATGTCGCTCTTTCCAATACTTGCTATCCTATCCGAAAGCCTCGTCACTGAATGGTCTCCTGCCAGATGCTCGTCCCGGTGGAATTCCACGTGCCCGTGTTGAAGGGATTGACTGTTATCGTAGACGGCTTTACCCTCACCACCCCGAGATCATCAGTGATCGTTACATCAAAATTATAGTTGCCCGTTGAAGCAGGCGTTTGTGAAAAGACCAGGTAAAAGGCGCCTGAAATACCATTCGGTGGTATGCGGTCAGTTGCGTTCGGAGAGGTAAAGGTCGTGCCGACGAGTGGATTCCAGGTTTCGACCTGCTGCGTGGTCGTGGTGTTAGTCACCAGCGCATACCCATCATTCGCGAACGTCCAGCCGGCGGGAATGGAGATCGAGACCTTATTGATATTGGAGCAGGCGTAATTCGTAATGGTCCAGTCAAGCTCTTCATTCACGCTGAAAGCGTTCGTCTGAAAAGTGCCGGTGCTTGTGCTCACGATGGTCACGTTATAGCCGTCCACATCCTGCACATTGGAGATCGTGGTCGCGGTCGTGATGGGACCGTTCGCTGTTGCATAGCCGCTCACGGAATAGGAGTCGTTCGGGTTTCCGTTGACCGCTGCTGTCCACGTAAAGGTGCCTGTTGCATTAGTCAACAGACTCATGTTCGCAGGCGTCGGGCCGGTTAGCCACGTGCAGGCTGGAGAGCCGATCTGGGCAGGACCGATGCAGGTGATCACACCCGGTGTTACATTGTTCACCGTTGCCCCGGTCTTGTTCTGTACCACCATCTGCACTGTAGCGATATCTCCCGAATAGAGACAGGTCGGCGTAATGGTCATAGCAGAGACCAGGTTGCATGCAGCACCTGCAATAATGGTCACCGGACCCGTCGTCACACTGCTTGAGGTCCTTGTGACGCCCGGATTCGTGACACAGGTCCCCGTCGTGCTCGCACAGGCAGTAAACTTCACCGTACCCCCGGCGAGCCCGGTCACGGTATAGGCCCAGGTTATGGACCCTGTACCACCATTGGCAGCCAGGGTAAGGCTGGCGGGTGCCGGCGCCGGAGCATTGACAGCCGCACCGCCGGCGAGGGTCGGGGGTGATGAAACAGGGGCAACGACCAAATTGGCGACCGAAGACCTGTTCCACACAGTCATGGTCAATGTGGTAGTGCATCCGGTGCCAATGTTGGTCGGTGCGGGCACTAAGGTCATTTCCAGCGCCTTCCATGTCCAGGAAGTGGTCGGCAGTGGGTTGGGATTATAGTTGGTATTTGAGGTGCTGAACCGAGCCTGTACCGTATTGAGCTTATCGGTTCTGTCATATGTCGTAACCACATTTTTTATGTTGAATGTAAAGTCCCCATAATTCGTGCCCGTCGACGGCATGGTACCCGTACACTGAATTCTGGTGTTGCTGCTTCTTGTGCATGTCCATCCTGCCGGGGCTGTGAACGCCTCAGGGTTCGGATAACTGGTGTAGGTATTGTTTGCAAGATTGAATCGTATACGATTTATTGACTCACCGGCAGTACTGGTATTCGTAATGCGATAGGTGACCGGCCGGGTACCCATAACGATCTCAGCAGGTGATGTCTGCACTGCCGTAAAACTGACCGCGGCTTCAGCAGGTGTCCGCAAAAAGCAGAATACCAAGACCACGCCAAGCAGAAAAAGAACCGGCTTCATTCTGTTCTTCATCGGGCTCCCCCTCCATTATAATTATTATAACGATCGCTGAACCGTCTTTTTTACGGTCCGAACCGCCGCGCCCACTGTGCCGGTAGACGTGATTTCTGCCTGATAATCTGCCGTGTTGTCGCCTATCAGAACAGGGGTCACCGGCTGTCCATTGGCATGAGCCATGGGTCCGGTCCCATTCATACAACGCTGAACACCGGTCAGCGTCATGTTTGTTCCGGTTACGGTGGAACCCGAATAGTTGATCTCCTCTCCTTCAATGTCGATCGTGCCGGAGCTTAACAACTTGATCGGCGTTGACGCAGCTACAAGGGTAAAGGATGCGGGAGATAAACAGGTCGAGGTCAGCCCTCCTGCCAGCGACAGGGTCATTACCGGATAGACTGCGGTCCCCCGGACGAAATCGTTAGCCGCAGTGACGACCGTGCCGATGGTCCGTCCGCGCGGAGCTATCAGGGTGACGGTCGTCGCGTCAAAGATTGTGTACTGCACAAACTCCGCGCCTCCGGTGACATCATCGTCTATTTGAAGATACCCGTTTGCAGGGAACCCGCTCGTGGAATAGACGGTTGCAGTGAGAGCGGTGTCCGAAAGTCCCTTCCGAAGCAAGGTAGCAGGCACACGCACCGTTGCGGTAAACGATCCTCCTCCCAGATTCTTTGGTGGGTCATTATACAGAGGATCTGTCACACTGCGATACCAGTTGAAATTTTGCGCCAGATTGCGCTGCTCGTACTCTACTCCACCCTCAGCCACGTACAACGCCTGTGTGGCCTGCATATCATTCACTAGAGTGAAGCTACTGGTATTGATAAGCGAAACAAACATCACGCCCATGAATGCCAGGACAACTATGATGAATACGGCCGCGATGAGCGAGACGCCCCTGTTGTTATTCAACCATGTCATAGGTGTCTCTGTATCATCTCCTGACCCGTGCCGCATGCCCCCGGACCCTTTCATCAGAAGTTCCTCGGATGCACCCTGGTTCGTATCGGCAGGGATTGTGAACCTTTGGTATCGGTCACGCTGATTTCGATGAACCATATCCCCGGACATGCTGTTGTCAGCGTGTTCCCGTCTGCGGCCAGTAATCTGAACGGTTGTGCAGAGGTAATGCCGCTTGCGAGCAAATCAGTGTTGTTGCGTTTGAGGTCGGTGCCTGCAATGCTGAACGTCACCGTGGCGTTGGTACTGACATCGGCGAAGGAAAGCGTTCCCCCTGGATTCGAGGACACGGTGAGCTTTGTGCAGCTTGGCATTGACCGTAATTCTCTCGCCATCCTCTCAACCGCGAGCCTGGCCTGATAATGGACATCGCTCCGGGAGTCCTCGTCCGAGTACGCCCTGACCGCCTGCAGGATGATAACCGCCGCGAGAGCGGCGAGGATGCTGACGATCACGATGGTCATGACGATCTCGATGAGCGTGAATCCGTTCGAGCTCGAAATTGCGTTTTCACAATCCGCAACCCGCATTCCATCTCTTTTTTCTTTCCGCAATTCGTCAAGACCCATCCCCTCCCTTTTCCCTCCCCTTGAAGGGGAGGGGGTGAGGTGGGGATGCGTTTGTTTTTTCGCAATCCGCATTCAAGGCTCCTGCTAATAATTCGTCACGATCGTTTCTACACTCACGCTGCTGATAAGCGTGTTCGCGACGGTCACGGTGATATGCGTGTAGTTCGAAGCGCAACCCCCTACACCCGGCGCGCCGATAGAAGTATTCACGTCCGTCGCAGTTACACAGTATATGGATTCGCTCCGGGTAAAACCGCTGAACCCCGGCACGGCAACTCCCGGAGGTGTATTATAATTTCCCGGAACGATCCAGGCAAAGCCTCTTGCAGGGTTCTGGCGGTCGCCTATGATTGTATCCATTCTCTCCTGCGCCAGTTGAACCGCCTGTTCGGCGACAAGGGGATTTGCGCTCCCCTTGATCCCCACCGTAAACACCGAAAGTACGCCAATTGCCGCGATCGAAAGCACGACGAGGGTAATGATGGTCTCGATCAGCGTGAAACCGCTCTCTCCTGACTTCCGGCTCCCGACTTGTGACTCCTTATTCTGTGTCATCAATTCACCGCCCCGGTCTGTGCTGACACTGTCACCGTGCCGATCGTTGCCGCGGATGCATTAACCGAAACTGTCATTCCCGTCTGTGTTGTGGAGCAAGCCGCCGGCGCGGGAGCCAACGTGCAGTTATAAGGCCGCCCGAGAGAATCATATTCAAGGCAATTCATGCTCGGCGCGACAGAGATATTCGTGTAATCTCCCGTGCCCAGGCCAACACTCAGAGGTCCGCCAATAAACGGGTTGGTAAAAGCCGTGCATGTGCTGGTGGTGCTGGACACGACGGCATACCCGGACGCCGGCGCTCCGCCCGTTCCATTGAAGTATACCCTGCTTCTCAGATTCCTCGTCATGGCAAGATTCTGCGCAAAACGAATATCCGCGCGCAGTTTATCGACAAATGATCCTGCCCTCATTGAAGTCACATCAAGCAGCTTCGGCGCGGCAAATACCGCAAGGATGCCGATAAGTACAATGACCATTACCAGCTCTATCAAGGTAAATCCCGAGATGCTCATCGCGCGGCCCCGGGACAGGACATCGTTCCTTCGATACTGCGCTGCGCGCGTCATCTGACCACCGTTCCGCCGGTATGCTCCAGCGCGCCTTTCTTCGCGGTTTCCATAAGCGCCAGCACGTTTTTCCGCTCCGGCGATCTCAAGGGCAGCAGCGCAAGCGCCCGGTCTAAATATTTTCCCGCCATTTCGTATTTCCCTTTTTCGAGCATCACCTCCCCCATGCCCTTATAGGCAGGGACATATCCGGGGGATATTTTCAGGGCAAGGGAAAACTGTTCCAGGGCCTGATCGAGGTATTGGTTCTTCTGCAAGATCGTCGCAAAGTAGACGCGCATCGACACGTCCATGGGGTCTGTCCGTACGGATTCATGAAAACAATCGGATGCCTTCTGGTACTCACCCAGCTTGGAAAACGCCTCGCCCTGGCCCATGTATTCCTGCGCCGTCTGCGGTATCATCGTGGTGGCGCGAACGAAATATTCCCGCGCTATTCCCTTCTGCCCGATATTTTCATAACATTCTCCAATCAGGAAAAGGAACGCGGCTGATCGCGGAGAGAGAGCGAGTGCCTTTTTGAAGGAGGCGAGTGCATCCTGATATTTTCCCGCATTCATGGAGAAGGAGCCAAGGGTGCCGTAATAATCGACGTTCTGGGACGCTTCTGTTGCGATCGCCGACAGCACCTCCCCGGCATGCCCGGGATTGTCTCCATAAGCCGCGGTCGTGAGGTTTATATAAGCAGTAAGGATATCCTTGCTGTTCGAACCTTTCTTCTTCCACTGTTTAATGGCCTCTTGGGAGCTCTCTATGGCCCTCGCCGTATCACCGTTTTCCATATAGGCGGAGCTCAGGTTGACGAAGGGCCTATATTTTTCAGGTGATTTTTTCGCGGCGTCTTCCCAGAGCAGCACCGGGCTTGCGTAAACCTGGTTTCTCGCAACGGTCAGGGTCCCGCAGAGAAGAAGGACGACGCCGGTCGCGACGAGCCCCGTTCTCCGGTAAAGCCTGGTCATGGTCATCAGGATGTCTGCAATCCCGATACAGAATCCGATCGCGGCAAAATAGATCCATCGTTCAGCCATGAAGTCCTCTAACCGCATGAACAAAAAAGGGACCATGTTGATAAAAAACCAAAAAATTGAAAAAGAAATGACGGGGTATCTTTTCCTGACGATCATGGCCGCGGAGAGCAGGGCTGATAATATCAGTATCGAAACAACGACCTGACTGTCTGCAAGGCCTGAGGGAATGACATCGTGGTCTATGTTGAGTCCGACAGGGACAGTCAGCAGTCTCAGGTATTGAGTAAAAACCTTCAGTTCAGTAAAAATATGCGTCAGCCATGGCCTAACTGCTCCGGCCGGCGGGGTGATTATCATGGAGATGTACACGATGGACAGTGCGCACATGACAAGGATGTGCGGAAGGTGGTACTTGAGCCGGGTCAGAAGCCCACGCATGCTTTTTGATATAAAAAAATAATCAAAGAGCAGGAGCAGCGCGGGAAGCACCACGGCCGCTTCCTTGGTCATGAGCCCGAACAGGAAGAAAAGCACACTGAACAGATAAAATGCCCCGCGAATTTTTTGTTCCGTTCCCCGGAAGAAACAGTACATCGACAGGAGTACGAACAGGGCGGAAAGCTCCGACGAACGGCTCGATAGATACGTTACGCTTTCCGTGCAGATCGGGTGGATAAGAAAAAGACCCGCGGCAAGGAGAGGCGTGTTGGAGTAGCCTTTTCCAGTACCGGATTCCAGATACCTTCGCAGTATAATATAGAGGAGAAATGCGTTGCTGACATGAATAAGAACGTTAAGCAGATGATACCCGAGCGTATCAAGTCCGCCGAGCTTAAAGTTTAAAAGAAAGGTGAGTAAAAGGATCGGCCTTCCCCTGAAAAGAGCCGAAATATTGCCGCCAAACCGGTCCCAAAAGAGTGCAAGGGATTTGATGCCCAGGTTTTCCTTTAAATAATAAATGTCGTCATAATGAAAGGGGGAATTCAATGAGTTCAGATAGAGGAGGAGGCCAACGAGGGAAAAAAGAATAAATGCCGTCCTGTTTTGTATCGGCATGACCGGCGATTCATTCATACGCAATCCTCATACGAATATTTCGGATTATCGGCATGTCCGGAGAACATACAGTCCCCCCCTGGTTGAGTCCCCATGATGCTGAAGAAGGCGAACAGGTCTCCCTGCCCGCCTTCTTTAATGTTGAGATGAGTCTCGAAAAGACATGCCCTATTAATAGCTGCCGATACCCTGGAAGGTCGCCGTGTTACTTGTTGCAACCTGATTCACCGTGCAAGTCCCGACTTGGCCGGGAGTAAGGGGAACACTAGCCGTCACAGTATAGCCGGAGGGTACCCCCCCTGCAAGAGCTCCTCCTATTGCGGTGCAATTATTCATCGTAATGGCATTGGGGTTGGTAGACGACATCATGCGTGCAGCATAGTTTGTTGCCATTGCAGAGGCCATCGAACCTGCCACGCCCTTTAAGGCGGCTGAGTTCGCATCGGTCGACAAATCAATGTACTTCGGAATTGCCACCGCCGCCAGGATGCCGAGAATCACAATGACCATGACCAACTCGATAAGCGTGAAACCTTTCTGTGTTCTAACCATTTTTGTTCCCTCCTGAGAATATATTATTATTGAACTCCCCGTTGTAGTCTGCATGCCAATAGCCTGACCGATGCGCAGGCGCATTTTACTGCACCTACGATCAGCAGCCGGTTAACGTTGTAGTTACGGTCGCGGGCGTGACACTCGTTGTAGGACCGCTATACACAACACCGCACGCAGGACCTCCGCCATTCGTCGGCTGAAACGTAACGATAGGTGATCCCGTGGTATCTACGTTAAATCCCGCTGTATCGGTAAGAGCCGATACGATGCCCGCCTGTGTACCAAGAGGGACCCCGCTGCCCGCCATAACGGCCACGGGAGTGCCGTCCATATCAACCGTGGCGAGAGACTGATCCCCTACCACCATGTACTTTGCCTTTGCGACGATCACTGAGGCCCTCAGACCGCCGGCCATCCCGTTTACCGCGGCTTTCCGGGCATCAGCCACGATACTGATATACCGGGGTATGGCCACCGCTGCAAGAATTCCCAGAATGACGATGACGATTACCAGTTCGATGAGGGTGAAACCTTTCTGTGTTCTTACCACTTTCATCTCTTTCCTCCTTTTAACAAATAAGATTTCTTAGTATATGCGCATGAACGCTCAACCATGCAATCCGTTCGAATGTTACCAGCTTTCATACCCCTTCGTGGAGGCCTTGACCACCCCATGGACCGGATCATACAAGTAGCGATTTCCGAATACATCAACAAGACGTCCCTGCGCATCCAGCGTCTGCGCTACGAGATATTTATCATCCAAAAAAATCGAACCCGCAGACGGATCAGGCCCCATTCTCGAGGGAAGCATGACATTCTTTTCCGTGAGTTCATCAAGGCTCCCGGGGTTTCGTTCATTCAACATCCGGAAGAGTCCAATGCTCCTGCGTATATTCGACAACCCCATTTTAAGGGCTGTTTCCCGGGCATCATGGGCCAGCCGCAGATAGTGGGGGATGACAACTCCGGCAAGGATCC
This sequence comes from Nitrospirota bacterium, assembly GCA_049793155.1. Classification (GTDB taxonomy): domain Bacteria; phylum Nitrospirota; class UBA9217; order UBA9217; family UBA9217; genus JALNZF01. The sequence goes on from JBARBN010000050.1 coordinate 13,927, forward strand.
CGATCAGACAAAGACTAATAAGGGCATCGACGATCGTGAACCCTTTTGCATCCTTGAGCCAGGTCCCACGCTGCCTCCGATAAGACATGGACCAGAGTATAGCCTTTTTGCAAAGCAGAGTCAACGTATCTTTTTGGTAAAACCACTAAAGATAGCCATGCGGAAACAGGCATGAAAAAAAATTACGACGAACACTTGAAAGCGGGCAACTGCTTCTCATTTATCTCTTGAACAGGCTCATCAAGTTCCACATGGGAAGGAAAATTCCCAGGGCAAGGAACAGGACCATGCCGCCGACAAAGAGAAGCAGTATCGGTTCGATCATGGTCGAGAGGTTCCGAAGAGTGTACTCTACATCCATGTCATAATAATCGGAGACCTTGTTCAACATGGTATCGAGTTGTCCTGTTTCCTCGCCAACCGCCATCATCTGGATCACCATCGGCGGAAAAAGACCCGAGGCCTCCATTGGTGCGGTCAGCCCCTTGCCGTCACGAATGCTGTCGCTCATTGCCCCCACCGACCGGGCGATCACCACATTGCCGATGGTCTCGCCCGCGATCTCGAGCGTCAGCATCATGGAGATGCCGCTCTTCTGCATGGCGCTGAATATGCGCGCGAACCGCGAGAGCGCCACTTTTTGGAAAAGAAGGCCGAACACCGGCAGCTTGAGCTTCAGCCGGTCCCACTGCCATCTGCCTCCCGGCGTTCCCAGATACCATATCACCCCCCACACGAGCAGGATGATGCTGAGAATGATAAGGTACCAGTAATTCTGGACCGTATAGTTGATGTTGATCAGTATGCGAGTGGGCAGCGGCAGGGCTGTTTTGAACTGGGCAAAGAGCACGGAGAACCTGGGGATCACGAAGGTGACGAGGAATGCAAATGCGGCAGAGATGGCGATCACGACGATCAGCGGATACCGCACCGCTGCCTTCACCCGCGCGCGTGTTTCGGCCTCATGCTCGGCAAGCAGCGCCAGCCGGTTCAGGATCTCATCGAGGATACCGGCCGTCTCCCCCGCCCTGATCAGGCTTACGTACAGCTTGCTGAATATTTTTGGCTGCCGGGCAAGGGCATCGGAGAACGAACTGCCGCCCTCAATTTCACGTCTGATCTGCGCGATCGCGGCCTTCAACCGGGGATTTTCGGACTGCTTTTCGAGTGTTACGAGGCCCTGGATAAAGGGGATGCCCGCGCTCATGAGCGTGGCAAGCTGCCTGCTGAAGATGATGAGGTCCTGCGGCTTGATCTTGCCGAACAGTGCGCCAAAGTCGAGGCTTGAGGTCCGCTCCTGTCCCTGCTCCTCGATCATCACGGGGATGTATCCCATGCCCGAGAGCTGGTCCGCCACCCCCTCTTTGCGTGCAGCCTCCATCGTACCGGTGCGAAGCGCACCGTCTTTGTCCCTGGCTCTATACTGGTACAGCGGCATGTTCAAATCTCCCCATCAGAACAAACTGAGAATTCAGAGGTCAGGTTATCAGCGCAGGTACTGAATCAACAACAGTGGTCTGTATGGCGTATTTTTGGTTTGTGTAAAGTTATCATAAAAAGACCAATTCCGCAACAATACAAAATAAAAACATTGACAAATCCGGCTTTCTGGAGTATCTTTTCTTCAGTCATCGAGTAAACCTGACCAAAAACCCCGAGTTATTGCAAAACCCAGCACAATAATAACCAGGTAAAAACACAACGTGCCGTTTACATAGAAAGGCCTTTTTATCACGTAAGCAAACCGCCGACAGATAGTCTGACGGAACCAGCCTCCTTGCAAAAACCAATATAACGCCATACACAACGCTCATATATAACAACCACTGGAGCAGCATAACCCGCCTCTCACCAGGTACAGACCGCACACGCCCCGGCAAACCGCGGGCCAAGGAGTAAAAATCATGAATTTAGTAGAGCTCAAGGGAAAGAACATCGCCGAATTGACCGAGATGGCGAACGACCTCAAGGTCGAAGGCGTCAGCGGTCTGCGAAAACAGGAATTGATATTCGCCATCCTGCAGGCACAGACGGAAAAGAACGGTATGATCTTCGGGGAGGGCGTGCTCGAGATCCTGCCCGATGGCTTCGGCTTCCTTCGAGCCCCCGATTACAACTATCTCCCCGGCCCCGACGATATCTACGTATCCCCCTCCCAGATAAGAAGGTTCAACATCCGCACCGGGGACACGGTCTCCGGCCAGATCCGGCCGCCGAAAGAGGGCGAACGCTACTTCGCCCTCCTCAAGGTCGATGCCATCAACTATGAGGACCCTGAAATATCCCGGAGCAAGATCCTGTTCGACAACCTTACGCCGTACTATCCTGAAAAGAAGATTAAGCTCGAAATGTCCCCGACGGAATATACCACGCGCGCCATAGACCTCGTCACACCCATCGGCATGGGCCAGCGCGGCATGATCGTGGCGCCTCCCCGGACCGGCAAGACCATGCTGCTCCAGGCCATTGCCAAGGCCATTCTGAAGAACCATCCGGACATCAAGCTCATCGTGCTGCTGATCGACGAACGGCCTGAGGAAGTCACGGACTGGCAGCGCCAGGTCAAGGCCGAGATCATCAGCTCCACCTTTGATGAACCGCCCCAGAGGCACGTGCAGGTAGCGGATATGGTCATCGAGCGCGCCAAGCGGCTTGTTGAGCACAAGAAGGACGTCGTCATCCTGCTTGACAGCGTCACCCGTCTCGCGCGGGCGCACAACGCGATCATCCCGGCATCGGGCAAGGTGCTCTCCGGCGGTCTGGACGCCAATGCGCTCCAGCGGCCCAAGAGGTTCTTCGGCGCTGCCCGTAGCATCGAAGGGGGCGGGGGTAGCCTCACCATCCTGGCAACGGCGCTCGTGGACACGGGAAGCCGCATGGACGATGTGATCTTCGAGGAGTTCAAGGGAACCGGCAACATGGAGCTCCATCTCGACCGGAAACTGGTCGAAAAACGCGTGTTCCCGGCAATCGACATCAACGCGTCCGGCACGCGCAAGGAAGAACTGCTCGTGGACAAGGATGATCTGAACCGCATGTGGATCCTCAGAAAGGTCCTGAACCCGCTCTCCACCGTGGAGAGCATGGAGTTCCTGCTCGAAAAGCTCAAACAGAACAAGACGAACCGCGATTTCCTTGACTCAATGAACAAGTGATTTTTTCACCAAACAGGTGAAAAAATCATCCTGAGCATAGCGAAGGATCTTTCCTAAAGGGGAAATCGTCACCCTGAACGAAGTGAAGGGTCTCTCAACATATTTGAAAAAAACCAGATTCCTCGCTGCGTTCGGAATGACAATTGTCTTTTTTTACTTGTATTTTTATGTATTTTGGTTTATTATTCCGACCTTACCGCGGCCATGGATGATGCGGTAATGCTTGAAAATCAAATTTGACGGTTGTTGCTTCATTAAAACAATCAGGAGGAGTAGAACCATGAAACAGGGAATTCACCCGGACTACAAGCTGTCGCAGGTCCACTGTGCCTGTGGCGAAGCGTACGAGACCCGATCCACCAAAGAGAATATCAGGCTCGACATCTGCTCGGTCTGCCACCCCTTCTTCACCGGCAAACAGAAGCTCATCGATACCGAAGGCCGCATCGACAAGTTCCGGAAAAAATACACGAAGACGGAATCCAAATAGCAGACGACGGAGCGAGGTCGCGGACTCGAGCGATTGCTTAAGACCTCTGTCTCCTGATTACTGCCCACTGCTTTCACACGAGGTCCCTGAACTTGTCGGAGACAATAAACATAGGCGGCCAGGCGGTGCTCGAGGGCGTGATGATGCGCTCACCGCGCGCCTTTACCGTGGCCGTTCGCAAAGGCGGAAAGTCCGACGCCGGGATCGTGGTCTTCAAGCAGGTACTCATGCCGCTCGGCGAACGGTTCCCGTTCTTGAAGACGAAAATCATCCGGGGTTCGGCGGCGCTGTTTGAAGCGCTGTGGCTCGGCATCCGGGCGCTCAATTTCTCGGCGAATGAGGCGATCGAAAGCGAAGACGGCAAAAAGGAGGAGATAAGCCCCCTTGCAATGGCCGGTACCATGGTCGTGGCGCTTGCATTTTCCCTCGCGATCTTCCTCGCGCTCCCCCTCCTGCTGACCAGCCTGCTCGGTTCGTACTACGATACGGTCAACAAGAACAGCCTCTTGTTCAACCTCACGGATGGTGTTCTCCGGGTAGGGTTGTTCCTGGGATATGTCTCCGGCATCTCGTTCATGAAAGACATCCGGCGGGTCTTTGAGTACCACGGCGCGGAGCATAAGTCCATCGCCGCCTACGAGTCCGGCAAAGAGATCACGGTCGAGAATGCACGGCAATATTCCCGCATCCACCCGCGCTGCGGCACGAGCTTCCTGATCGCGGTCATGGTGCTTTCCATTCTCCTCTTCTCGCTTATTCCGGGCAGCTGGCCCTTCTGGGCAAAAGCCCTTTCTCGGATCGTCCTTCTGCCGTTGATCGCGGGGCTGGGATATGAATTCATCAAGTACAGCGCGAAGCAGTGCGGGAACCCGCTTGTCAAAGCCCTGATGCTGCCCGGACTCTGGCTTCAGCGCCTCACGACGCGTGAACCGTCGGACGACCAGATAGAGGTCGCCATCAAGGCGCTGAACGAGGCCCTTGCGATGGAACCCCGCTGAAGCGGGGTTTTTTGTTTCAACGTAAACCTGAAACCGCCGCCACAAAGACACGAAGACGCAAAGAAAGACTTCAAGGTACAATAATAGAATAAGAGAATGCTGCGAGGATTCATCATCCCTTTTTTGATTTTCCAGATTCTCATCTTCCCGCATTCCTTTGCGCCTTAGCGCCTTCGTGGTTAAAGATTTTGGTTTGAATTATGTTCAAAAAATTAGAAGCAGTCGCGGAAAAATATGATGAACTGACAAGGCTCTTGTCCGATCCCGTTGTCGCAGCCGACCACCAGCAGTACCAGAAGTATTCCAAGGAGCGGTCGGACATCGAAGATGTGGTGAACCATTTTCGCGCCTTCCAGGACCTGGTGAAACAGGTACAGGAGGCCGGGGAGATCACCAACGACAAGCAGTCGGACCCCGAGCTGCGCGCAATGGCCGAGGCAGAGATCAAGGAACTTACGCCGAAACGCGCGCAGTTGGAGCAGGAGCTCCAACTCATGCTCGTGCCCAAGGACCCGCGTGACGAACGGACCGTGTTCCTCGAGATCCGCGCCGGCGCGGGCGGAGACGAGGCCGGGCTCTTCGCGGCCGAGCTCTTCCGCATGTATTCACGCTACTCCGAAAAAAAACGCTGGCAGGTCACGCTCCTGGACATGAGCACCACGGGAGTGGGCGGCGCGAAGGAGATCATCGCCCAGATCCAGGGCAAGGGCGTGTTCAGCAGGCTTAAATATGAGAGCGGCGTGCACCGCGTCCAGCGCGTGCCGGCCACGGAGGCGAGCGGCAGGATACACACCTCCACGGTGACCGTGGCCGTACTGCCCGAAGTAGACGACGTTGAAATTAATATAGAGCAGAAGGACCTTCGCATCGATACCTATTGTTCATCGGGTCCCGGAGGCCAGAGCGTGAATACCACCTACTCCGCCGTCAGGATCACCCATATCCCCACGGGCGAGGTGGTCGCGTGCCAGGACGAGCGCTCACAGCTCAAGAATCGCATAAAGGCCATGAAGATCCTGAAGTCCCGCCTGCTGGAGAAAGAGAAGGCGAAGCAGGATGCCGAAACAGCCCAGGACCGCAGGTCACAGGTGGGCTCCGGAGAACGCAGTGAAAAGATCCGGACCTATAACTTTCCTCAGACCCGCGTAACGGACCACCGCATCGGGTTGTCGCTGTACCGGCTGGATTCGATAATGGACGGAGACCTCGATGAATTCATCGACGCCTTGACCGCGGCTGCGAACGCGGAGCGGCTGAAAAATCTATAGAAGGTATGACGGCGGGAAGACATGCCTTTCCGCCCCGGTCTTTACCGTGACCCTCGCTGAAGCTCTCAAGGATGCAGCCGCAGCACTATCAACAGCGGGAATAGCCAATGCCCGGCTCGACGCAGAGGTGCTTCTTTCTCATATCATGCGGAAGAACCGTGTCTGGCTCATCACCCATGGAGATAATGTGCTCGATGATAACGATCAACGGGATTTTGACCGGGCGGTCCGGCGCAGAACCGGTCGTGAACCGCTTCAGCATATCATCGGCAACCAGGAGTTCTGGGGCCTGGAGTTCAAAGTCACACCTGACGTGCTCATCCCCAGACCCGAGACCGAGTTCATCATCGAAGCGGCTCTCACGATCGCGGAGGACCGGAACCGTCAGGTCAGGATCATAGATCTTTGCACCGGCTCAGGGTGCATTGCCGTAAGCCTGGCGAAAGAACTTTCTGCTTCTCGCCTTATCGCGACCGATGCGTCGATGAGAGCCCTTGCGGTGGCAAGAGAGAATGCCCGCGATCACGGCGTAGCGGACCGCATCCGATTTCTCGAAGGCGACCTGTTCGCCCCGCTGGAAGAGCTGGACATACGCGCCGGGATTGATATCATTGTGTCGAATCCGCCGTATGTAAAGTCAGGCGACCTGCCCACCCTCCAGCCCGAGGTGAGAGATTATGAGCCCGAAATGGCGCTCATCGCAGGTCCCGGGGGAACGGAGATCGCGGCAACAATCATCACGATCGCGCCGGAGTATCTGAAAAAGAACGGCGCGCTCATTATGGAAATGGGACTGGGTCAGGCAAAGACGCTCATTCGGATGATCGAAGCGACCGGGGCATATGGCAAACCCGAAATTCTGAAAGACCTGGCGGGAATTGAAAGGGTGTTAGTTGCAAGAAAGGCTTAGGAGTCAGAAGCCGGTGCCCAGGAGCCAGAAGATAGATCAACAGCCTTTTTTCTCCTGACTCCTGGCTTCTGACTACTGACCACTATGAAATCAATCTATATCAACGGCGGGAAAAAACTGAACGGTGAGGTCTTCGTCAGCGGTGCCAAGAACGCCGCTCTGCCGATCCTTGCGGCAGCGCTTCTGTGCGAAGGAAAACATCGGATAGCGAATGTCCCGCGCCTGGCAGATGTGACGACATTCGGAAGGATCCTCCAGAACATGGGAGTGTCTTTTGAGCGGCAGGACAATGATGTCCTGATAGACTCCGCCGTACTCACGAAACCGGAGGCGCCCTATGATCTCGTGCGGACCATGCGGGCATCGGTGCTCGTTCTCGGCCCGCTCGTGGCGCGAATGGGCAAGGCGCGCGTGTCGCTGCCCGGCGGCTGCGCCATCGGGGCACGGCCGATCAACCTGCACCTTATGGGTCTGAGAAAACTCGGTGCGACGGTCGAGATCGAGCATGGTTATGTTGTGGCCCGCGCACAAAGGCTCCGCGGCGCACACATCTATTTCGACACCGTGACCGTGACCGGCACCGAGAACATCATGATGGCCGCCTCGCTCGCAGAGGGAGAAACCATCCTCGAAAATGCCGCGCGGGAGCCCGAGATCGTGGACCTCGCGAACGCCCTGATCCAGATGGGCGCGAAGATCGAGGGAGCGGGCTCGGACATCATCAGGATCACGGGCGTCGAGAAACTCCGACCCCTGGACTACACCGTCATGCCTGACCGGATCGAGACCGGGACCTTCGTGATCGCCGCGGCCATAACCAACGGGTCGGTCACGATCAAAAACTGTTTTCCCGGCCATCTCGAGGCTGTGCTCGCAAAGGTGACCGAGGCAGGGGCACGGGTCACGGCCGATGAAAGGACCATTCACATAACCGGCCAGGGCACGATCAAACCCGTGAACGTCACCACCCTGGAGTATCCCGGTTTTCCAACGGATATGCAGGCGCAGATCATGAGCCTTATGTCCCTGGCGAACGGCACGAGCGTCATCAACGAGACCATCTTCGAGAACCGCTTCACGCATGTGGCGGAACTCAGAAGAATGGGGGCCGACATCCGGACCGACGGACGCACGGCGATCATCAAAGGTGTGCCGAGGCTTTCAGCGGCGCCGGTGATGGCAACGGACCTTCGCGCGAGCGCCTCGCTTATCCTTGCCGGGCTTGCGGCCGAGGGGCAGACCGTGATCTCGCGCATTTACCATTTGGACCGGGGTTATGATAATATTGAGCAGAAGCTCTCGGCGCTGGGGGCAGACATAAAAAGAGCGTAAGAAAATAGTAGCCGCAGAGACGCAGGGAAAGACGTGTTCACCACGGATCGCTGGGAAACGCGATACCCGGATGTACACGGAAAAGACAAAATAAAAGGCTATGTCCCATAGGTGTAAGATAAGATCAAAATCTTTTATCCGTGTCCATCAGTGTTCATCCGTGGCTAGTAGTCATTGAGGTTTTATTCATGAAGATCATCGACTCGCAGCAAAAAGACATCGTCGCCGAGCTCAAGCGAATCATCAATCGCGGCGAGACCGCGACCGAGGAAGTCGCCATTGTCGTGAAAGAGGTCGTCGAGCGCGTTCGCAAGCATGGCGACCCCGCAGTGCTCGAATACACCGAGAAGTTCGACCGGGTGACCCTCGCGCTCAAGGACCTCAAGATTACTCCCGAGGAGATCAGGAACGCCTATACCATGGTCGAAGCACGGAAGGTGGACGCGCTCAAACGCGCGGCGCAGAACATCCGGGCCTTCCATGAAAAACAGAAGATGAGCTCCTGGGTCAGCCAGGAAGCGGACGGCGTCATCCTCGGCCAGCTCGCGAGGCCGATCCAGAGCGCCGGTGTCTACGTACCCGGCGGAAAGGCATGTTACCCCTCGTCGGTGCTTATGAATGTGATCCCGGCAAAGGTTGCCGGTGTGGAGCATCTGGTAATGTGTTCGCCCGTACCGGGCGGGACCATGAACCCGTACATCCTTGTTGCCGCTGAGATCGCGGGCGTCTCCGAGATCTACAAGATCGGCGGCGCGCAGGCGATCGCGGCCATGGCATACGGCACTGCTACGATCCCCAAGGTCGACAAGATCGTGGGACCGGGCAATATTTATGTGGCCACAGCCAAACGGTACGTTTTCGGCCAGGTGGACATCGATATGATCGCGGGGCCAAGTGAGATACTGGTCATTGCCGACCATTCGGCGAACCCGGTCTTTGTGGCCTCGGATCTGCTTTCTCAGGCGGAACACGATGAGCTGGCGTCCTCGATACTCGTCACCACCTCCCGTGAGCTTGCTGAAAAGGTCGATGCCGAGGTCGAGCGTCAACTTGCGAACCTGAACAGGAAAGAGATCGCCCGCAAGGCCATCGACCGATTCGGCGTGATCGTGATCGTAGGAGATCTGCAGGGGGCTGCCGAGGTTTCCAACTCCATTGCGCCGGAACATCTGGAGCTTGCTGTTGAGAAACCCTTTGAGTTCCTTGCGATGATCAGGAACGCCGGCGCCATCTTTCTCGGGCACTACACTCCCGAGTCGGTGGGCGACTATATCGCCGGACCGAACCACGTGCTCCCCACGGGCGGCACGGCCCGGTTCTTTTCGCCCCTGTCCACGGACAGCTTTATGAAAAAATCGAGTCTCATCTTCTATACCAAAGAGGGCCTGGACAAGGTGGGGGAAGCCGTGATGCAGATCGCGGACGTGGAAGGCCTTGAGGCTCACGGGAACACCATCCGGGTGAGGATGACGAAAAAATAATTATTGGAAATTGGAAGTTGGAAATTTTAAATTTAGAATTTCCAATCTTCAATTTCCAATTACTTGCGTCAGGAATAATAGCATGAGGAGGCCACATGCCTGTACGATCAAAGAAACAAACAACAAAAGCAGCAGACCCCGCAAGTCCGAAGCTCAAGCTCGGCCTGCCCAAGGGAAGTCTGCAGGAATCAACGTTCAAGCTCTTCAGCAAGGCCGGTTACCGCGTACAGGTCAGTTCACGCAGCTACTACCCGACCATCGATGATCGGAACATCGACTGCACCCTGGTCCGGGCCCAGGAGATGGCGCGCTATGTCGATATCGGCATTTTCGATGTCGGTCTCACGGGAAAGGACTGGATCCTCGAGCAAAACGCCGATGTGGTCGAGGTCGCCGAGCTCCGCTATGCCAAGGGAGGCCTGAACCCGGTGCGCTGGGTCGTGGCCGTGCCCGAGGACTCGAAGATCAAAACGCTCAAGGACCTGAAGGGAAAGCGCATCGCCACCGAGCTTGTGGGATATACAAAACGTTATCTTAAGTCCAAGGGAGTAACCGCCGACATCGAGTTTTCCTGGGGAGCCACGGAGGTCAAGCCGCCAAAGCTTGCCGATGCGATCGTGGAGCTCACCGAGACCGGCAGCTCACTCCGTGCGAACAAACTTCGCATCGTGGAAGTGATGCTGGAGTCCACTACCCGGCTCATCGCGAACAAGAAGGCGTGGAGCGACCCGTGGAAACGGAAGAAAATAGAGAACATGGCCATGCTGCTCCAGGGCGCGCTCTCTGCCGAGGAAAAGGTCGGGCTCAAGATGAATGCCCCCAAGGCGAACCTGAAGGAGATTTGCGGTCTTCTGCCCTCCATGCACGCGCCGACGATCTCGCATCAGACCGATCCCGCGTGGGTCAGCCTGGAGGTGATCCTGGATGAAAAGCAGGCCCGTGACCTCATACCCCGGCTCAAACGCCGCGGCGCCTCGGGGATCGTGGAGTATCCGCTGAACAAGGTCATTCCGTAACTGCGATTGGAACACAAGAGGCGGCCCATAAGGCCGCCTCTTTCTGCCTGAAGTTCCTTCGCGTCTTATGTAATCGAATACTTCTGCTTGTCTTTTTTTTGTTCGTACATCGACGTATCCGCCTGGATCAGCAGTTCATCGAGGGAGCATGGACAGGACGGGTCGTAATAGCCTACTCCCGCACTCAGTGACAGCTTATATCGCCTGCTCGTTGAATTATTATGCGTACCCACGTTTTTTTGCAACCGGGCAACGATCAGATCGGCACTGTCTCTGGTTGTCCCTACGGGGACGACCACAAACTCATCCCCGCCGATTCGGGATATGATATCGATATTTCGACACGTTTCTTTCAGAATTCCGGCAATCTCTATGAGTGCCCGGTCTCCTTCCTGATGGCCCAGAGTATCGTTAATCACCTTTAAGCCGTCCATGTCGGCCGAAATCACATACACATCTCTCTTCAAGCGACTGGCCATTTTCAACTCCCGTTCCGCAAGCGCATAGAATCCTCGCCGATTGTACAGGCCGGTAAGCTCATCCGTAATTGAAAGCTCACGAAGCCGCTCTTCCATGCGTTTACGCGCGGTTACATCCCTGAGTATCCCCTTGATGCCGAGAAAATTGCCATTCTTGTCCTCTATTACCATGCTCGACGATTCAAGCTCTATTGGTTCTCCATCTTTGCTCTTCGCTCTCATGTGGTAGGCGCTCAACGCTTTTTTCAAATGCAACTGCTTTCTGAAAGCCTCTCTGTCCTTCGGATCTCTCCAGTATTCCAGCGCGTTCCTGCCGACCATGTCGCGGGGACTCTCATGTCCGAAAATCTTTGCGCCCGCGAGGTTCATGAGAACGAATACGCCTTCGGCGTTTACTTCATATATGCCGTCGAGAGAGGAGTCAACAAGGTTTTTGTACTTCGCTTCGGTCTTCCGATTCTCCACTTCCGCAATATCGCGCTCGGAATGTGCGCGGTCTATTTCATCTCCAATCGATTTTGATATTTTAGATACTAACACTCCAACCAAAATTATCGACAGGAGCGCAATTGCAGATGAAATCAGCGCAGGATTGCGCGCTCTGCTGAAGGTAGTCTCATATATTAAACCATCAATCAGGATAAAAATGACGATAGACGGAAGAAACGCGCGCATCAACCGGCTCCGAACTGTCGGCCCTATAAAGCCCCTGACCGGAAAAACCGATGGCCCTGTCGCGGCTATCAGTCCGAGGGCGATAAGCACAAAAGCAATAGCAGTGGGAAGAGCGACAGGTATTATGTTCCCGCCGTACAAAAGAGGCGTGCCGTGCAAATATCCGAGAATAACGATGAATCCTATCGAACCCGCCGCCATCGCCGGAAAAGCAGCGGCTTGTTTTAACCATTGCCTGCCTTCAGAATAGACCAGAAACAGGACTCCCAGTCCTGTTAAGAAAAAAGCCACGGCCGTGATTGGAGACATATGGCCGGATGGAATATTGGTCATGGATGGGGCTGCTTCAATTCCGAGGTGTTCGACTGAACTGGTTATCCCGAAAATAAAGAGGGCCAGTATTGTCAAACAAATTAAGGCAGTCAGGCATGCGCATACGACCGCTATCAATCGTCTCGCAGAACTCCGGGGGTCGAGCGCATGTACAAGCAATGACGCGCTCAGCAAGATGAAGCACAATGCAGTGCTCGGAGCTATCGGCACATAATCCGTCCTGATCATGGTGACGATGAACAAGCCGGATACCCAGCCCAACAGGGAAACAGAGCTGATGACCAAGACGGAAAGAAAGCTCCATCGGGCTATTCGTTTTAATACAAGCTCTTGCACGTCAGGCGACATTCAAAACACTCCATACCTATAAGTCTGTTGTTTATCACCCTCATTATGGTTCATGGTTCTGCATCCCCCTTAAACCCTCGGGTAACCTGCCAAATATAATGGACTCGGCACGGCCATCGAGATTGTCTTCGATGAGCAGCGCGGTAATGTCTTCCTTCTATTTGATCAGCTCGCTTTACAGAAGATCGATGGTCTAATAACGTCGCTTCTCGATACCTGAAATTGTTGCGATAACCCCTCTCTGCAGAGAAAGTACCATAAGTATAGCAAAAGCATGCCGGAATTGTAACCGAAGCCTCGATCATACGGTCTTCATAACCGTTATCATCGACAAAGAAGGTTGCTTTTTTCTACTCACGGTGGGTGGAATACGACTCATAAGTCACTCAATAAAAAAGGGCGGCCATGTGGCCGCCTTTTTTTCTGTGCCGACCCACGGCAGCTTTTTATTAATCCCTTCCCGGCTTTGCGAGAAGGTCTTTGAGACCTGCTTTCAGGCCCTCAACCGATGTGATCGGCTTTGAACACCGCCTGCCGACACAGAGATAGACCGCTTCCTGTAAAGGATAATCGAGCTTCTTGATCTCCGTCATGTCCTCTGAAAACGAAAGCACACGCACGGCCTTCTCCGGGACAGAGAGACGGTTGATCGTTGATAGATAGTTCCTGATCCCTTCCCCCTCCCCGAGTATGGTGAACTGAACAGGGTCCCCCACCATCCAGAGCAACGCCGTACCGTATGTCCCTGCAAGCGGAGCGAATTTCTCGTACTCACCGGAGGTGCTCACGGCGACAACATCACGGACCTCCTTCAGCTTCTCATCTTCTCCGGTAAAGGCGAGCCTGCTCAGAAAGCGGACTGCCCGGTAGTTGGCGAGACTTTCATTCACGTCCGACAACACTCCGGCGGTAACCGGTCTACTGATCGGCGCATCGAGTGAGAAGCGAAACCGCTTCGTACCCCTGTCATAGAAGCGGCCAATGACAAGCCTGCCGATCTCCTGTGCTGTCCGCAGGTAACGCCTGTCTCCCCTCGTATTGTACAGATCGAGCATGGCTGATCCGAACAGCGCATTGTCTGAAAGAAGCCCCTTGAGAGACGCCGCTCCGTTATGGAAGTCATGGAAGACCCCTTCGCTCCCGGTTGTCATATTTCGGAGCAGGAACTCCGCGCTCTTGACTGCCATGTCAAGATACCGTGTCTCTCCGGTCGCGTTGTAAGCAGCAACGAGAGCGCTGATCATGAGAGAAGAGGAATCGGCATAGGTCGTCGCATCTACAAAAGGGGGCCTCAGGCCTTTCCGGTCCTGCTTTTTGTAGTAGATCTCATCAGCGTCCTGACTGCCGTACAATGCGCCGCTTGCGGGATCATACAGCTTGGCCCGCACGTACCCTATCCCCTCGCGGACAAGGGCGAGATACTCTTTGCGGTTAAATATCAGCGCGGCATCCGCATAGTTCCTGATCATGCCGGCGTTCACCTCGAGCAGCTTTTCGTAATGCGGCTCGGACCAGTCCGGCTTTGTAGCATAGCGGAAAAAGCCTCCCTCTACCTTGTCGTGGAGCCCGCCTTTTGCCATCCCCTCAAGAGTTTTCGCGAGAATATTTTTTATGCCCTCGTCCCTGTTCCACGCATACCGGGAAAGAAGGAAGTCGATTGCGTCGGGATTCGGGAATTTCTGATTGCGTCCGAATCCTCCATGGATATTGTCAAAGGACTTTTTCAGGACAGCCGCGATCCTGTCGAGATCTCCCTTGTCCGGCAGACCCGTACGCCCGGTCTCCCGGATACGGCCAAGCTCCTTCATCGTCTTGATCTCTTCGAGTCGATCAGCGATCGTGGTCGGATTCGTGACGAACACGGCTGCAGCACGTTTCAGCCGTGCGAGCAGTTCCTCAGGCGGAATATAGTTCCCGCCGCTGATCACCTCTCCCTGAGGCGTAAGAATGGCAGTGCTTGGCCAGCCACCCTGGTTATACAGCGCGTCTATATCGGGGTGCCGATCGGAATCTACCCTGACCGGGATGAAATGCTCATTGATATAGGAAATGACCTCGTCGTTCGAGTAGGTGGTCTCGTCCATCACATGACACCAGTGACACCACACCGCGCTGAGCGAGAGCAGGACCAGCCTGTTCTTTTTTCGCGCCTCCTCCAGCGTGTCAGGCCCCCAGCTCCGCCACTGGACCAGGTGCGCCTTATTCGGCCGGGGCGAAAAGCGAAGGTCAGACGCCATCGCAGGATGAGAAATGAGAAAGACGCCGCAAGCAACGATTGTGAAGAACCTTTTCACCGGGACACGCCTTTCTTTTTGCACACTCCCTCTTTAAAAGGGACCATGCAGGGACGGGGCCATTGGTCCTTTTTCAATGATACCCCATTGCCTGCGGGAAATGAAGCGTCATCTCTGCATCTCTGTTATTGATCAAAGCGCGACAATACCAAATCTTCTTTCCGGTCAGATTGATTGAAAAATTACTCTTTGAAAGAATGATTTTATGATATAGTTGGTCCATAAATGGTTCTTCCTGTTATCTTTGCAGTTGCCTTTCTTATAAACTCGTGCCGTTGTCGGGAGAATTCGTTAAGGTCCCCAGGTGCGTCATTTCTGAAGCGGCAATGCCAACAGGTTTATAATACGGAACCCCAGGGACCAGCGGTGAACGTATGATTGCGCAATTATTGGACCCCGATAATTATGTTGTAACGATTCACGCGGCAGCTTCAATGTTCGTGGGAGTGGCGATCGCCGTCCTGGGCGTGTACGTTCTCATCAGGGAGCGAGGTTCGCATATCGGCGTTGTCTTTTTTGCCTTTAGCGTGAGCATCTGCACCTGGCTCGCAGCCTTCGGTGCGACCTATGCAAGCCTCCACGAACCGCAGGCATTTTTTTGGATGAAGTTTGCACAAATCGGCGTAGTCTCCATTCCCGTGACAATACTGCTTCTGGCCTTAACCATTGTTCGGAGAGTGGATGAATTTCGGACGATCATCCGGGTCAGTGTCGCTGTTTCAACCATTCTCTGTCTCGGCGTTGTCTTTACCAATCTGCACATCCGGGGGGTCTACCATTATTTCTGGGGCTACTACCCGCAGTACGGTCCTCTCGGGGTCTTCTTTTTGATATATTTCTTCGGTGTCATGACTTCTGTACTTTGGCTGTTCTGGATCGAATATCAGGGCAGTACGAACGAAAGGCATAAAAAACGGTTAAAAGGTCTGTTGATAGCCTTTAGTATCGGATATCTGGCGTCGGTTGACTTTCTCGCGGCCTTTGGCGTCCCTTTATACCCCTTCGGATTTCTTTCCATTATACCTTTGATATTCATAACCTCTTACGTGATCATGCGCTATCGGCTGGTCGACATTACTCCGGAGCTCGCTGCCGGTCAGATCCTTGAAACCATGCAGGGGGCGGTCATCGTTGTCGATCTTGAAGGCAAGATCCAGGTCATAAACCGCGCCGCGCATATCTTGTTTGGCTGTCAAAACGAGGACATCCGGGACCGGGACCTGTCAACGATCATCGAACTGCCTCCTGATCTGAAAGACCACCGCCGCTTAAGCGAAGGAAACATCCTTGATCGCGAGATGACATGGAAAGACAAAGACGGAGGACGGGTCGATATCAGCGTGTCGGTCTCGCCCATGACGGAGCGGGATGGATCACCGGTCGGCATCGTTTATGTCGCACATGATATCACCCGGCGAAAGAGAGCGGAGCAGCGGCTCGAGCAACTGGCCTTGTATGACGCGCTCACCGGTCTCCCCAACCGGACGCTGTTCTTCGACCGCATGAACCAGCTGCTGGCGCTGGCCAAGCGTAACCAGTATGTCCTGGCCCTCCTGTATATGGACCTTGACCGCTTCAAGACCATCAACGACACGTTCGGGCACGAAGTGGGCGACCTGCTGTTGCAAGAGGCGGCGAAGCGGATGACCTCTTGTACGCGGAAATCCGACACGGTCGCCCGCATGGGAGGCGACGAGTTCATCGGCATCTGCGGCAGGATTGCAGCCGCCGGAGACGCAAGCTTTGTTGCCCGGAAGATCATTGCGGCCCTGACCGAGCCGTTCACGATACACGGGAACGAGTGTGCCATCGGAGTAAGCATTGGCATCAGCCTCTACCCCATGGACGGCGACGAATTGGAAATGCTCGTGAATAAAGCCGATACAGCCATGTACCGCGCCAAAGAAAGCGGTTCGGGCGGCTATGCCTATTTCTCCGCCCCCTAGTGCGGAGTTTTCATTGTCATGATGCACCCGTCACAACAATTTTCCGCTTGTACATCGCAGGTGATTCTTGTATATTCCCCCTATTATGAGTACAAAATCACCAAAAAGAAAAGACATCTCAATGCTTATCCGGCCCCAGGTGCGCAAGCTCGCGGCGTACCACGTCGACGAAACGGCTGTTCGCATCAAACTGGACGCCATGGAGAACCCCTTCCCCCTGCCCGATGCGATGCGTCGCGAGATTGCTGCGGTCGTCAGGAATACGAAGATAAACCTCTATCCTGATCCCTCGGCCAAAAAGCTCAAGAAGGCCATCGCTTCGATGTGGCGGATGAAGCCTGAACAGATGATCCTGGGAAACGGTTCGGACGAACTGATCCAGGCGATCATCCTCGCCTTCGGCGGACCCGTGCTGGTCCCGGTGCCGACCTTTGCCATGTACGAGATCACGTCCCGTGCGCTCGCGCAGAACGTTGTCGCCGTGCCGCTCAATGATGACTTTGATCTTGACGCTGACGTGATGCTCAAGAAAGCGAAGGAAGGCAAGGCGAAGGTGATCTTCCTCGCCTGTCCGAACAACCCGACAGGGAACCGGTTCTCGGACAAAGAGGTCAGGAAGGTCCTTGACCATGCCAATGCCGTGGTCGTGATCGATGAAGCCTATTTCAGTTTTTCAAATAAGACCTGGCTTCCGCTTCTGAAGAAGTATCCCAACATGATCTTACTCAGAACGCTTTCGAAGATCGGTTTTGCCGGTCTCCGAATCGGTGCGCTGACCGCCTCGCAGAACGTCATCGATGAACTGAATAAGATCAGGCTTCCGTACAATATCAACAGCCTGTCCCAGGCGGTCGGGGTAACAGCGCTGAAGCATAAAGATGTCATCAACCGCCAGATTTCCCTGTTGATTTCAGAGCGAAAAAGATTATATAATGCCCTGTCAAGGCTTCCGGGCGTCATTGTCTACCCGTCAGAGACCAATTTCATCATGATCAGGACTGCCATGGATGCCTCGGCCATTCACAAAAAGCTCAAGCAGGCCGGCATCCTCATCAAGAATTTGAGCAAACCAGGCCCGCTCAAGAACTGCCTGCGGGTAACCATCGGGACGCCGGAAGAGAACAGGGAATTCCTGAAGAAGCTTAATGCTATTTTAGCCACGGAGAGACACGGATAAAAGCGGAAGATCCACCCGCGAATGAACCTTGCTCAGACTTTGATAATTGATCCGCGTTCATCCGTGCAAATCCGCGGCAAAGAATTAGGATAAAATCATGTCAAGAAAAGCGACCATCGAACGCAAGACCAAAGAGACCGGCATCAGGATATCCCTGGACCTTGACGGCGCCGGCCAATACAACATCAAGACCTCGGTGCCGTTCATGGACCACATGTTCTCGCATATTGCCAAACACGGTTTCTTCGACCTTTCGATCAAGGCGAAGGGCGACATTGAGATCGATGACCACCACACGGTGGAAGACCTCGGCATCGCCTTCGGCCAGGCGATCAAAAAAGCGCTCGGGGACAGCAAGGGCATTCGACGATATGGCGAGGCAACTGTACCCATGGACGAGACGCTAGCGCAGGTGTGCATGGACCTTTCCGGCAGGCCCTACCTCGTGTATCAGCTGGACCTGCCGAAGAAGTATAAGCTGAAGAATTTCGATCCGGGACTTGCCGAGGATTTCTTTCGCTCTGTTGCCAATCACGCAGGCATGAACCTCCATATCCGCATTTTATACGGCCGCGATGTCCATCACATGCTCGAAGGCGTCTTCAAGGCCTTCGGTCGCGCCCTGGACCAGGCTACGAGCCTCGATCCGAGGATCAAGGGCGTGCTCTCGACAAAAGGGAAAATTTAATTATTCACCACAGAGAACCCGGAGTTTTGACGGAGTTCACAGAGAAGGTATTTGACGGCTTCACCTCTGTGCCCTCTGTGGTTGAGGTTTTTTATGATCGCCATTATTGATTATGGAATGGGAAATCTCAGGAGCGTCCAGAAGGGCTTTGAACACACGGGCCATGAGGCCATGGTCACGAGCGATGCGAAGACGATCCTGAACGCAGACAAGGTTGTGCTGCCCGGCGTGGGCGCATTCCCTGATTGCATGCGGAACCTGGAGCAGTACGGCCTTATCGATGCGGTGAAGAAGAGCATCGGCACGGGCAAGCCCTTTCTCGGGATCTGTCTGGGCCTCCAGCTCCTGTTCACGGAAAGCGAAGAGTTCGGAATATCCAATGGTCTGGACATCATCAAAGGCCGCGTCGTTCGTTTCAAAGGACCTGCATTCGAAACTCCGAACGAAGCCTGCCCTCGAACGTCTCAATCGGGGGAACTCAGCATTCTGAAGGTCCCTCACATGGGCTGGAATTCGCTTTCATTCAAGAGACAGCCGCCCGCGCTCGCAGACGTGCCGGAGAACAGCCATGTCTACTTTGTGCATTCATTTCATGTTGTACCGGAGGACAAGGGCGTGGTCGCGACCACCACGCCGTACGGCATCGAGTTCGTCTCGAGCATCTGGAAGGACAATATCCTCGCGGTCCAGTTTCACCCCGAAAAAAGCCAGCAGGTGGGGTTGTCGATCCTGAAGCGCTTCGGGGAACAAAAGTCAAAATAATCACCACGAAGGCACTAAGTCACGAAGTAAAGTTTTGAGGATTTAACCTTTGTGTCTTCGTGTCTTTGTGGTGAACGTTTTAGAAGGTTTATCTATGTTAATCATTCCCGCCATCGATCTCAAAGAAGGCAAGTGTGTCCGCCTTGAACAGGGGCTCATGGACAAGGCAACGGTCTACTCCGACGACCCCGCGACGACGGCAAGGCACTGGGAGTCGCAAGGAGCGGAGTTCCTCCATGTCGTGGACCTGGACGGTGCTTTTGCCGGCGTGCCGAAAAACCTCGATGCCATCAAGGCGATCCGCGCTGCCATCAAGATACCGATCGAGGTCGGCGGCGGCATCAGGGACATGGCCACGATCAGAGCCCTCATCTCCATCGGCATAGACCGCATTATCCTCGGCACAGCCGCGATCAACAATCCGTTATTTGTACAGGAAGCGTGCAACGAGTTTCCCGGCAGGATCATCGTGGGCATTGACGCAAAAGAGGGCCTGGTCGCGATCAAGGGATGGGCTGAGATCACGAAGGTGCAGGCGATCGACCTCGCAAAGCAAATGCAGGAGTACGGCGTGATCGCCGTCATCTATACGGACATCAAGCGCGACGGCATGCTGTCCGGCCCCAATATCGAGGCCACGCAGGCGCTCGCACGGGCGCTGCATATCCCGGTCATTGCCTCAGGCGGCGTCCATACGATGAAGGATATTGAGAACCTTCTTACGATACGGTACGCCGGCGTCAGCGGCGTCATCACCGGGAAAGCCATCTACAGCGGCTCGCTGAATCTGAAGGAAGCCATCACGTTTGTGAAGATGAATGACAACCAGTGCAGCCGGTAGGCATCTCGGCGCGGTACCGCAAGCGGTCATTCCCGCGAAAGCGGGAATCCGGTTTAGATAATAAACCATATCCCCGATAAATCCATTCGGGGATGACAGCCATAAGGAATGTATCAGTATGTTGACCAAACGAATCATACCCTGCCTTGACGTGAAGGCGGGACGGGTCGTCAAAGGCGTCAGCTTCGTGAACCTGCGCGACGCCGGAGACCCGGTCGAGATCGCAAAGGTATACGACGAGCAGGGCGCTGACGAACTGACGTTCCTGGACATCACCGCTTCGCACGAGGAGCGCGGCATCATCCTCGACATCGTGCGCCGTACGGCGGAACAGGTATTCATGCCGCTTACCGTGGGCGGAGGCATCAGGGTCATCGACGACATCCGCAACCTCCTGCTCGCCGGATGCGACAAGGTCTCGATCAACACCACCGCGGTCCACGACCCGGAATTCATCAAGGCAGCAAGCATGCGCTTCGGCAGCCAGTGCATCGTGGTCGCCATCGACGCGAAACAGGTTGTTGCCCACGACAGGGACTTCAAGCCGCCGCTCACCTGGGCCGATGACCCGAAATACAAATCCCTTTTCCTTTCGAACTCCGAACTTCGAACTCCGAACTCTGAACTGACGTGGGAGGTCTACACCCATGGTGGTAGAAATCCCATGGGCATCGACGCGGTTGCATGGGCAAAGAAGATGGAAGAGTACGGCGCGGGCGAGATCCTGCTCACGAGCATGGACCAGGATGGCCGGAAGAACGGTTATGATCTTGCGCTCACGCGCTCTGTTGCCGAGGCGGTCACGATCCCGGTCATTGCGTCCGGCGGCGTGGGGAATCTCGAACACATCTATGACGGTTTTACAAAAGGCAAAGCCGACGCCGCTCTCGCTGCTTCTATCTTTCATTTCAGGGAATATACCATCAGGCAGGCAAAGGAATATCTGAAGGAACGGGGCGTGCCGGTGAGATTGTAGCATAACCGCCAAGATCAATTACCAGAAAATAAAAAAGCGGCCGGGAGATGATTACCCTGCCGCTTCTGCTTTTCCTACCGTTTTTTTATTTTGCCTTTACTTCGATCTCCGCTGCACGTGATTCGTACTTGATGGTCACTTTCGCTCCGACCTTCAGGTCTCCCTTGACCTTCGTGTTGGCGTCTTTGGCCATTTCGAATTTTTCGCCGTTCTTGTCCACTACAATAACGTTGTCCTTGACCTCCAGGACCTTGCCGGTGAACTGATAGGTCTTTCCGGCAAAGGCTGCCGTTGCCATAACCATCACTGCCACTACAACCAGGATCATGATGCGCTTCATAAGAAACCTCCTTTAAGATAGAATGATAGACAAAACTATAGCGAAACCCGGCAAGGCTGTCAAGCCACGTCTTAGGCCTGATTTTTTTGCACGACTACCGCCTCTTCCCCATCCCCCCTGAAATCGAGCCCAGAAATGCCGCAGATGATCTGATGTCCGATCAGGGCAAAGAAAGGCGGAATGAAATCATCCCGCCTTTTCTGTTTTCAGTTTTCATTCTGAGCTTCGCTCGGTATGACGGCTTTGCCGTCACTTCTTCGCCGCGATCCCCTTCTGGATCGCCTTCACCACACCGTCGCTGCTTACCTCGCTGATCTTGAGCAGCATGTCCTTCTTCTCATAGTAGCCGATGAGCGGTGCCGTCTTTTCGTTGTACACATCGAGTCTCTTGCTGATGGCCTCCACGGTCTCGTCTGCGCGCTGGATCGTGGGGTGGCCGCACTTTTTGCATTTGTCGCCGGGGGCCGGCGGGTTGCTCTTGATGTTGTAGATCTCCTGGCACGATGGATTGGAGCAGGTCCGACGCGTGGTCAATCGGTCGAGGATCACCTCGCGCGGGACCTCGATGCTCGCCACGAGGTCAAGCTTGATATTGAGCTTCTTCAGGATCGCATCGAGGGCGTCAGCCTGCGGGATGGTCCGCGGGAAGCCATCGAGGAGAAAACCCTTCTGGCAATCCTTTTCTTTAAGCCGCTGCTCCATGATGCCCATGATCAATGAATCGGGAACCAGGTCGCCCCGGTCCATGTAACCCTGCGCCTCTTTGCCGAGAGCAGTTCCGGCCTTTACCGCGCCTCGCAGAATATCGCCTGTCGAGATCTGGACAGAGCCGTCCAGTGCTGTCAACAGTTTTGCCACCGTGCCCTTGCCCGCGCCCGGTGCGCCTAAAAGAATGATCCTCATATTACCTACCTCCCAGAGAAAAGTGAATTAGTGCTTCAAGGCGGCCATTATCGTATTATCCGGTAAAGAAATCAAGAAAAAATGTTAACTGCTCGGCTCAAAACCGGTTGGCCGCAAAGAACACAAGGAACTCAAAGAAAAAATATGAACCTTGCATTATTAGTATTAAATTCTCTCTGCGTTCCTTGCGTTCTTTGCGGTAAAAAGCAGTCAATCGGAACTACACCATCACCACTTCGTACTGTTCCTGGTGAAGGTTGGGGTCGGCCTTGATCACGATCTTCTTCTGAAATTCCTTTTCCAGTTCCTCTACGCCCTGCCGCTCCTCATCGTACATCATATCAGCGACAACGGAGTTCACGGTCACCAGCGCCTTCTTTTCCTCAGCTCCGGCAAAGGCCCTGCGGAGCTCGCGGAAGACCTCGTAGCAGATGGTGCGGCTCGACTTGACATATCCGCGTCCTTCGCAGTAGGGACAGGTGTCGCACAGCGTTCGTCCAAGGCTCTCGCGAATGCGCTTGCGCGTCATCTCGATCAACCCGATTGGCGAGATATGCGAAATCGTGGTCTTGGCCTTGTCGTTCGCGAGCGCTTCCTGAAGGGCCGCGTACACCTTTCGCCGGTTATCCTCGCGTTCCATATCGATGAAATCGAGGATGAGAATGCCGCCGATGTTCCGGAGCCGGAGCTGATAGGCGATCTCACGCACCGCCTCGAGATTGGTCTTGAGGATCGTGTCTTCGAGCGAACGCTTGCCTACGTACCTGCCCGTGTTCACGTCGATCGTAGTAAGCGCCTCGGTCTGGTCGAGAATGATATACCCGCCTGACTTGAGCCAGACCTTCCTGCCGAGGGCACGCGAGATCTCGATCTCCACGCCGTAGTGCTCAAAGATGGGGTCGTCGCCTTCGTAGGGTTTTACGCGTCGGCCGAGCTGGGGAATGTAGGAGTCCACGAACTCCTTGACCCGATCGTATTCCTCGGGAGCATCGATGACCAACCTGTCCACGTCGCGGGTGAAAACGTCGCGGATCACCCGGAAGACCAGGTCGAGCTCGTTGTGCATCAGCGCCGGGGCCGAGGTCTTTTCCTTTTTTCGCTGGATGGTCTCCCACAGCCGCGAGAGAAACTCGACGTCGGCATTGAGATCGTCCTCGCTCCTGCCCTGGCTGGCGGTCCGGATGATGTAGCCGGTGTTCGGCTTCCGAAGCCTTCGCACGATCTCCCGTAGCCGGTTCCTCTCCTCGCCGTCCTCGATCCGGCGCGACACGCCGATGTGGTTGACGCCGGGCATCATGACCAGGTAGCGGCCGGGGATGCTGATATAGGTTGTCACGCGCGCGCCCTTTGTGCTGATCGGCTCCTTGGATACCTGGACCAGAATTTCCTGACCTTCCTGCAGGAGGTCCTCGATCTGCGTGGAGTGAGAGCGCTTCCGCTTCTGCTCGACCTCGAGTTCCAGGCCTTCGTCCTCCATCAGGGGGGTGTACTCCGATGTGCTGTCGAACACGTCGCCCACGTACAGAAAGGCGGCCTTCTCCAGACCGATGTCCACAAAGGACGCCTGCATGCCCGGGAGGACCTTCATCACGCGGCCTTTGTACACATTGCCTGCCATACCCCGGTCCTTCTTCCGGTCGATGTATATTTCCGTGACCAGGCCATTTTCCAGAAGCGCCACGCGCGTCTCCTCGCGGCCCGCATTTACAATGATCTCAGATGACATGGGTTCTCCTTCAAGACGTTTCCATTTCTCTTAAAATTTATTTTAGTATACTATGGGATTGAATACAAGAAAGAAAAGCGAGAGAGTTGCAAAAAGGTATGTGTCTTTTTTTCATTCAATTTGTGATGGGTCCATAATAAATTCGTCATACCCGCGAACGCGGGTATCCAGGGGTCAAATATCGGCATGAAAAAACTGGATTCCCGTTGAAACCTGCCCCAGCAAGGTTCAAGCAGGGGCGGGAATGACGGAATAATCAAGATTTCGATTCATCACGAATCATCAAGCTTTAACCGAGCCGGTCCTTAAAACGACATCGGGCTCACCCACTGACCCTTTTCCTTGCAGTACATTCCCACGCGTCTTATGCTGAACATCACGGATTGATCTTTCCCGATGTTGAACAGTTGTTCGATCATGTCCTGTATGCGCGGCTTGAGCTGGTCGTGATCTACCAGCGTACAGACAAGGCTATCACGAGCCACGGCAATCGATTCGATACACGGACGGATGTCTTTCTGCTTCCCTTCTTTTGCAACGACCACCGATGTCCGCGACAGGAAATCCTTGACCCGCTCTTCGATCCCATCCCGATACTGTGCTGCGATGGTGACGTCGTACGTGTATCTGCTGATGCTGCCGGAAAGGGAAGGGGCTTTCTTCGAAACTACCTTTGATTCAAGTATCCTTACGCCCTCGGGAAGCGTGTTGTTCAGGCCCTTGGTGATCCGGAGCAGGTCAGCGAACGGGTCCATCTCCATGTCCAGGTATTCAGTCTCGCTCTCCATGCCCACCGGAAGCGACGGGCCAAAGGCGATCTTCGGATGGGGGTTGAAACCCTGGGAAAAGGCGATGGGCACCTTTGCACGGACCGCGGCACGATGGAACAGGGTCATGAAATCCAGATGGGAAAGAAAACGGATGCGTCCCGACTTGGTGAATTTCATCCTGATGCGGGCGGACATATCAGGCAGTCCCGCGGGTTGAAGCCGGTCTGCCCGCGCGGGCTGCTCCGTTTGTGTCTGTATCGGTGCCGACGCCGCCGGTTTCCCGAGCGAGGGAGTTCCGCCGTCCGTGCACCCGAGGCCGCAATGCTCGCACTCCACCCGGCAGTTCTCCGTGGTCTTCTCTTCGACCGCGCGTTGATACTCGCGCTTCAGAAATTCCCGGGTCACTCCGCTCCTGATCGCGTCCCAGGGAAGTTCATCCTCCAGTCCAAACTTCCGTGCTGCATAGGACGAGGCGTCGAGGCCGCATTTCTGAAAGGCCCCGGTCCATTTCTTAAAGTCAAAGTACTCGGTCCAGCCGTCAAAGCGGCACCCGAGACGTACAGCCTCTTCGATGACCCTGCCGAGCTGCCGGTCGCCGCGCGCGAATGCCCCTTCCAGCAGGCTCGTCTCGGGGTTGTGCCCCTTCAGGGTGATACCGCGCCTCTTCAACCCCTTCTCGAGATAGGCCTGCCTTCTCCTGATCTCCTCGATCGGCGCCTGACCATGCCACTGGAAAGGCGTATGCGGCTTGGGCACGAAGGTCGAGACGCTGACATTGATCTGCGCCGGCCGCTTGGAGGCGCGCTTGCCGAGGGTCGCGAGTTCGTTGGTGATCCTGATAATGCCGTCAAGGTCAAGATCGGTCTCGGTCGGGAGGCCGATCATGAAGTAGAGTTTGATCGTGTTCCATCCGCTCCTGAAGATGGTCTCCGCGGCGTCCATGAGGTCCAGATCGCTCACCGGTTTGTTGATGACCCTGCGCAGGCGTTCGGTGCCCGCCTCCGGCGCGAGCGTGAATCCGGTCTTGCGCGTCCCGGCAATCGCCCTGATCATCTCCGGCGTGAGCGTGCCCACGCGAAGCGAAGGGAGTGAGACCGAAATGCGGCTGTCCCGGTACTTTTCCATCAGCTCGATGATGAGCGGCTGGATCTCCGAGTAATCGCCTGAGCTCAGCGAGGCGAGAGAAAGTTCGTCATATCCGGTGCAGGCGAGCGATCCGTCGAGCAGCCCTTTCACCGTTTCTGGGCCCCGCTCCCGGTAAGGCCGATAGATGATCCCGGCCTGGCAGAACCTGCAGCCGCGGATGCACCCGCGCGCGACCTCGACGGTCACGCGGTCATGGATCGGCCTCAAAAGCGGCACGAGAGGTCTTTCAGGATAGGGCGCTGTTTCTATGTTTTTGAGATAGCGCCTGCGTATGATGGCCTTTCCCAGCGAGGGTACGTAAAAACCGTCTTGTTTCGAGATGGCGCTGAGAAATTCCCGCCTGCCCCTATGTTCCTGCCGGAGCGCAACGATCTCGTGCACGGCCTCCTCGGCCTCGCCGATGAAAAAGACATCGATAAAGTCGGAAAGCGGTTCTGGATTCACGGAACAGGGACCGCCGGCAATGACGAGCGGGTGGCTATCGGTGCGGTCCTCGGATCGTATCGGGATCTGTGCAAGCTCCAGCCCTGTCAGTATGTTGGAGTACGAGAGTTCGTACTGGAGGGTGATGCCGATGATGTCGAATTCCGCGAGCGGCAGATTGGACTCCAGGCTTGTGAGCGGCCTTCCCGATGCGCGGAGTCTCTCCTCATAGTCCGGCCAGGGAGAAAAGACCCTTTCGCATGCCGTGTCCGGCCTGCTGTTCAGAATATGATAGAGGATCCGGATGCCGAGGTGCGACATGCCGACCTCGTAGGTGTCGGGAAAGAAGAGACAGACCCTGGTCTTGACCTGCGAAAGGTCCTTATGTACTGCATTGATCTCGGTGTTGATGTACCGCGCGGGCTTGGCAACCAGTGGGAGAAAGTCTTCGAGCATGGAACTCCTTAGGAAAAAGGCGCAAGGGTCAGGGGGCAAGGGTCAAGTAGCAAGGGTCAAAAAACGCATGGCAGTTCCATGACCCCTGACCCATGCCCCTTGACCCTGCTTCATCAGTAGAACAACATAAACCGCCGTGCCTGGATATTCAAGAGAATTCCGAGCGAGAGGAAGGTCGTGATGATTGAGGTCCCGCCGTAGCTCACGAGGGGAAGCGGGACGCCCACGACGGGCACGATGCCTACAGCCATGCCAATGTTGATGAAGACATAGAGCGAGAGCATGGAGACGATGCCCCCGGCCATAAGCACGCCGAGCCGGTCTTTGGCATTCTTTGCCGCATCCACGCCAATGAGCAGCAAAACCACATAAAGGAAAAGCAGGACGCTGCTGCCGACCAATCCGGTCTCTTCCGAGATCACCGCAAAGATGAAGTCCGTGTGGCGCTCCGGCAGGAACGCCATCTGGCTCTGTGTTCCTTTGCGGTAACCTCTGCCCGTGATCTGGCCCGAACCCACGGAGATCTTGGACTGGTTAGCGTGGTAGCCGCTCCCGAGGGGGTCCGAGCTCGGATCGATGAACGCCTTGATCCGGTTCTGCTGGTATGGCTTGAGCGAACTCCAGATTTTGTGGCGCACGGGCGATACCAGGAAAACCATGGATGCGATCGTCGCCCCGACGAGAAGCACGACCACGACTGACCGCAGACGGATGCCGGCTAGCACGACGATCATGGACGACGTCAGCAGCAACATAATCGCGGTCCCCAGGTCCGGCTGCTTAAGCACGAGCACGAGCGGGACCAGGACCATGACCATGGGTATGGCCAGATCCCTGAGTTCATAGTCTCCCTGTTTCGGGTCCTCGGCAAAGTACCGTGCGAGGGCAAGCGTGAGCGAGATCTTGGCAAGCTCCGACGGCTGGAACGCGAATGGGCCTATGGCGAGCCAGCGCTGCGCTCCCATGCCGGTCTTACCCATGACCATAACGAGGAACAGGAGCACGAGTGAGATCGCATACAGTACATAGGCATATCGGCCGACGGTGTGATAGTCGGGGATGAGCGAGAGGAACATGACTGTCAGTCCGATGGAGACCCAAATGATCTGTTTGGTGAACAGGGACGATGGGCCCCGTGATGTGTAGGTCGCGCTGTACACCGCCGCAATACCGATGAGCGCAATCGTCAGCACGAGGAACACCATTCCCCAGGGCAGATTATCGAACCGTCTTTGGGTCAACATTTTTCAGGTACTCCTCAATGACTTTTTTTGCTATGGGCGCGGCGGCGCTTCCACCATGCCCTCCGTGCTCCACGACCACGGCCACGGCGATCTTCGGGTGCCCGGCCGGCGCATAAGCGACGAACCATGCGTGGTCGCTGGTCTCTTCAGAAAGTTTTCGTCCGGCGACCTTCTGCGCAATGACCTGGGCCGTACCTGTCTTGCCGGCGACAATGGCAAGCGGGGTGGCGGCCCCGTGGGCGGTGCCTCCCGGTTCGTTGACCACGCCGACCAGTGCGCTCTGTACTTCCTCGAGCGCCCTGGGATCAAGCTTGATCGAGCGAACGTGTTCCGGAGAAAACACGCGCACTGCCCCGGTCTCCCGGTTCCTGGTCTGCTTAAGCAACAGGGGGGGGTGAAAATGTCCGCCATTCGCTACCACACTCATCATCTGGCAGGCCTGGATCGGGCTTACGAGGACGAAGCCTTGGCCTATCGAGTTTATGTACGTGTCGCCTGGATACCAGGCTTCGCCGGTCCGTTTCTTCTTCCATGCCGTCGTGGGAATAAGCCCCGGCTTTTCGTCAGGCAGGAGGATGCCGGTAAGGCCCCCATAACCGAGCTTCCGTGCGTACTCGGCTACGCGGTCCCAGCCGATGCGCTCTCCCATGGTATAGAAATAGACATCGCAAGACTCGACAAGCGCCTGGTGGAACGATACCGGACCATGCCCGCCTTTTTTCCAGCACCGGTAAGGGTGCCTGCCGCTCATCAGGAACCCCTTGCAGTTGACTGTATCATCGGGCTTGATCACGCCGGAATCAAGACCGGCCAGCGCCACGATGATCTTGAACGTGGAACCGGGCGGATACACGCTCTGGATCGCGCGGTTGTACATTGGATGACTCGGGTCGTTCATGAGCTTGACCCAGTCCTTTGGCGAAATCCCCCGGGGAAAGATGTTGGGGTCATAGGTGGGGTGGCTTGCGAGCGCGAGGATCTCTCCGGTGTCTGGATCCATTGCTACAACGGCCCCTGCGCGGCCGCCGAGCCCTTCTTCGGCCGCTTTCTGCGCATCGAGGTCGATGGTGAGGTAGATGTCCGTGCCGGGTCTTGGCTCCTCGATGCCGAGGTCCTTCACCTTCCTGCCTGCGGCATTTACCTGGATCATGCGTCTGCCCGCAACCCCGCGCAGCAACTTATCATATACCTTTTCCAGGCCCCCCTGGCCGGTCAAAATACCGAGATCTGTCTGCTCTTTCTTGTGCTGGGTCACGGTTACCTTGCCGATATAGCCGAACTGATGAGAAGCCAGTCCCGCATAGGGATAGTGCCTCAGATGCTCGGGCTCGATGATCGCCCCGGGCAGGTCGTCCTGATGGGCCTCGACCCTGGCCACCTCATCCCAGGGCGCCTCTTCCTGGATCTTCACGGGATCATAGGTTGTCCTGACATCGTTCGCGTCTTCAAGTATTTTGCGGATGGAATCCGGGGAGATCTTAACGATTGCCGACAACTTCTCGATCGTGGCATCAAGGTCCTGTGCGTCTTCCGGGATCAGAGAGATATCGAACACGAGCTCATTCTCGACAAGCGGTCTGCCGCTGCGGTCGTAAATGATGCCCCGCGGCGGTCTGAGCTTCACGGGTCGTATCCGGTTGTTCTCCGCCTGTTCATGGTAATACTCGCCCTTGATCGCCTGAAGATACCAGAGGCGGATAAAGAGGACCACGGCAAGAAGGATAATGAAGGCCGCCAGGAGCGGAAGCCTTCGCTGAATGCCGGCGGCGCTGTCATGCTGCTGATCCATCTACAGCTCCTTTTGAACGTCCCGTCTCACCAGAACAGACATGACGTCCTTTCTGACTATCAACTTCAGTAAAACAGCGCCCAGCACGCCCGTGTACAGGGCCCTGGGAAGGATACGACCCGCCATCAAGCTGACGACCGGGACCGACCCGTAGAACATCTGCAAAAAGAACGCGATGAAAATTCCTTCCAACAGGCTGAAGGCCGCCACAAAGATGCTGTTCGACCGGCTGGCAAGATCGAGCACTCTCCTGCCGAGCAGTCCCGCGGAAAACCCGATCAATCCCCTGGTCAAACCCGAAAACCCGATGAAGCTTGCGGAACCGACATCCTGGACCAGCCCGATGGCCATGCCCGCCAGGGCGGCCTCCGTGGGTCCGGTCAGCAGACCGATGATATAGAGCAGGACCAGGGCAAGGTCAGGCTTGATACCGCCGAGCGACAGGGAGTCGATGAGGCTTGCCTGAACGGGGATGATCAAAAGCAGGATGGTGAAATACACGAGAGGTTTCATTTCATGAGTACCAGTACCTCTTCCAATCGTGAAAAGCCGACCATGGGGTCCGCCAGCACGGTCTGGAATGCGATCGCCTCATGTTTCGATACGTTGACAACCTTTGCCACGGCAAGACCTTTGGGATAGATGCCATCGAGACCCGAGGTGATGAGCAGATCGCCGACCTGGATATCTGCGTAGTACGAGACGTATTTGAGCGCGCAATTGACAAGTTTACCCTCGAGCAGCCCTTCTTCACGGTTGCGCATGACGCGGACGGCAATAGTGCAGCCGGGGTCGGTGAGGAGAAGGACCTTTGACGTGCCGGGAAGCACGGTATGGACCTTCCCAACCACCCCGTGCGAGGTGATCACGGCCATGTCTTTCCGGATGCCATGGTCCGAACCCTTGTTCAGGGTAATGGTGCTGGAAACCGGTGAAGACTCCTTGCCGATCACCTGGGCCATGACGTCCACCGATGGATAGAGACGTTTAAAATCGAGCGCATCCCGCAGCCGTTCATTCTCGAGCTGCAGCTCGTTCATGAGCGCGCTCTCAAGCAGCAGACGTTCATTCTCGGTCCGGAGCCGCTGGTTCTCCTGCTGGGTGCCGACAAGAAGAATGTACCCCTTTCCGATGGACACGATGGTATTAAAAGGCCAGCTTATGATACGTTCGAAAAAGCCCGAGATGGCCAGCACAGGTCTTTCCATGAACGTGAACCGCCCGTTCTTTACCTGGATAGTGACCAGCCAGAAGAGGAGGACAAAGAGGGTAAAAATGGACAGAAATTTTTTGTGTTTTACGATAAACCCGGGCATCCGCTTCAGCCGCTTTCCGATTACATAACAGGGGTGTTCTTATGACTCCACTACCCCTCTAACTTGAATCAT
>JBARBN010000051.1:0-4871 GCA_049793155.1 Nitrospirota bacterium
CCGGAAAATGTTCCTAGCTGGTTCGCTCGGCTCTTCAAGCAAATATTGCATAGCATAGATATTGAACGCGATTATATCGTTTGCATATCGGAATATACCAGGAGCGTATTCATAGACTATACGCAAAGGTCTCCGCGCCGTGTGTTTGCATCACCCCTGGCGGCAGATAACACATTCCAACCCGTCGCGGACGAAACCCTCATCAAACTGTGCCGCGCGAGCTACGGGATCCCGGAAGGAGACTATTTTGTGGCTTTGGCAGAATTGCAACCAAGAAAGAACCTCGCCCGCCTGATCATCGCATTTGCTCAATTTCTAGACGAGACGAAGAAAAATAATGTCTATCTTGTCCTTGTGGGGGGACCATCCAGCTTGAAGAATAATGACATATTCAGAACGATCGAACGTTTCCCTCATCGTATAAAGGATAAATATATCTTCACCGGTTATGTTGATGAAAAATATATCGCAGCACTCTACAGCGGCGCAATGATGTTCATCTATCCATCATTATACGAAGGTTTTGGCTTACCGCCCTTGGAGGCCATGCAGTGCGGCGTTCCGGTGATCACCTCGAACAGCACATCTCTTCCCGAAGTGGTTGGCAAAGCCGGGTTGTTGATCGATCCTCTTGATATCAATGCGCTGAGCGCTGCAATGTGTACGCTCTACGAGAAGAAATCTCTGAGAAGTGAACTGCGCGAGAACGGCCTCGAACGCGCAACGCATTTCAGCTGGGCTAAATGTGCCGACGATATAGTAAAGATTTACGAGACCGCCGTCCATCAATAACGCTACGTCGGCAGGACAGGGGTGTCCGAAATGGAACGTAAGGCAGTGAATAACATTCTTCTGTCCATTTGCATTGCCACGTATAATCGCGCCCGATACATCAGCGAGACCCTGGACAGCATCGTCCCGCAGCTGGACGACGATGTCGAACTGCTGGTCGTGGACGGCGCATCGACTGACAACACCGGCGATGTCGTACGGAGATATACCGATCCCCGCATCCGCTATGTTCGCCTTCCCGCAAAGGGTGGGGTAGACCAGGACTATTGCAAAGCCGTTGAACTCGCCAGGGGAGAATTTTGCTGGCTTTTCACCGATGATGATCTGCTTAAACCCGGTGCGATTGTTGCCGTAAAAAACGCGATCAGCGCCGGTTATTGTTTGGTAATTGTCAACGCGGAAGTCCGGGATCGAACACTGAGAGACCTGCTTGCAAAGCAGCGGATCGTCATGCACAGCGACAAAATATATGCTCCCAACGACACGGAACGCCTCTTTGTGGACTCAATGGCATGTCTCAGCTTCATCGGTTCCGTTGTGATACGCCGCAGCACCTGGCTGAGCCGCGATAAGGAACCATATTTCGACACGGAATTTGTGCACATCGGCGTGATTTTTCAGAAACCACTGACGGAACCTGTTATCATAATGGCCGAACCGTTCATAAGCATTCGGTACGGCAATGCCCATTGGATGCCGCGCAATTTTGACATCTGGATGTTTAAATGGCCCAAACTGGTCTGGTCTTTCGACCATATTTCTCAAGAGGCCAAATTGATGATCTGCAAGCGGGAGCCATGGAGAAATCTCATAAATCTGACTTTTCAGCGAAGTGTTGGCGCGTACAATGCTGATACGTATCGCCGCCATTTCTCGGCTGCACATGCAGGATTTCTCTGGAAGTTTTGTGCCTGGCTCATAGCGGTCTTCCCGCGAACGATCATTATCAGCCTTCACTTTCTCTATAGCCGGATCAGGAAACCGGAGGTTCGCGCTTTTTTTGACGCTGATCATGCAACGAGTGAAAATTGAACGCAGGGGATTCAACATGACCAATGAACACAGCTTTCATGCATGCACGATAATCGCTAAGAATTATGTCGCCTTTGCGCGAACGCTTTGCGACTCATTTCTTGCGCATCATCCGAATGGTGTATTTCATACATTGATCGTCGATGATATCGACGGCTACATTGATCCCGCAAAAGAGAACTTTGAGATCATTTCACTTGCTTCTCTCGGCATCCCGAATCTCAGAGATTTTTGTTTCAAATACAGTATCACCGAACTTTCCACAGCGGTGAAGCCATACTTGTTGAAATATTTGATCGACGAGGAGTCAATCAATAAAATCCTTTATTTGGACCCCGATATCCTGATAACCAATCCTCTGTCGATGCTCTTCGATGAGTTGAACGATCACGATATCATCCTGACCCCCCATCTTGATAGAGATTTCCCTGACGACGGTTTTAAACCCAGTGACTCTAATATTATGGTCAGTGGTACGTTTAATCTTGGCTTCATAGGTGTCCGCAAGAGTGATAACGTCGACCGATTCCTGCTTTGGTGGCAAATTAAATTATACGACAAATGTATAACAGACTTTGCAGCGGGATATTTTGTTGACCAGAAATTTATTGATTATGCGCTCGTCTTGTTCAAAGACTTTTCGATCATCTATGACACTGGATATAATGTCGCATATTGGAACCTGCACAGCAGGCAAATAAGCTATAGGGATGGCGATTGGCAATGCAATGATGGGAAACTGTATTTCTACCATTTCAGCAATTACAAGCCGGAAAGGCCCAAAATCATATCCGCACATCTGACACGATACAGCTTCGCAGATATGCCGGATTTGAGCAGGTTATTTCATCTGTATCAAGAGCGTTTGATAAATAACGGATACCATGAATCCCGGACATGGCCGTATACATATAACTATTTCAGCAGCATGAAAGAGTTTGCCCTTATCATTAAACGGACGATAAGAGGATATATAGTCTACGTCAATATAGCGAGCCTCTTTAATATTACGAATTATCCGTTGTACTTTAAAAAAATACTGCAGCTTTTTTCTACGATTTTCAAAGGCGTTGCTTCATGGATAGCTGGGCGCTTCGATCGGCCTAAACCGCGTGGCTGAAATCATGCACTCAACAACATAATCTAATTAACAATTCAGGGGAATACGGTGAGGATCGGAATAAATGCGCTTTACCTGCTGCCGGGAAAGGTCGGCGGTTCGGAAACCTACATCAGGAGCCTGGTGCGGAGCCTGTTGGAAATTGACTGGGGCAACACCTACGTTATCTTCATCAACAAGGAAAGCGTAGGGATATTCCCGGACACGGATCCCCGAGTCAAGATCGTCCTCTGCCCCATCAAGGCGACCAGTCGTCCGATACGAATTCTCTGGGAACAATTCATATTGCCGTTCCAGGTCCGGAAGAACAAGATCGACGTTCTCCTTTCCGCCGGGATGACTTCCCCTTTTGTCTGCCCCGTTCCGTCAGTTCTCGTTATTTACGACCTTCAGCATGTCAATCAACCCCGGAATTTTCGCAGTCTGTATCTCTTTTTCCTCAAGACCATCATCTATCTGAGCGCTAAAACCTCGGATCGGATCATTGCGATCTCCGAACAAGTAAAAAAGGACATTATAAAACATTATAAGATCGGGGCTGATAAAATATCTGTCGCGCACCTGGCCGTTGACCATAAGATGTTCGTCCCCATAAGCGGCGAGAACACGGCATCTATCAGGACAAAGTATGATCTGCCGGAACGTTATCTCCTCTACGCCGCCGCATTGCTGCCCCATAAGAACCACGCGAGGCTTTTACAGGCATTCCGGGAAATACTCCGGGAGATGCCTGGAACCAAGCTGGTATTGACCGGCGCATGGGACGCAGGACAGGATGAGATAACCGGCCTGATATCGGAGTCAGGCCTGCAAAAAGAGGTCATCATGCTCGGCTGGGTCCCCTTCGCGGATATTCCGGGGCTTTATCGCGGCGCTGATCTCTTTGTGTATCCTTCGCTTCATGAAGGGTTCGGCCTTCCCATTCTGGAGGCAATGGCCAGCGGCGTGCCTGTCGTCTGTTCCCGGATGGAACCGCTTATCGGGATCGCGGGAAACGCGGCGGTCCTGGTGGACCCGTACGATCAGGCTGATATTGCGCGGGGGATGTTATCTGTTCTCAGGGACAAGACCTTGCGGATGAAGCTCATCGAGGCTGGCATTTTGAGGGCCGGGACCTTTACCTGGGAAAGGACAGCAGCGGATACGCTGTCTTTTTTGAGCAGTCGTGAGGGGCTGTGAAAATATATCGCAGGCTAAAGCCTGCGCCTACCAAATGACAACGTATTGTTCTTTCAGGAGGTAGCTGCACCCTTTAGGGTGCGTTATGAGTAATATTTATGCCGCCTTGACCTTCTTCAGGGCGGCCCTTGCATCCCACCACCCGAAGATTCCTTCGTACGCGACGACAAACGCAAGGAAAAACCCGATCGACGGCATGTAGAGGCGATGCTCGAAGACAACATCGATGATCGGCACAAAGCTCTGGACTGGCGACAGACCGATGTAGAACCAGGCGACGCCAAAGGGGATCAAGAGCCATCCCTTCTTTTTGTAGAGCCAGAATGCCGCGCTCATGACCGCAATATGGCCTACGAATGAAAGGAATGTCGGGAACTCGAACAAAGTTTTTGCAATGGGATAATCATAATCAAGGTTCTGGTGGATCGGCAGAAACAGAAGCCTGATGTAGGTCCAGATAACGTTGAGAGAGGTAAGCCAAAAGGTGTTCGCGGTGATACCCGACGTTGTTGAAATATTAAAACCTATACCGGCGCCTGTGTTTGACGCGGCAAAAAGATCCAGATGTCGCAATACGATGGTGCAAGTAAGGGCAATTGCAACGTACACCATCCATCTGGCGGCGACGACGCGAACCTTCCCCTCGGCAATGAACAGATAATCGTAGAGCATCAGGAGCGCCGGCAGGGTCACCGCCCATTCCTTTGATCCCATCGCGAGGATCGAAGTAAGGACCGCGCCGGCATAG